>DASYAT010000052.1:0-18787 GCA_036501205.1 Streptosporangiaceae bacterium | reverse complement strand
CGGTCACCACCTCGAAGATCACGTCATCGCCGTCCCGATACCCTCATCCCCGGCCCGAACAGCTAGTTCGTGATCGTGATGCTGCCCGAGGTGTCGGTCACGATGAGCACGTGGGAGGACGCAGGACTGGTCGGCACCCTGATCGTCGACGTGCCGAGCGGTGCGGACGCATCGATCCGATAGGTGGTGTTGCCGGGCGGCAGCACCAGGGTGATGTGACCAAGGCTGGTCGTCACATCGACATTGTCGGGTACCACGGCGAAACTCAGCGTGATGTTCCCCGCGTGGCTGACCGCGGTCACATCCTGGCTTAGCAGGTAGGAGGCAGTGATGTTGCCGTTGCCATCGGTCAGGCTGGCGCTGACTCCGGACGGCAGCGCCAGGTGATAGTTGAACGCGCACTCCGTGATCGGCAGCCGGCAACGCGACTTCATCACGATAGTGAAGCCAGTCACTCGATACCCCACAACGGGTCGCAGGAGCGAGTACAGCGCACGGCCGTGCAGCTTGACCAGGCGACTGGGCGACGTAGCCACGTGTATGTCGCCCCCCTTGATGGAGAGCGTCACGGTCCGGCCGTTCGCGGGCACTTGGAAGTGCACCGGGTAGGAGCCCGCCGCCAGGTCACCGAGCGTATGGAGCGAAGTCGCGCAGATGGCCACCAGCGTGAGCGGGAGCCCGATGCACAAGGCCACGATGCGGCCTCGGGTCAGGTCCAGGCGCTTGTTCACGATCCGTCGGCTCCCAGGTAGCGGAGCACGGCTAGCACCCGGCGGTGGTCACGGTCGGCCGGTGCGAGGCGGAGCTTGGCGAAGATGCTGTTGATGTGCTTCTCGACCGCGCCCTCGCTGACCACCAATTCGGCCGCGATGGCCCCGTTGGACCGGCCTTCGGCCATGCCACCGAGTACGTCCCGCTCGCGCGGAGTCAGCTCGGCGAGCGGATGCCGGCTGCGGGCCAGCAGCTGGGCGACGACCTCGGGGTCAAGGGCACTGCCTTGAGCCGCCACCCGGTTGAGCGCGTCCAGGAACTCGGTCAGGTCGGCGACCCGGTCCTTGAGTAGGTATCCGACTCCCTGCGGCCGACCCGACAAAAGTTCCGTCGCAAATCTTTCTTCCACATACTGAGAGAGAACCAGAACGCCGACCGACGGCCAGGTGCTGCGCACCACCAGTGCGGCGCGCAGGCCTTCGTCGGTGAACGTCGGTGGCATGCGCACGTCGACGACCACCGCATCCGGCTGATGCTCGCCAACCTGGCGGAGAAATTCCTCGCCGTCACCGGCGGCAGCCGCGACCTCGTGACCGGCCTCGGCGAGCAGCCGGGTCAGGCCTTCGCGCAGCAGCACGGAGTCCTCGGCGATCACGATCCGCATGGCAGTACCACCTCGATCGTTGTCGGGCCCCCGGCCGGGCTCGTCACCCGCAGCCTGCCATCCACGCCGGCCACCCGCGCCGCGAGGCCGGTAAGGCCCTGCCCCGCCGGATCGGCGCCGCCGGCTCCGTCATCGAAGACCAGCAATGTCAGCAGGCCGTCCGCGCCGGTCACAACGACCTCGGCCTGGCTCGCCTTGGCGTGCTTCGCGACGTTCGTGAGCGCCTCGGCGACCACGAAGTACGCGATCGCCTCGATCGCGGCGGCGGGGCGGACGGGCAGATCTACTCGCACTGTAACCGGGACCGGTGACAGTGCCGCGAGTCCGGAGAGAGCGGCGTCCAGGCCGCGGTCGGACAGAACCGGCGGGTGCACACCGCGCACCAGGTTCCGCAGCTCGGCCAGCGCCTCCTTGGCCTGCCCGTGGGCCTGGTCGACGATGACCGCGGCCGCCTGTGGATCGGTCGCGAACTTCGCCTTGGCCCGGCCGAGCTCCATGGCCAGCGCCACCAGGCGCTGCTGGGCACCGTCGTGCAGGTCGCGTTCGATGCGCCTGCGCTCGGTCTCGGCGGCGTCGATCACCCGAGCCCGGCTGGTCTCAAGCTCATCGATCCGCGCGGTGAGCTCGGCACCGCGGGCCGGCCCGAGCAGGCCCCTGGCGATCGCGGCGTCCAGCATCGCGGTGGCGCGGGTGACCACCGGCGCGGCGAGCAGCAACAGCGCTCCGGCGACTCCAGACAAGATCATCCAACCGGGGCCAGCGAACCGCATCGCGCCGAGGTGGGCGGCACCGCCAGGCAGTTCGGCGTTGTACACGGGCAGGGTAAACAGGGCCAGCCCGGTCGACCAGAAGACCATCACCGGCACCGACTCCACGATGCTCAACGGCAGCCTGACCGCGCAATAGGCGAGTTGCTTCCAGACGGTCGAGCTTGTCAGCGAGCGCCAGATCCGCCGACGGCCATCTCTGCTGACGGGTGATGGCGGCGTGAGGATCTGCTCGCCAAGCAGGAGCGCGAACCTGGCCCGCTCGAAATCGGCGAACCTCGCCGCGAACCGGTAGGTCCCGATAAAGGCAGCAATCCCCAGGCCGAGAACTGCCAGCAGGCCGATGCCGAGCGCGAAGCCGATGATCAGCACAAGGAACACGAATAGGCCCAGGAAGAACCCGGCGAAGATATGCATGGCCGCCAGCCAGGTCGTCGGAGCGACGAGCCAGCCGACCAGCGGGCCCGAGATCGGGTCGAGGTTGCTGACGAAGTTCGGGCGCCCGGCAGCGGGAGTGGGCGCGGCGGTGCCGGGCTCAGGGGCGCCGGGTATCGCTGGCATCTGGGCGGTCACCGGTCCTCCTGTTTCGTCGCTCGGCGTGCCTTCGGAGACAGTCTGCCCGACTGGCTAACCGGTGCCGGGCTCGGTTCTGACGGTATGCGCATGGCGGTGATCCAGCTATCCCGCTGCCCGGCGGAAACGGGGTGAGGCTAGCCTCACCCCGGATTCGCAAGACAGCAGGATGCCGCCGGCCGGGCCTTTCGACGGACGCTTTGAGCGCAACGTAGCTAACCCAGTCACGATCCTGCGAGGCTTCCCATGGAACGCAATGCCGTATTTACACCCGGGTCCCGCCGCCCGATTACCGAACGCATCGCCAGCTGGAGCGTCAAGCACCGAAAGAGCGTGCTGCTCGGCTGGTTCCTGATGGTCGCGGGCGCCATTTTGGTGAGCAACCTGATCGGAGGCAAGACGCTCAACAGCTACGACCCGGGCGAGGCCGGCCGGGCCGAACGGGTGCTGGCCCAGCCAGGTGTCGTCCAGCGGCCGACCGAGACGGTGCTGATCCAGGCCAAGGCAAGCGAGCGCACCTTCGCTCACGACCGAGAACTGAGGCAGGCCGTCCGGCAGGTCGTATCGGCGCTGGCTCAGGTACCGCGAGCGGCACTGGAGGTGCGTTCGCCGCTCGGATCGGCCTCGGGCGGCGGGCTGATCTCATCCGATGGCCGGTCCGCGCTGGTCATATTCACGGTAGCCGGTAAGCCCGGCAACGCCGACAAGACCGTCGCCGGAGCCGAACGGGCGGTGGCCGCCGTCCAGGCCAAGCATCCTGACCTGCTGGTAGGCGAGTCCGGCCCGGCCAGCGTCGAGCGGGCGTCGAACAACCTGTCCGGCAAGCTCGTGGGCCGAGCAGGCCTGACCTCGCTGCTGGTCACAATCGTGCTGCTGCTGATCGTCTTCGGCGCACTGATCGCGGCCGGGATCCCGCTGCTGCTGGCCGGCACCTCGGTGGTGACCGCCGTATCCTTGCTGGCGATCCCCAGTCACTGGCTGCCGTTCACTGGCCCTGAGTCCGCGATCTTCCTGCTCATCGGCATGGCCGTCGGCGCCGACTATTCACTGTTCTACCTGCGCCGGGAGCGGGAGGAGCGAGCGCTCGGCCGTAGTCATGCGCAGGCGCTGCGGATCGCGGCAGCCACGTCGGGACGCGCGGTCGCCGTGTCCGGGATCACGGTGATGATCTCGCTGGCTGGCCTGTTCATTGTCGGCGTCGACGTCTTCACCGGCCTCGCGATCGGCACGACCCTGGTGGTCGGCGTCGCCGTACTCGGCTCGCTGACGGCGCTCCCGGCATCGCTGTCGCTGCTCGGCGGCTGGGTGGACCGGGCCAAGATCCCGTTCCTGGGCCGCCGCCGCACGACCGCGAGCCGGTCCCGGATCTGGACGGGACTGGTCCGCCTGGTCGTGGCCCGGCCAGTGCTGACTGGCGGCGCGGCGGCGCTAGCCCTGGCCGCGCTGTCGATCCCGGTGCTCGGAATGCGCCTGTCCAGTCCGTTCGTCGACTTGCCCGCGAACAGCGGTGTGGCCAAGAGCTTGGTCGCCGCCCAGCGCGCGTTCCCGGGCGGACCGGCCCCGGCTGAGATCGTGGTGACCGGCGCCGACCTGACCGGATCGGCTGTGCAAGAGGCGGTTGTGTCGTTGCGGCGCCTGGCGGCGCCTACCCCTGGGCTCGGCGAGCCGGTCACCACCGCTCTGCTGGGTCACGGCAAGGTGCTGGTCGTCTCGGTGCCGCTCGCCGGATCTGGATCTGACGCGAAGTCCAATGCGGCGCTCGCAACATTGCGCGACCGGACGCTGCCAGCGAGCCTCGGGAAGGTGCGCGGAATCGACTATGCGGTAGCCGGGCTGGCGGCTGGCAACCATGACTTCACGGCCAGGTTCGACAGCCGGGCACCGCTGGTGTTCTTGTTCGTGCTCGGGCTGGCCTTCCTGCTGCTCATGATCACGTTCTCGTCGATCACGATCCCGCTGATGTCGATCGCCTTGAACTTGCTTTCGGTTGGCGCGGGCTACGGCGTGATGACGCTGATCTTCCAGGACGGGCACCTGCACAACCTGCTGGGCTTCACGCCCTACGGCGGGATCGTGCCTTACCTGCCGCTGTTCATGTTCGCGATCTTGTTTGGCCTGAGCATGGACTACCACGTCTTCATCCTCAGCCGGATCCGCGAACTGCGATCTGCCGGAGCGACGACGACCGAAGCGATTGTCAACGGCATCGCGTCGAGCGCGGGTGTCGTGACCAGCGCGGCCGTGATCATGGTGGCGGTGTTCTCGATCTTCGGAGCGCTGCCGTTCATCGAACTCAAGATGTTCGGCACCGGCATGGCGACCGCGATCCTGATCGACGCGACCGTCGTCCGCGGCGTGCTGATGCCAGCCGCGATGACCCTGCTCGGAGAGCGGAACTGGTACCTGCCCAGATGGCTAAGCTTCCTGAACCGGCAGCCAGCGAAGGCCGATTCAAGCGAGGCGATCGAAGCGGTCGAACTCCAGCCACTCGAGATGGCGGACGCTAGTTAACTAGCCAGGACCGGCGTCGTGACCGCTAGCTCATAAGCGAAGGCTAGGCGAGACTGCGGAGGCTGGCTACGGACCTGCGGAGACTGCGGAGACTGGGCGATCAAGTCGGACCGTCCAGCCTCCGCTTTCTGCTGCTTCCACCAGCCACTTATGCACCACCAGTCACAGCGCCGACAGCAACCGCAATTCGGTGGGCACCTGACGGCTGGCGCACCGCTAGGCACCCAGGCACTTGTAATCGGTTAAACACCACTTCTCATCAGTTAGACGCGACTTCTCATCAGTTAGACGCGACTTCTCACTAGTTAGACCGGATATTTATCCGATATGCGGCTTTCGTGACCTGGGCAATCATGGAGAAGTCGCCGCAACCAGTGAGTAGTCGCGTCCAACCGATGACAAGTGGGCCGACTGGCTCGTCGCAAACCCGGCGAAACACCCCATCGGCAGGCCCGGCGCTACATCCGGCGCGCCAGGTCGCCATACCGGCCAGCCCAGCTGGCTGTATCCCATCTGCGGCGACGCGTAGCCAGTCCAGCAGGCCGCGAGCGGCAGCAGCGGTATCGGCAGTCATGCGATATATACGACAGACTCCTAGATACTGTATATACGAGTGATGTGATGTAGATCATAGCCTTGATTCGGTTATTTCGGGCATAGCTATCCGCTATCGCGCGTTTCCGTACTGTGACCGACACCGCCCAGGCGTGAGGTGGTTTGCCGGTCGCGAAACCAGCTACATCGACGTAAGCCTGGGTCTGACCTTCGCGATCAGCAACGCGTCGCCTTGACCCGCGTCACATCCGCGCGCCGCTGCCGTTCTCAGGTGGCATCGTTCCCCCTCCGGCAGCGCCCTGGGTAATCACAGCGCTCCTCGCGCCTGATCCAAGGCTGATCGTGCTTACCCGACTTCTCGAATCGCTGTCCCGATCCCGACTTCTGTCCCGCCTCACATCCTTGCCCGTAAAGCGGCTTGGTCCAGCTCTGACTGGCCGGGCCAAGCTGACCCGACCGACCCTCATCGGCGGCGTCGTGATCGCCGTCGGCCTAGTGTGCGTCGCCATCGGCCTGGCCGCCGAGCCTGGAGCGTCGCACAGCGCCACGAACGGCCCTACCGGGGCCAGTCGTTCCGCGCCCGCGAAGACCGCCAGTCCGACCAGGCACCCGACCAGCCCACCCGGACGGTCGACGCACCCGCCCGACCATGCGGCAGTCGGGGACGCGGGACACGCGCGCGACCCCTTCTCCGCCGCAGACCGGCTGCGGATGCCCCGCCGGCCGACTCCCGCACCCACCCCCGCAATCCAGCGTCGCACGAGGGTCAGACACTCAGCGGCTGCCGACCACCGGGACCACCCCCGACGCGCCGCGCGGCCCAACCGCCACGGCCAGGCCAACCACCACCCCCAGGCTCACCACCACCGCCAGGCCAGCCACCACGCTCGAACCTGGCACCTATCGCGAGTACCGCACCCGGGGGCGCGGCATAGTCACAGCCGACCCGCACCCAAGCACAACCATCACCCCAGGTCACATCACGCCCAGCGCCGGCACCGGCACCCGCGCTGGCACCGGCACTTGCGCTGGCACGGGCACCGGGCGCGGCATAGCCATTGGGCGATTCCGGCGTGGCGGAAGCGGCCGTATCTCATTTACGACTCGGTCAATCCGGGCTCGATCCCGGCCCACCGGATGACCGCCACCTATGCGACTGGCCGTTACGCGGCCTCGCCGGACCAGGTCGCCGGCCGACCGGTGCTGTGGATCGACACGACCGGCTTCGATCCCGCCGCATCCGTGCTCGACGTCGAGCCCGGCGATGCGACGCCATACCTAGCCGCGCACTGGGCCAGGAACCGGCTGACCACCAATCCGAAAGCAGTGGCCCGCATCTACACGATGCGGTCGGAGTGGCCGGCGGTGCGGGCGGCAGTGGCCACGCTGCCGCACCGGATGCAGACCCATATTCGCTGGTGGATAGCTGATCCGACCGGGGCGCCGCATATCGTTCCCGGCTCGGCCGCCACTCAGTGGTACTGGGGCAACAGCTACGACATCACCACGGCCGCGCCTCGTTTCTGACGAGTCACGCGATCAAATCTGAAGCTGGCCGGACCAGACCGTGACCGCATGACCGGAGAGCTTGACCCGGTCGTCGACGAGTTGGGTGCGCACGACGCCCCGACGCTTCGACAATTGCGCTCCGGTCAGGTCCGGCCGGCCCAGCTTGGCCGACCAGTATGGCGCCAGCGTGCAGTGCGCCGAGCCGGTGACCGGATCTTCGTCGACTCCCACCGCCGGGCCGAAGAACCTGGACACGAAGTCCGTGCCCGGCTCCGCTGACGCGGCGGTCAGCATCACGCCGCGCGCCTCTATTTTGGCCAGCTCAGCGAAGACGGGCGCGGCCGCCAGCACCTCGTCGACCGACGCCACCTCGATCAGGTAGTCGAACTTGCTGCGCCCTACCCAAATCGGCCGGACACCCATGGCGTCGATCAAGCCTGCCGGCGGATCGGCCTCGGTGGCCGGCAGCGCAGGGAAATTCATGGAGATCGATCCGTCGTGCAGGTCTTGCTGCGTCATCAGCGTGCCGCTGAGCGTGTCGAACTCGACGACGCCGCTCGCCGCGCTGGTGGTGTAAAGGACATGGGCGGTCGCGAGGGTCGCGTGGCCGCAGAGCGCGACCTCGGCCACCGGGGTAAACCATCGCAGCGACCGGCCGAGCAGGAACGCGGTCTCGGAGTGGCGGAGTTCACCGGCGACGGACTGCATCCAGTGCTCGGTGGCCGGCTCGGCGAGCAGGCAGACGCCCGCCGAGTTGCCGCGAAATGGCTCACTAGTAAAGGAGTCGACGGTGTAGATCGGTATCAAGTCGCTCACCAGCCTCACCTGGTTAGAGAACGTTTCCGATGAGGTCGCCGGGATCGGTGTTGCCGCCGCACAGCAAGATGACGATCCGCTCTCCGGCTGCGGGCCGGTAGGCACCCGCGATCAGCGCGGCGACGGGAGCAGCCGCGCCGTGCTCGACTACGAGCCGCCATTCGTTCCACAGCATCGCGCGGGCGGCGACTATGTCGGCATCACTGACCAGGGCCGATACCACGCCGGTGCGGCGGGCTACCTCGCAGGCGATGTCGCCGGCCCGGGAGGCGCCGAGTGAATCGGCGGCAACACCCGACACCGGCACGTCGACCGGCTGGCCGGCCGCGAGGGCGGCGTGCAGCGTGGGCGCGTTGGCTGGTTCGACACCGACCACGCGCACCTGGCCTTCGGTAGCGGCCGCGATTCCGGCCAGCAGGCCACCGCCGCCGACCGCGACCAGGATCGTGTCGAGCTGGCCTCCGGTCTGCTCCAGCAGTTCGATGCCCAGCGTCCCCTGACCGGAGCAGATATCTGGCTGGTCGTAGGCATGGCAGAACAGCGCGCCGGATTCGACCGCGTACTTAGCGCCGGCCTCATAGGCGTCGGCGTACTTCTGTCCGACCTGAACGACCTCGGTGCCGAGTTTGTGCAGCTTGGCGACCTTCACCGGCGGCGCGTTCTCTGGCACGTAGATGCGGGCCGGGGTCTTGCTCTGAGCGGCGACGAATGCCACGGCCAGGCCGTGGTTGCCGCCCGAGGCCGCCACTACTCCGACCTCGGGAAGTTCGCCCCGCTCAGCCGCCCCCAGGATGCGGTTGTACGCCCCCCGGGCCTTAAATGAACCGGCATGCTGGGTCTGCTCGAGCTTGAACCAGACCTGCGCGGCCGCCCCGAACCGCCCCGGGTCCACGGCGACGATCGGGGTCACTCGCACGTGACCGGCAATCCGCTGGCGAGCCGCGTGCACGTCCGACTTGGTGATCATTGGCGGACCTCACTACTCGGCGTGCACGAGCGGAAACTTGGGGGATTCGCCTCAGCACCATACTCGACGCAGCTCGGGCCCAGCGAGCCGGGCACCGCCGCCCGCGGCCGGTCCAAGCGCGTCAGCTCCCCGGCAACATTCGCATCGCCAGTTCGATCGCGGCCGTCGCGCGATCCAGCTCGCCGGTGGCCAGCAGGTCGAGCAGCGCACCCCTCAGTGCGGCCAGCGCCAGGGTGCGCTCGGCGGCACCGGCCGCGCTTCGCCGGTGGTCAGGCGGCTGAGCCGCCGCGAGCAGCTCGGACCAGTCCCGCACGGTGTCGGCGGCAAACCCGGCCCAAGGGCCAGACGGATCGGTCAGCGACCGGCCGTAGGCCTCGGTCCACAAGACCAGTAGCGACCGGTTGCCTGGATCGGCCAGCCATCGCCAGGTCCGCTCCACTACTGACGCGAGACCCGGGCCTGCCTCAGTCCGGAAGTCGCCGATGAACGCGATCTCCTCGCGCCTGGCTCGGCGCAGAAGTTCCCCGATCAGCTCGTCCTTGCTGCCGAACAAGAACAGCAGTACGCGCGGGCTCGACCCGATCGCGCTCGCCAGCGGCCGCAGCGACATGTCCGCCAGGCCGTGTTCCTTGACGAACTCATAAGCCAACTCCAGAAGCTGCTCTCGACGGGCGGACGATTGCCGATCCTGGGCCGGGGTTTGCCGGGCGCTGACCATGGCGCTATTCTGCCGTACTGAAACACTCGTTTCAGTCGAACGAGCGGAACAAGAGGCACGGAACAAGCAACACGGACCAACCCCGCAGAGGAGTCAGCGATGGCAGACGGCCAGACGATCATCAGGCTCGCCGGTCAACCAGGTGACCTCGGCTGGATCGTGATGGCGCACGGCGAGTTGTACGCGCGCGAGTACGGCTGGGACACGTCGTTCGAGGTACTGGTCGCGCGCATCGTCGCTGACTACGCCGGGAAGCACGATCCGGCCAGAGAGGCGGCCTGGATCGCCGAACTGAACGGCGTCCGGGTCGGCTGCATCGTCCTCGTCGCGGCCAATGAAACAACGGCTCAGTTGCGCGTCCTGCTCGTGGACCCTGCCGCCAGAGGCGCAGGCGTCGGCCGCCGGCTCGTCGACACCGTGATCGACTTCGCGCGCGCGGCGGGCTACGAACGCATGGTCCTGTGGACCAACGACATCCTCACGGCCGCCGCCCGGATCTACCTCAAAGCGGGCTTCGTGCTGACCTCGTCGGAACCGCATCACAGCTACGGCGCCGACCTGATCGGCCAGAACTACGAACTGAAGCTTGCCGTAGACCGACCGACCCCCTGAAGAGACAGCCAGCACGGCGGTGGCTGGCGGCACGGCACAGGCAGGCTGCACGTCACAGGCAGGCGGCGCACGGCGCAGGCAGGCGGCACGGCACAGGCAGGCGGCGCGCGGCGCAGGCAGGCGGCGCGCGACCTGACGGGGGCGCGGCGCGGCGGCGGCGCGCGGGAGTGGCGCAGTGGGCTTAGCCGGAGCCCGCCGCCGCTCCGGTGATGGTGCACCTGGCCGGCGGCCAGCCCGCAAACGTGACCCCGGATCGGAAGCCTGGTGCCCGCAACCCGATTTGCAATCTCGCCGGCCTTTACCGGGTGGCCGAAAGCGGCACCCAGGGACCAGTGGTGGTCGGGAACCGCCGAGCGGACGCCCTCGGCACCGGAGTTGGCGGCGGCAGCCCCCAGTCAACCAAGTAAAGAATTTTTGACACGAGGTCTAATCTGTTTTGCATTACCCATGTCAAGTTTTCTTTACACGAGCGCCACCCACCCCGCCGCCCGGAGGACCGGATGTCCTACGAGGAAAAGGGCACCTGGGCCTACCTGGTAGCCAGCGCCGGCACCTACATCGCCTACCTGGCGATCGTCCTGCCCAGGCTCCAATCCGCCCCCGCCGCCCAGGTCCAGTACGTAGCCGTCCTCCTCTGGACGGTCGCCGCCTCGATCATCGCCGCCACCGTCATCAGGACCCTGCTCGAGACCGCCCGCCCCAGCGAGAGCCGCCGCAGCGACGTCCGCGACAAGGAAATCGCCAAGCACGGCGAACACGCCAGCCGCTGGTTCATAGTCGCCAGCGCCGCCGCTGCCCTCGCGATGGCCATGGCGAAGTGGGACTACTTCTGGATCGCCAACGTGATCTACCTCGGCTTCGTGTTGTGGGCGGTGGCCGGCTCGGTCCTCAGGCTGGTCGCCTACCGGCGCGGAATGTGACGCCGCGATGACCAAGCCAACGAAGATCACCAACTCGATCCGTGCGCTGCGGTTCGCCCACGGCGAGCTGACCCAGGCTCAGCTGGCCGAGCAGATCGGCGTCACCCGGCAGACGATCATCGCGATCGAGCAAGGCCGCTACTCCCCCTCCCTCGAGATGGCCTTCCAGATCGCCAGGGTCTTCAAGGTGCCGCTCGACGAAGTCTTCCAGTATCCGCAAGCAGCAGAAGAAGGCTGAGCGCAGGCGAGCCCGCCTACGCCAGAGTCGCCTTCGGCCTGCGCCGGCCCAGGCACCCCGTCCTGGGCTCCGACTTCGCCGGCCAGATCGAGGCCGTCGGCCCGCAAGTGACGAGGTTCAGGACAGGAGACCAGGTCTTCGGTACCTCCGCCCCGAACTTCGGCGCCCACGCCGAGTACCTCTGCCTGCCCGAGACGGCGGCGCTGGCCCGCAAGCCGGCCAGCTTGAGCTACGAAGGGGCGGCCGCGCTGGCCGACGCCACCGCCCTGAGCTTCCTGCGCGACAAGGCGGCACTGCGCCAAGGCCAGAGCATCGCGATCAACGGCGCGTCCGGCGCGGTCGGCTCAACCGCGGTCCAGCTGGCAATCGAACTCGGCGCCAGGGTCACCGGCATCCGCAGCGGCGCGAACTCTGGGATTGTCAGCAGACTCGGCGCCGAAACGGTAGTCGACTACACCAAAACCGACTTCACCAAGGCGGGCCAAACCTTCGACGTGATCTTCGACGTGGCCGGCAAGAGCTCATTCAGCCGCTGCCGCAAGGTCTTGAACCCCGGCGGAATCTACCTGACGACTGCTCCGTCACCGGCCCTTTTCGCCCAGGCCGCCTGGACCTCGAAGTTCGGCCGCCGCAGGGCCGCGATCGCCTTTACCGGCCTGCGGCCAGCCGCCGAGAAGCTGAAGGACCTGCAGCACACCAGCGAGCTGGTGAAGGCCGGCGCGCTCACCGCCGTCATCGAAGAGTGCGTCCCGCTCGACCGGATTGGCGACGCGCACCGCCGCGTAGAGGCCGGGAGAAAGGCCGGCAACATAATCGTGCTGATGGAAGCACCAAACTGACACTTTTCGCGTCTATTAGGAGCAGACATTCGTCTGGTACCGTCCCGAGCCGCCGGCGTTCGGGGGTAGGCCGGAAGGAACTCGGTTATGTGGCTGGCCTTGCTCGGTTCGCTGCAGGTACGCAACGGCGACGCGGAGCTGACGGTTCCGGCCGCGAAACAACGGGTGCTGCTGGCCACCTTGCTGCTGCGCGCCAATCACGTGGTCTCGTTCGACGAACTCGCGGAGACGATCTGGGACGGCGAGCCCGCCCCCGGCGCGAACACAACCGTCCGCAACTACGTGCGACGCCTGCGGCAGGTCCTCGGTCCGGCGGCGGGCGCCAGAGTCGTCACCCGCGACCCCGGCTACCTGGTCGAGGTCAGCGAGGACGAACTGGACCTGCTGCGGTTCGCCCGCCTGTACCGGGACGGCGGATCGGCGGTCCGGTCCGGCGACTGGCGCCGGGCTTCGCGGACTCTCGCCTGCGCACTGGCGCTGTGGCGCGGCTCGCCCCTGGCCGACATCCCGTCTGAGCGGCTGCGACGCGACGAGATACCGCCGCTGAACCAGGCCAGGCTGCAGGCGCTCGAATGGCATTTCGACGCGGAGCTGCAGCTCGGCCGGCACGCCGACGCGGTCGCCGCGCTCGAAGCCGCCTCGGCCAAGCATCCGCTGCGCGAACGCTTCCACGTCCTGCTGATGCTCGCTCAGTATCGCTGCGGGCGTCAGGCCGACGCGCTGGCGACCTATCGCAGGGTGCGCGCGAACTTCGCCGATGAGCTCGGCGTCGAGCCAGGACCGGAACTGCGCCGCACTCATGAGCTCATCCTGCGCGCCGACCCGAGCCTGATATCCGGCTCGGCTACCGGGCTGAAGGATCAGAAAAACAATCATTGTCAGGTAGAAAGCTTTGCGCCCGCTGGTCCGGCCGCCCAGGCCGGTCGCGCCGGCCCTGATCGACCGCGGGCACCCGAGCCGCTGATCCCCCGGCAGCTTCCGGCTCGCACAGCGCACTTCGCCGGGCGCCTAGCCGAGCTGAGTCAGCTGAGCAAGCAGTTCGACCACCTCGGCCAGGAACCAGGTGCCCAGGTCATCGCCGTCATCGGCGGCACTCCCGGGATCGGCAAGACCGCACTGGCCGTGCGCTGGGCCCATCTGGTCAGCGACCATTTCCCTGACGGCCAGCTGTACGTCAATCTGCGCGGCTTCGACCCGGCCGGGTCGCCGGTGGAGTGGCCCGACGCGATCCGCGGTTTCCTTGACGCGCTGGCCGTGCCGGCCAGCCGCGTGCCGGCTGACGCGGAAGCGCGGGCCAGCCTGTACCGGAGCCTGCTGGCCGGAAAGCGGATTCTGGTCGTGCTCGACAACGCGCGCGACGAGCAGCAAGTGCGCCCGCTGATCCCCGGCGAGCCTGGCTGCCGGGTGCTGGTGACCAGCCGGAACGAGCTGGCCGGGCTGGTCGCCTCGCACGGCACCCACTGCATCACGCTCGACGTGCTCAGCGAGGAGGAGGCCCGCGAGCTGCTGACCCGGCACATCGGACCTGAGCGGCTGACGGCCGAGCCGGCCGCAGTGTCGGAGGTGATCGCGCACTGCGCCCGGCTGCCGCTGGCCCTGGCGATCACCGCGGCCCGCGCCGCGACCGGTCGCCGGTCGCTGGCCGAGCTGGCGTCAGAGCTGCGCGAGTCCCAGCACCGCCTGGACGCGCTGGACCTGGCCGATCCCGCGATGAGCGTGCGCAGCGTCTTCGCCTGGTCGCTCGCCGGACTGAGCGATCAGGCCGCGCGGCTGTTCGGGTTGCTGGGGATGAGCCCGGGCCCGGACATCTCGATTGCCGGCGCGGCGAGCCTCGCTGGCTGTGACCAGATTCAGGCCAGGCGGCTGCTCCGCGAGCTCACCAGGGCATTTCTGCTGACTGAGCCGACCGGCGGCCGGTTCACCTGCCACGACTTGCTCCGCGCTTACGCCTCGGAACTTAGCGTCAGCCGCGAATCGCCCGCCGAACGGCAGCGGGCGCTGCACCGCCTGCTCGACTACTACGTACACAGCGGAATCAGCGCGGCCGTGCAGGTCAACCCCGACCGCCGCCCGCTTGAGCTTCCGCCCGCGCTGCCGTGGGTGACCTGCGAGACGTTCACCGACAAGGACGCGGCGCTGGCCTGGTACGAGCAGGAGCGAGCCGCCCTTCTCGCCGCGACGGTCGCGGCCAGCCAGTCCGGCTTCGACGGTCACGCCTGGCGGCTGCCCTGGACCTTGTCCGACTATTTTTCCTACCGGGGCCACTGGCCGGAGTGGTACCAGGTGCAGCTCACGGCCGTGGCCGCCGCCGAGCGATCCGGCGAGGCTTACGGCCAGGCGATCGCGTTCCGCCTGCTCGGCCAGGCCGCAGCGGCACTCGGCGATCAGGACGAGGCCCGCCGGTGCCTGGAGAAAAGCATTCTCTTCTATGACGAGCTAGCTGATCCAGACGGCCAGACGGCCGGCCATCTCGACTGCGCCAGGATCTGCGTCTTCCAGGGCAAGTTCACCGACGCGATCGACCATGCCGTTCAGGGACTGAAATATGCCCGGTCGACCGGGCTGACGGGTCCCTTGGCCAAGGCGCTCAACGCGGTCGGATGGTGTCTCGCCAAGACCGGCGAACTCAGTAGCGCGCTCGCCCACTGCGAGGAGGCCCTCGACCTGCACCGTCAGCTTGGCAATGGGTACGGCGAGGCGCTTGCGCTTGACAGCGTCGGCTATGTCCATCACCTGCTGGGCGACTACGGCGCCGCGGTCGAGTCGTTCCGGCAGTCGGTCGCCGGCTTCGTCGCAACCGGTGATCGCTGGCTGCAAGCCGACACGCTCGACCGTCTCGCCGATGCGTACCTCGCGGCCGGCAACCGCGCCGAAGCCAACCGCGCCTGGCGCCAGTCGCTGACCATCCTGGAAGAACTCAAGCACTCCGGCGCCACCGCCATCCGAGTCAAGCTCACTCCTGGCTTGATCGCAAAGCGATGATTTCGTCACGGCAAGGCGCGCTCGCTCCGCCCTGTCGGCGGGACGAGCCGGTAGTTAGGAATGCCAGCGTCTTCGGCCCGAACCGGAGTGCAGGAATCAGGGACCTGGCTTGGCCCTGGCGGCATCCCTTGAAGGCAGTTGCCGCACCAGAAGACCGCGTTCGCGTCCTGGCCCCGGCTCCCGTAGAGAACGAAGCGCAACTGGAGGTCCTGAGCGCCGCAATTCGGGCACGACAGCGCGGAAACCCGGCCCGGCTCGCCGTAGGCGAGCCGGAAGGCGCCCAGCCACTGCTCGAATGACGCCATCGATATTCCTACTTTCCGGAAAGACTGTCCCACCATTCGATGGCGTGATTCTCCGCTGCCACTTCCCACGCGGCGCCGGAGTTATAGTCCGTCGGATACGGCAAGCCAGCTGCAAGATCCGCGACGTGGTACTGCTCGTGAACCAAGGTCTTGGCCAGCTGCTCCTCGTTCTCAAACGCGCCACGGTAGAGCGTAATCGACCCATCAGGTGCCGTACTGCCGCGCAGCCCGGCGACGGACTTGTTGATCGAGATGCTGTTGTCTGAGATATCGACCCCGTACTTGTCTGCCACGGAGTTGACGCTGTCCATGTTCATGGGCAGCTTCGGCGGCTTGCTACCCCCGGCCCGCTGCAAAGCAGGTGCGTCATCGGGGGCGTTGTCGGCGGACGGGCCCTTGGCGCCGGACGGATCGTTGCCGGTTGGGTCGGCCGTTGAGGGGTCAGAGGCGCCCGCGTCGGAGGTGGCGGTCGCGTCGGTGGCGCTGGAGTTAGCGCTCGCGCCGACATCCGAGGTCGCGCCGTCTAGGGCACCGTCGGCAGCGTCGCCGGCGGCGCCGGCGGCGCCGGCGACATCATCGATTAGGGCCGGGCCTAGCCGGGAGCCGATCGCGTCTATCACTGGCCCGAGCAACTCATTGCCGACCTCGCCCAGCCCACCGGAGATTGCGCCAGTCGCCGCGCCCTCCAGGGCGGTGGCCGCGAAGCCGCCGAGACTCCACTTGTTTCTCGGCGTGGTCATCGCGTAGGTGACCACGTTGCCGACGGCGCCGGCCAGGGCGCTGCAGCCAGACGCGGCGGCGATGGCGCCAACGCCCTCGGTGGCGCCGCCCACGACGGCCTCGCAGCCCATGAACACCGCCGTGCTGGCGACGAACGAGACGATCGCGGCGGCGTGGTGCTGGACGAACTGGGTGGCGGTGTTCACTGCGTACTTGACCGCGTGATAGTAGGCGGTAGCTACGGTCGTGACTGCCTGGGCGACGGTGTGGATGCCGTTGTTGATCGTGGTCGTGACGTTGTGGTAGGCGTCCTTCACCGTGGTGACGAGGTTGGTGGCTAGGTGCACCGCCGAGGTCGCCAGGTTGGTCAGCATCCTCTGGGCCGAACCCATGAAGTTGCCGAAGCCCTGGGACAGGTTGCTAGCCCAGCCGCCGGTCGTGCTGGTGATGCCGTTCCAGGCGGACGACGCCGTTGAGGTGACGCCGTTCCAAGCCGTGGAGGCCGCCGACGTAACCGTATTGAGGGCCTGCTTAACGTGGCAGCCGAAGTCGAGGAAGCCGCAAGTCCCGAGCGGGTCGTAGGCGGTCAGCGGGTTGTCGTCGCCGTAGGCGAAGGTGTTGGCGACGGCCGAGTTCGGTATGGCGCTGTTGGTGGCCGAGTCCCGGCTGATGAACTGGCCGGTCGCCGGGTTGTACCAGCGGGAGTCCATGTTGACGTTGGCGGTCGAGGGGTCGGTCCAGCCGGACTGGTAGCCGAGGTTGCCGAGCTGCCCGGCGGTGGCGAGGACGTTGCCGAGCGGGTCGTAGCTGCTCGATCCGGTCAGTCCGGCGCCGGTCGCGGTGAACTCGCCGACGACATCCCGGTGCTGGTCGGTCAGGGCGAGCACCGAGCCCGTCCCGTTGCCGATACCGACCAGGCTGCCCGCCGCGTCGCGGCTGTAGGTGTAGGTGCCGTCGGAGGCGACATCGTTAGAGACGCCCGAGTAGCTGAACGTGTAGCCCTGACCGGTGGCCACTCGACCGAGGGCGTCGTAGCTGTAGTGCTGGCCGCCCTGACTGATCAGTTCGTTGAAGGCATCGAACGTGGAGTTGGTGGTCGTCCCGCCGGCCGTGACCGAGGCGAGCGTGCCCCGGGGCGTGTAGGAGTAGGTCGACCCTGCGCCGGACAGCAACTCGTCCCTGGCGTCGTAGGTAAAGGTCTGGTTGCCGACCTGGGTGCGGTTGCCGTCGGCGTCATAGCCGTAGCTGACGGTAGTGGCGCCGTTGTTCCACGAGGTCAGCCGGTTGGCGTCGTCGTAGGTATAGGTGTTCGATGAGGCACCATCGAAGCCGGTGGTGGTCTTGGACGTCTCGTCGCCGTTGGCGTTGTAGCCGTAGCTGATCGAAGCTTCCGTCTGCCCGGACGGCGAGGTAAGCGTGTCGCCGGTCTGCTCGTGCAGGCTGTTGTAGGTCAGCCCCTGGGACGCGGCGCCGGAGGACCCGTACCCGACCGAGGTCAGCTCGGAATCGGTGTTGTAGCCGTAGCTCAGCGTGTCGCCGGTCACCGCGTCGGTCAGCGTCGCCGGGCGCCCAGCGTTGTCGTAGGTGAAGCTGGAGGTTCCGGCGGCGGTGGTTTGCGTCGCCAATGCGCCGTCTGCGTTGTAGCCGAAAGAGGACGCGCCGGACGGCCCGGTCGCCGACAGCAGCAGGCCGCGGTCGTCATAGCCGAAGGTGTCGGTGCCGCCGGGGGCGCTGGCCAAGGTCAGCTCGCCGACCGAGTTGTAGCCGAACGTCCTGGCCGTCGTTGGCGCGTCCGCGCCCGAACCAGTCTGGCCGGTCACGTCACCGAGCGCGTCGTAGCTGTCGGTCGCTGTGACCCCGCCGGGGGAGGACTGCTGGACCGGTCGACCGTCGGCGTCGTAGCTGGTGGTGAATGTCCTGCTGGCCAGGCCGGGGTTCGCTGCGGTGGCCGGGACGATCGTCGACTCGGCCAGGTTCCACGAGTTGTAGGTGTAGGTGGTGGCGTTGCCGTTTCCGTCGGTGTAGCGGGTGAGGTTTCCCGCCGGGTCGTAGCCGAACGAGGTCGTGATCGACGACGTTGCGCTGACCGGCTGGACCTCGGTGACCGGCAGGCCGAGCGCGTTGTAGCCGAAGGTCGTGGTGTTGCCCATCGGGTCGGTGGTCGAGATCGCGTTGCCGTCGGCGTCGTAGCTGGCCGAGGTCTGGCTCAGTACGGTGCCCGCGCTGTTGTCGTTGCTGAGCCCGAGCACGTTGCCGGCCTCGTCGTAGCTGGTGTGCTGGCTGGTACCGTCCGGCATGGTGGTCACGGTCCGGCGGCCGAGCGCGTCGTAGCTGTACGTGGTGGTGTCACCGGCGCCGTCGATGGCCGAGGTGACCTCGC
>DASYAT010000051.1:0-6643 GCA_036501205.1 Streptosporangiaceae bacterium | reverse complement strand
GCTCTGCTCCTTCCACCACCTGATCGTCGTCCACCGATGGAACTGGACCATCACTCTCAATCCGGACGGCACCACGACCATGCGCAGCCCAGACGGCAGCCGGATCTACCACAGCCACAGCCCGCCCCCAGCCACCGCCGCTTAGCGGCGGCCATGACCTCAGATAAAGGGGCCAGAAGGCTCTTCCGCCCTATCCGGCAGCTGAGTGACTCAGCTGGCATCGGCTGGCATGATTTCTGCAGTGCGCATTATCCGCGATGCGGTTGCCTGGACTGCCTAACGGCAGATGCTTGAATGGGGTACTGAGGTGCCTAACCTGCACAAGATGTTCGATTCGGCCTTTGTGGTCAGCGACTTCACGGTGACAGAAGATCACCTCAAGCTGCTTCGGCGGGCTCATGTCACGTGGAATCAAACGCCAGGCAGCATCAGCGCTCCCACGATCGACACCAAGCGCCCCTACGGCAACTCCAACGAATGGGCTGACCTGGCGGAGATCCTCGGAGCGCCCGACAGCGAGCGGCCGGACGAGGATGGCAATTTTCCGCCCGACGCCATAAGCCGGTTCGCGAAGCTGCATGTCGAGACCGCGATCGCGCTCCAGATCGCGCTGGCTACCGGTGAGTTCCGTGCCGGTCATTACTACGACGACGGCGAGCAACGGCGCCGAACCGGCGATTGAGCGACTCGCCCTTGCCCGGCTCCGGACTGCAGGATCGGGGGATCGAACGCGTCGGCGACACGGTCCGGCGTCCGGCCGGTCCCTGGACGGGATCGGTTCACCATCTCCTGCGTCACGTCCGCGAGCAGGGTTTCGATCTTGCGCCAGAACCCATCGGAGTCGACAGCGAGGGCCGGGAAATCCTCACCTGGATCGACGGCCGCGATCAGGGCTGGCCCTTCATCCCTGAAATCGAGAGCACTGACGGCGCGGAGCACCTGGGTGCACTAGCCACCCGGCTGCGCTCGGCTCTCGCCGAATACCCGTGTCCCCCGAACGCGACCTGGCAGTTCGCTTCGGGCGCCACAACGGCTGGCCAGGCGATGCAGCACGGCGATCTGGGGCCGTGGAACCTGCTCTGGGGCCATGACGGCCAGGTAACCGGCGTTCTCGACTGGGACTTCGCGCAGCCAGGAGATCCCTGGTACGACACCGGGCATCTGGCCTGGTTCACAGTGCCGCTAATGGATGACGAGCGGGCGCGCGCCCGAGGCTTCGCCGCCCCGCCGGACCGGCAAGCGCGGCTGGACGCTTTCGCCGCAGGCGCTGGCCTGACTCGTGCCCGCGTGCTCGAGATCGCGCTGGGAGCCCAAGCCGAATACGAGCGCCGCCTGATCACCTGCGGGCAAAACGGCGGGCCATGGGCGCTGTACTACGAAAAGGGGCTTCACGAGAACGCCGCCAGCGACCGAACCTGGACTGGCCTGCGCCGCCGCGAATTCACCTAGCTACGAGCGTGGCCTAACCGGCGGCTATGTGACTATGTGACATGGGCCTTGGCGGAACCGACCTCAACCTGGTCATCGCTCTCAAGGCGCTGCTCGAAGAGGGCAACGTCACCAAGGCGGGAGCGAAGATCGGCAAGAGCCAGCCGGCGATGAGCACGGCGCTGGCTCGGCTGCGCCGCCATTACAAGGACGAGCTGCTGGTTCGGGTAGGCCGCGACTACGAGCTGACCCCGTTCGCACGGGCGCTGATCCCCTCGGTTCAGCAGACCGTCAGCTCGGTGGAGTGCGCGCTGGACATCGGCCGCCGCTTCGACCCCGCGACCAGCCGGCACGCGTTCCAGCTGGTCGCCACCGACTACGCGATCACCGTCCTGGCCGAACCCTTGCTGCAGCGCATCTCCGACCTCGCCCCCCACATGCGGCTGGATTTCGACTCGATCCCGATGGACATGCACGAGTCAGAACGCGGCCTTATGCATTGCGACGCCCTGATCGCGCCGCTGGGCTTCGGGTTCCGGGGATCGTACGAGCCGCTGTTCAGGGACCGGTTCGTCTGCGTGGTCGACCCGGCCAACCCCAGGCTGCACGACGGGCGGCTTGACCTCGCCGACCTGGCCGCCCTGCCCCACGCGGTCAGAAGCTGCGGCGGAACGCACGTGGCCCCGGCCGACCGGGTACTCGACGAGCTAGGTGTCAGGCGGCGGGTTCAGGTGACGACGGCGGGCTGGCTGCCGCTGCCGTTCCTGATCCCGGGCACTGACCTGATCGCGATCATGCCGGAACGCCTGGCGTACCGGGTGGCGGTGCCGCTCGGGCTGAAGGTGGCCGAGCCGCCGTTCGGCCGGGTCGAGCTGATCGAGACGCTCTGGTGGCATCCGGATCGGGCCGCTACCCCCGAGCACGCCTGGCTGCGCCGCACACTGACTGAGGTCGCCCGTCCGATACCAGCCATACGCAGACAAGATCACTGAGGCCGGTCACCGGCGCCCGGCCGCATGCTGGGATGGCCCCATGATTACCCGCCGCGTCGTCACCGGGCACGACGAGCACGGCCGGCCGGTGTTCACCAGCGATGGCGAGCCGCCGGTGGTGCGGACCGCGCCCGACGGCGCGCTGTTCTGCGAGATCTGGGCCACCGACGCCGCCCCGGCCCCGATCGCCGCCAACGAGCCGGACCCCACCCAGCGCTCGCTCACGGTCCCTCCGGCCCCGAACGGCACCAAGATCAGGATCAATGAGTTCCCGCCGGGCGTCGTCTCCCCCACCCACCGCACCGAGTCAGTCGACTACGGCATCGTGCTGGACGGCCAGGTCGTGCTGGTGCTCGCCGATTCAGGTCAGCAGAGCTCAGAAACGATCCTGCGCCCCGGCGACGTAGTCGTCCAGCGCGGCACCTCGCACCGCTGGGAGAACCGCTCCGGCGAACCCGCGCGCATGGCGTTCATCCTGGTCGACGGCGCGTTCACCGCCGACCTGCGGACCACGCTCGGCGAAGTCACCCTGCTGCACGGGCCACCATGAACCTCGACCTGGCCGGCAAGACCGTCGTTATCACTGGCGCCGCCCGCGGCCAGGGCGCGGCCGAGGCCGAACTCCTGGTCCGCGCCGGGGCGCTGGTCATCGGCACCGACGTGCTCGAAGCCGAAGGCACTGCCCTTCAAGATCATTTGGCGGAAAATTTTGCGGGGCTCTTCGAGTACCGGCAACTAGATGTGAGCCGCCAGTCGGACTGGGCCAGCCTCGCCGAAGATCTGGGCCGCCGGAACATCTCCGTGCACGGCCTGGTCAACAATGCCGGCATCCCCTACCGGCCCCGCCTCCTTGAGGTCGACCTCCCCGGCTGGGAACGCACGCTCGCCGTCAACCTCACCGGCGCCCTGCTCGGCATTCAGGTGCTGGTCCCCCATATGCCGCCCGGCGGCTCGATCGTCAACATCGGCTCGATTGCCGGGCTAACCGCGCACCACGCGGTCGCCTACACCACCTCGAAATGGGGTCTTCGCGGCCTCACGAAGGTGGCAGCGATCGAACTGGCTTCCCGCGGCATCCGGGTGAACATCGTGCATCCAGGCCCGATCGACACCCCGATCACGGCCGGAGCCGATCCTCGGTTCCTGCGGGCAACGGTCGCCCAGACCCTGCTGGGGCGGGAGGGACAGCCGGAGGAAGTAGCCGAACTGGTCGCGTTCCTGCTGTCCCCGCGCGCCTCCTACATCACCGGCGCCGAGATCCCGGTCGACGGCGGCCACACTGCCCACGGCGGCACCAAGGCGATCCTCGACGCGCTCGCCTGAGATCCCAGCTATTCCGCATACCAGACAACGATGCCGAAAGCCCCGCTCAGATGGGCGCCAGGATTGCTGGTGAACGTAAGCGGGATTTACCGCCTCCACCACGACGTTAACGACCGAACCAGCCGCTACTGGCGAGGCAACCCAGCCAGTAGAGGTGTTGGTGGAGCTGTTGTAACCCATACGTCAGTGCCGCAAACGTCAGTGCCGCGGCCCCCTTGGCTGACCGCGGCGAGCGGCCGGGATCGGCGGGGCCGGCGACGCCTCAACTACCCGGTTGCGCACTAGGCCGAGCCCTTCGACTTCCAGCGTCACGACGTCGCCTGGCTCTAGAGGCGGCGGTACTCGCTCGCCGGCCCGGCCCCAGATCTCGGTCAGGCAGCCCCGGTGACAGGTCCCGGACGCGATCAGGTCACCCGGCCCGACAACCGACCCCCGGGAGGCGTAGCTGATCAGTTCCTCGAATGTCCACGCCATGTTCGCCAGTGAGTCTTCCCCGAGCAACTCCCCATTGATGTAGGAGCGCATCGTCAGGTCAAGGAAGCCGTCCGGAGTCCGGTGACGTTCCAGCTCGTCGACAGTTACGAGATACGGGCCGAGTGTGTGCGCGCCGTCTTTGCCCTTGACGAAGCCGAACGGCAGCAGGCCCTCCAGCCGCTGGATATCGCGGGCCGACCAGTCGTTGAAGATCAGGTAGCCGACTATGCCCTGTGCGGCGTCCTGCGGGGTCAGGTTCCGGCCGCGCTCGCCGTAGACGACGCCGACCTCGCACTCCAGGTCGAACAGGCTCGACCCGGCGAACCGCTCGACATCGTCGAACGGGCCGGTGCACACGTGCGGATTCTCGAACAGGAAGCACGGCGCCTGGTACCAGCGCGCTGGGATCGGGCCAGTCGCACCCTCCTGGGACCGGCGGGCGCCTTCGATGTGCGCCTCGAACGACACCGAGTCCCGGATCGAGGCCGGCCGCAGCGGCGCGAGCAGGCGCACGTCGGCTACGGCCGGTCCCGGAGCCGCCGCCAGCGCGGCCGCACCAGTTTCCCGCAGCGCGGCTAGCCCGCCGCGCTCGATCAGGCCCCCGATCGTGCCCGGCATCGGATGAAGCCGGTCGTCCTGGCCGAGCACGGCGGCGCTGGTGATTCCGTCCTGCCAGTAGGTCGAGAAGCGCACGTCAGGCTGCCACCGATCCGTCGCCGCCGTCGATCGCGATCTCGGCCCCGGTGATGAACGCCGCGTCATCGCTGGCCAGGAACGCGGCTAGCTTGGCCACCTCGTGCGCGCGGCCGTAGCGCCCGAGGGGAATCTTGGCCAGGATCTGCGGGAGCGGTCCGTCCGGATCATCGATGAACCGGGCCGTCTCCGGCGTGTAGATCAGGCCGGGCAGGATCGCGTTTGCGCGGATGCCGTGCTCGCCGCCGGCCGCGCACAGGTGCTTGGTCATCGCGAGCACGCCGCCCTTAGCCGAGCCGTGCGGCACCTGGCCGACGAACCGGGCGCCGAGCCTGGCCGCGATCGAGGCGACGTTGATGATCGAGCCGCCGCCGTTCCTGATGAGCTCAGGCCAGGCGGCGCGCACCGAGTACCAGACCAGGTCCAGTTCGTTCTTGATCGTGAAGTGCCAGTCCTCGTCGGCCAGCTCCATCAGCGGGCCGTTGCGCAGCGCCGACGCATTGTTATACAGAACATCGACCCGCCCGCAGTGCTCGACCGCCGCCGCGACCCAGGCCCGGGCGCCGTCCGGCGTGCTCAAGTCGACCGGCGCGACCGCCGCCATCAGCCCGCCGGCTTCCTTCACTAGCCCGACGGTCTCGGCGCTGGAGGCTTCGTCGAGGTCGCAGCCGAATACGGACGCGCCCTGAGCGGCAAATTCGAGCGCCGCCGCCCGGCCCATGCCCCGCCCAGTTCCGCTGATCAGCGCGACCTTGCCAGCAAGCCTGCCCACGTGGCGCCACCTTTCCCGGGTGAGTCACCGTAACAGCGCACTCTCGGCGTCCGGAAATCACCAAGCTGTATGCCTGCCATGGGTCCCGATAGGGTCTGGGACATGAGCGCCGATCCAGAGAAGGCAGACTGGGCCCGCCCGATGGTGCACTGGGAGATCGTCGCGCGCGACGCCGACGCGCAGGCCGCGTTCTACCGGGAGCTGTTCAACTGGGACGTCGGCGACGGCCGGATCAGGAACATCCCGCCGGGCCTCGGCGGCCCTGAGCCAGGACCGGCTGGGCACCTAAGGCCAGGACGCGAGCCGTCGATCGCGCTGTACATCCAGGTCAGGGACCTGCAAGATACGCTCGACCGAGCCGTCGGGCTGGGCGCCGCAGTCACCGCCCAGCCGTTCGACGTGCCCGGTGGTCCTACTCTGGCCGGGATCACTGACCCCGAGGGGAATCGCCTAGTCCTGGTGCAGCAGTAGCGAGTCCCGGCTCACCCGGTGACTAGCTCAACTGCTGGTAGCGCTTCACCGACACGTGATCTACGAACGACATGAAGTGCTGCGCGATCGGATCGGAGTCCCATAGGACGTCGCACGCGTCGGCGTCTTCGGCTGATCGCCACAGGTCGATCACGACCCAGTTGCCATCCTGACCGCGAGCGGTGGTCCGGCGTTGCAGGCCGGCCTGGGCGTAGGCGAACTCTTCCTGGACCTTCTTGTCAGCGAGCAAGAACGCCGCCTCATCGCAGTCCGGACTGAGCCGAAATCGCATGATCTCAATCACGACCGCCAGCCTAGACCGCGCGCAGGGTAACCCGGGGCGGTACTAGGGTCAGGCCATGACCATTCCCGCCCCGATCCGTCCGATGTCCAGGCCCGAGCTAGCCGGTGCCAGACCGCAGCCCGTGTTCGACGGCGTCGACAGTTATTTCGAGCTGCAGTATGCCGTCGTGCCGGGGTTCCGGCCGCT
>DASYAT010000050.1:0-59192 GCA_036501205.1 Streptosporangiaceae bacterium | reverse complement strand
GTTCGAGGAAACCTGGCGAGAGTTCATCGGTACCGGCGGTGCAGCTTGAGCAGCCTTCCTCCCATTCGGGGTGAAACATGAAGTGGTAGATCATGAGCTGCGGACGACCCGCGAAGAGGTCGGTGAGGCGCACCCGGCCGTCCCGAACTCATCGGGGTTGACTGCCCGCGCTCAGACGTTCCGCTCTGGCGGCGTGGTCCAAGACCCGAGCCATGCTTTCTCGCTGAAAAAGGTCGTCGGGTTTGAATTTTTACGTCTGCTGCGGCAGTCGCTGCCCGACGTCGATGCGGTTGCCGTCGGGGTCGGCGAAGACGAAGCCGCGCAGTCCGTAGTCGGCGTCGCGCAGCCCCTTGACGATCCGTACCCCGTGCGAGACCAGGTGATCGAAGAGCCTGGTGGCGTCGCCAACCACAAGGTGCGCGGCGTTGTGACTGCCGCCCTCATGTCCCTTGTGAAGCGTCAGGTGCAACTCGGCCGCGTTCCGCTTAAGGATCACGAACCCGACCGGATCTGCTGACCTCCGATGGCGTCCGTCAGCTTACGGCCGATCTACAATTTCTGGCAGTCGCCCTCCGGCACCTTGAGCGAATCAGCTACCGGTACGACGCAGTGGTCTCTGCCTACGTCTCGCTGGCTTCTCCTAGCTCGAGCAGGTCCCGCATCCAGCAGCGCTTCAAGCTGACGCTAGCTAGCGGGGATCCGATCAGCGTCACCGTCTCAGACCTCGACCCGGAGGATTTCCGGCAGGGAGAGACGCTGATTCCTTGTCAAGGGCAATGCTCGACGCAGCAAGTGTGGCCAACACTTTGCACGTCCTCGAAGGAATCGCTGCCGAAGGCAAAAGCTGGTTCCGGCAGCGGGCCGGTCTTCGCAGCGGCTAGCGGCAGGGCTCAGAGTTGCCAGATTGCGCTGGTGGGTATGGCGCGCAGCTTTGGGCCGAACGGCAATGTGGCGTTGCCGGTGTGCAGGACTATCCCGGCGATGAAGTCGTCGCCGAGCCGCGAACTGAGCTGCCGGAGCCCGCTGAAATCTTCGGACCTGACTGTCGATGCTGCCTTGACTTCGATTCCGATTACCTGGCCGTGCCGGTTCTCGAGGACGCCATCCACCTCGATCTTGTTGTGGTCGCGGTAGTGATAGAGGTCGGCTAGCTCGCGAGACCAAGTGAGCTGTCTGGCCAGCTCAGACAGTACGAAGCTCTCGAGCAAGGGACCGAATGGCGCGCCCGGCCGACGCAGCGCATGGGATTCGAGTGCGAGCAGCTGAGCGGCGATACCGGAGTCGACGAAGACGAGTTTTGTTGCGGCCGTGGCACGCGTTCCGAGATTACGTGACCAGCCTGGTATGCGCTTGATGAGGAAAACTTCTTCTAGCAGCTGCATGTACCTGGCGACGGTCGGACGGGAGATCCGCAACTCCGATTCGAGACTTCCCGGTGCGACCAGCTTTCCGGATCTTGCGGCCAGGAGCCTGATGAGCGTGGCAAGTTGCGGAGCGCGTTCGATTTCTGTCAGCTGCCGGACGTCCCTGTCGATCAAATTCTGTACGTACGCGTCGAGGAACCTGCCCCTGCGACGCGGGTCTGCCCTCCCGACTGCCTCCGGTAGACCGCCCCGCACCAGCCTGTCGGCATAGTCGGCACGAGTCACAGTCGACTCGTGCCTGATGTCAGGGCCAAGCCGGAATGCCGTATCGATGAAGCTATCTGAGGAGCCGTCGATCTCGCCCTGCGAGAATGGCCACAGTTCGATGGTCTCCATGCGACCAGGCAGCGTGTCGGGCAGATCGCGCAATCCGAGCAGTCGCGACGAACCGGTCAGCAAGAACTGGCCAGGACTTGGATCGACGTCGACCTTCGACTTGATGGTCAGCAACAGCTCCGGTGCCCTCTGGATCTCGTCGATAACCATCAGGCCGTCAAAAGCGACGAAGCCGGCAGGGTCCGCCAGAGCTGACTGGCGGTCTTGAGGCAGGTCGAGGTTCCGCCATTCGGCGGCTCGCTCTCCGGCGAGAGCCCTTACGAGCGTGCTCTTTCCGGCCTGACGGGCTCCGTTAACGAGCACGACCCGTGTATCCGCCAAGGCGTCTGTGACTGCCGATGCGGCGTGCCTCGGTACGAAGTCAGAGCGTGTCACGAACACGAGCTTAGCAGCACGTATTTGTTTTGCGACAATCTGGCTTTCGGTTTGCGACGAGATTATGTTCGATTCGCGAGGTCGTGGCTGGCTCTAGCTGGGGTACTGGTCCTCGTAGCGGCGCTCTTCGCGGACGTAGGTGCCAGGCTGGCCGGGGGAGGCGTAGCCGTTGTCGTCGACCGTGGTCCGCCTAGTCGTCCTGGTGCGGCTGCTGCGAGAGACCGGACCCCACATGAAGAACCACAGGATGAGGCCGAGCACCCCGACGATCATCAAGATGTCGCCAACCGTGTGCAGGTATACGCCATGGGTTACCACAGTGGTGAGGGCAAACCTGAGGATCGCGCCCACCGCGAGAAGTACCAGTGCTGCGCCAATCTTCATGACGCTCCTCCCATATACATGTCTGAAGCTGAAGTAACCGGCTTCCCCAATAAGGTGCGGGCAAACAAAAGGCCTCATCCGACCGGGCGACAGGCCAGTTCCGGCGTCGGTCTACCCTGGCCGCTAGAGGAGGTGGCACGACTCATGACGGACCACGCCCCCGGGGGGCCGGAGATCCTCGAGGTGCCGATCGGCCTCGACGCGACCGGTACCAGGCGGGAATTCGACAGCCTCGGTGAGGTCGAGGTGCCGGCCGATCGCTACTGGGGTGCCGAGACCCAGCGCAGCCTGGAGCACTTCAGCATCGGCACCGACAAGATGCCGGTAGAGGTCTATCGCGCCTACGGCTACGTGAAGAAGGCGGCGGCCATCGTCAACGGCCGCTCTGGTCACCTACCCGGCTGGAAGGCGAAGCTGATCGAGCGCGTCTGCGACGAGATCATCAGCGGCGAGCTTGACTCGGAGTTTCCCCTCTACGTGTTCCAGACCGGCTCTGGCACCCACTCGAACATGAACGTCAACGAAGTCATCTCGAACCGGTGCATCCAGCTGGTGGGCGGCCGGATCGGCTCCCAGGAGCCGATCCGGCCAAACGATGACGTCAATATGGGCCAGTCCAGCAACGACACGTTCCCGGCCGCCATGCACATTGCCGGCTACACGATGGCGATCGACCGGACCATCCCCGCCCTCCGGGACCTGCGGGACGCCTGCGCCCGCAAATCGGCGCAGTGGGCCAATGTCGTCAAGATCGGCCGCACTCACCTGCAGGACGCGACCCCGCTGACGGTCGGCCAGGAGTGGTCGGGTTACGCCGGGGCGCTCGACGACGCGATCGCCGAAGTCGAGCACGTCACGGCCGGCCTGCTTCAGCTGGCGATCGGCGGGACCGCCGTCGGGACCGGGCTGAACGCGCCGGCCGGGTTCGGCGACGCGGTGGCAGTGGAGATCGCCACGATGACCGGCGCCGCCTTCGTGAGCGCGGTGAACAAGTTCACCGCGCAGGGCACTTTGGACCGGATGGTCAGGGCGCACGGCGGGCTTAAGGCCGCCGCGGTCACGCTATTCAAGATCGCGAACGACCTGCGCTGGCTCGGTTCTGGTCCGCGCACCGGACTGCACGAGCTCATCTTGCCCTCGAATGAGCCCGGTTCCTCGATCATGCCGGGCAAGGTCAACCCGACTCAGGCCGAGGCCATGCTGATGGTGGCGATCCAGGTCATCGCCTCTGATGTGGCCGTCTCCATGGGGGGCGCCGAAGGCAACTTCGAGCTGAATGCCTTCCGGCCGGTCCTGATCAGCAACTACCTGCGCTCGGCGCGGCTGCTGGCCGATATGTGCGAGCACTTCAGGAAGTACATGATCGAGGGAACGGTACTGAACGAGGCCAGGCTGACGCAGTACATCGAGGACTCAGTGATGATGGTGACGGCGTTGTCGCCGGTCATCGGATATCACAAGGCCGCCGAGATCTCCCAGTACGCGATCGACCACGATCTGACCCTCAAGCAGGCCGCGCTGGCGAACGGAGTTACAGCGGAACTGTTCGACGAGGTCGTTGACCCTCTCGCACTCACCAAGGGCGGCTCGGCGGCCAAACCAGGATCAACTGGCTAGGTCGTCAGCCTTCCAGTCTGAGCGGAGAATCGCGTAGATGGCGGTGTCGCTCCATTCGCCCTTGAACCACATCGACTCGCGCAGATGTCCTTCCTTGAGCATTCCGATCCGCTCGCACAAGCTGGCCGAGGCGGTGTTCCTCGGGTCGAGTTGCGCCCAGACCCGGTGCATCTCCAGGTCGGTGAACGACAGCCTGATCAGCTCGCGCGCGGCCTCGGTCGCGTATCCGTGTCCCTGGTAATCCGGGTTCAGCACCCAGCCGATCTCGGTCTGCCGGTCCTCGGCCGGCCCGCCCCGCACCAGCAAGTCACCGATCACCTGCCCGGCGAGTTCGATCGCCAGGATCAGCCGGTCCCCGTCCTTGGTGATCTGGGTAAGCCCCATCCGCTCGGTGATGAAATCGGCGGCCGTCTCCTCGGTGAGCGGATCGGAAGGGATATACCGGCATACGTCGGCCCGCCGCCGGTAGGCGAGCAGATCCTGCTCGTCTCCTGGCCGGAGCGGCCGGAGCGCGAGCCGCTCCGTGCGGCGCGGAAGCAGCGGGGCGTGCGAGGAAGAGGCTCGCGGCGGTGCCGCAGCAGGTGAATCGGTCACGGTCGCTATAGGCCCAGATCGTCCAGTTCCTTGTACAAGTCAGCGCGCGGGTTAGCTGGGTCAACCGTGACCTTCTTGCCGCTCTTGCGACCCTTGCCGCCCTGCCCGGCCGGAAGCGTCGGGGGAGCGCTCTGAGCCGTGGGCAAGGCGACCGTTCCGCCGGTCGGGTCGCTGCTGCTGACCGCAGCCGAGACGGGCTTGCGCTGGCGGGCCGTCCTGATGGCGCGAGAGTCCTTGAGGAGCCAGCCGGCCGCGATGCCGCCAACCAGGCCGCCGATGTGCGCCTGCCAGCCGATGCCCACGTGCGGCAGAAGCACCGAGAACTGGTAGGCGAAGCACAGCGCCATCACCGCGCCGATGAGCACATCGACCGCGCGCCGGTCGAACAGGCCGCGCACCATGATGTAGCCGAAATATCCGAAGACCACGCCGCTCGCGCCGACGCCGATCGTGCGCGGAGCTTCGAAAAACCAGGCCGCTAGGCCGCTGGTCACGATCACTATGGCGGTGACTGCGAAGAATTTGCCTATTCCGCGGTAGGCGGCCAGGAAGCCGAAGATGAACAGCGGACCTGAGTTTCCCTCGATGTGTTCCCAGCTGACGTGGAGGAACGGGGCAGTGAGGATGTACTGCAGCCCGCCGACATCGCGCGGGTGGATTCCGTAGGTCTGGTTGAGGCCATAGCTGTCCAGCATGTTCACGATCTGAAGCGCCCAGATGATGGCCAGCGCGCCCACCATCACGAACAGCGCCCGGCGGGCGTTGACCACGAAGGTCTGGGCCTCTTCGGCGCTGATTGTCCACGTCCCGCGGGCTGGACGCCGCTGCGAGGAGCCGGTACCTGCCACGGTGGCCTCCTTGCTCGTTTTCCCGTCCCGATCGCGCCAGCGGAACCGCGCTCGACCCGCTAGCTTGGTCCCTCTACCAAGGATAGTGCCGGCGTGTCGCGCGACTGCCGGTCTGTAAGTGGTGATCACAGCTACTCTGCCGTTACATCACGTAATCGTTACGATACTGTCTGGCAATCTGTGACCTCCGTGACACAAATTCAGTGCGGCGCGGCACAACTTTTTCAGCGGAAACGCTTTGTCGATCCCGTCACTTCTGGCAACGTGGTGCGGCAGCGGAGTTGGCTCCTCGTTTCGGTCGTTCTGCCCCGGTAAGTAACGGCCGCTACGTACGGTAGCCAGCTCCTTACCTGAATCGCTGCTTTTCGCAGCGGTCGACGTCTGCTGGGCGGCTTGCCCAGCGGGCTTGGCCGACGGAAGGACGGCATTGTCACAGCATCGAAGACGGTTGCCGAGCAGGCGACGGGCGCGCAGGAACGTCCGGGCCTTCTTGATCACAACTGTTGTCGCCGCTGTCGCCATCGCTGTGGGCGCCAAGTTCGTCATCGGTCAGTTCTCCGCTCAGCCTGACCGCCTTGCCCTGTCTGTCAGCGGGCTCCAGTCGACCCATCAGGCCGCCCAGTTGGTGCAGCAGCGCCAGCACGTCATCTTGATGACGGCGGCGACCAAGTCCTTCAAGATCGTCGGTCACCCGAAGATGGCCAAGGTGCCGCCTGCTCCGACCGTCAACCCCGCGACCAGCGGCGGGACTAGCGGCGGGACCGCGCCGACGGTTCCGGTCGCAGCGCCGGACCCAGGCACGGCCCAGTCGATCGCCTACAAGATGCTGCCCTCGTTCGGCTTCGCCACCAGCCAGTTCAGCTGCCTGAACAACATCTGGACCAGGGAAAGCAACTGGATCTACAACGCCGAGAACGCCAGCGGTGCCTATGGCATCCCGCAGGCGCTCCCTGGCTCGAAGATGGCCAGCGCCGGCGCTGACTGGGCGACAAACCCGACGACCCAGATCAAGTGGGGTCTCGGCTACATCAAGTCAGTCTACGGAACGCCCTGCGACGCCTGGATCTTCTGGCAAGCCCACAGCTGGTACTGATCGATCGCTGATTCCCTAGCTTCAGAGGAGCCCTGCCGTCGGTTCCGCCGAATCGAGGTTACGGACTGCCGGTAGACGAGCACGTTACGTGAAATTTGGCGTTCGTTGTGAGTTAAGTCATAGGAGTAAGCAAAGAGAACGCCAGAAGATCGGAGGGGCGTGCGGCATGGTGGATGGCTGGTAGCGCCCCTTGCGTAGTTTGAACGATTTGCCTTCCTAGGCCCAGTCGCCCTGTCCCCGTGACGCGTCGCTACGCCGTGCCCCGCTTATTTTCCTTTCTCCCGCAGTGGCACCGTTCTGGGGCGGTGAACGGCACCGAAGAGTGCCCGAGCAAAGGCAAGTTTTGACTCGGCTTCGTCAGTCCCGTCCAGGTGCTCATCGAGCACAACGCTTTCGATCCAGATCGTCGCGCGCCAGGATGTCCGCAGCCGCGGGCACCATGCTGGCGGCGTCGATCACGGCGACCGCGCTGGTCGTCTCCAACGACGCGGCGGCAAGACCGCCGTCAGCGCCCAGATCAACCGGGCTTTTCGGACTGGCCGGCGATGTGTCAGGGGCCAGTGACCCCAACGTGAGCGACCAGCAGGCTAATGAGCAGGTCCCGGCCGATGAGCTGAGCCGGGACGCCCGCCGGTATGAATCCAAGGTTCAGGTCGCCAAGCAGGCGCAGGCGGCCCAGCAAGCCGAACGGCAGGCAGCCAGACGGGCGGAGGCCGCCAGACGCGCCAGAGTGCTGGCGGCGCAACGGCGGGTGGCGGCCCGGCGAGCTGCCGAGGCGCGAGCGGCCGAGCAGCACCCAGCACCGCCGCCGTCGGCTGACGCTCAGCCGAAGACCACCCCGACCGCCGCCCCATCCGGTTCGCCGCAGCAGATCGCGACCGCCATGCTGGCCGACTTCGGCTGGTCCTCAAGTGAGTTCGGCTGTCTCAACGAACTCTGGGAGCGGGAGAGCGGCTGGAACCCCTCTGCCACCAACCCGTACTCAGGTGCCTACGGGATCCCGCAGGCACTGCCCGGCGCGAAGATGGCCAGTGCCGGAGCCGACTGGGCGACGAACGCGGCGACCCAGATCAAATGGGGTCTGGGCTACATCAAGGCAACCTACGGCTCCCCGTGTGCCGCCTGGAGCCACGAGACCGCCTACGGCTGGTACTAGCGAGACCGTTCGGCTGGGCTGGGCGCCAACCCAGCCCAGCCCAGCCCAGCCCAGCCCAGCCGGCAGCCGGCCAGCCGGACCCCGGCCTAGGGCAGCGGCTTGAACGTGCTCTTAGCCACCTGGAAGATGTTCATTGCCCACGACCAGCGCGGGTCAGGGGCCTGAATCGACAGGATGTAAGGCTGCGAACCATTCCAAGTCTGGGCGGTGAACAGCAGCATCGTCACATCGATCGCATTGCTGCTCGTCTTCGGCTGCCACCAGAACTTCCACCGGGCGGCCGGCCAGCCGTCGACCTTCGTCCCGGCGATCGAGATCAGGTGGTACTGCCGGTACTTGCCGACGGCCCTCGCCTTGGCCTGGAGCCGTCTGGCCTCGCGGACCGGTGCCTTCACCGCCCACGACGACATGTTGACGTCGAGTCTGCCCGGCCCTGAGATCGGCTTGATGATCGTGTTCAAGCCGGCGGTCATCACCCAGGATTCTGGACCAGCCAGCCGGAACCCGGCCCGCGTGGCCGCCTGGCTCGCGGTCACCTGATCCCAGACGTACCCGGCCGGCGGAGCGGCGGGGGAGTTGCTCGGCGTGGCCGTCGCAGTAGCCGTAGGCGTCGGGGTGACGGAATGCGACGGCTTCGGCGACGACGATGGCTGACCCGATGACGACGGCTTGGGCTTACCAGACCCCGACGACTTCGGCGTCGGCTTGCCCTTGCCAGAACCCGACGATTTCGGCGTCGGCTGCGGTCTGCCAGGGCCCGATGACTTCCCGGACGGGGCGTGCGAGCCACCCGACCGGCCGCTCTGCGGCCCGTGGCCGGCCTTCGTGCCGCTGTTGCCGCTGCCATGGTTGAGTCGCGCGGCGACCCGGTTCTGGCCGGTGATGCTGCCGCCAAGCCTGCCAAGCGCACTGCTCACGTTGGGGAACGCGAAGTGAATGACCACCCCCGCGATCACGATCACCAGCAGCGGCGCCAGAATCGCCAAGCCGCGCCGAGAGCGGAAGAACGCAACCAGCGATGGCTGGCCAGAAGCACCCGAGCCCCCGGAGCCCCCCGGACCCGCAGCACCTGCGGCGCCACCCGCCTTACTCGGCTGGGTCGCTTCTTGCTCGCTGCCGGCCCCGTCGATCACCAGATCAGCGTCGTCCACCGCCACGTCCGCCGCCGAGGCGAGAGCAGGCATCTTCAGGTCAGCGAAGTTCGGCGTCGCCATCAAGTCGGGCACCACGCCGGTAGCGGCGCAGGCCTCGGGCCGCGCGGGATATCCGGGCCCGGTCGCCTTGCCAGAGTCCAGCGCCGCCAGCTCGTCGTCGAGATCCCAGGAGTCGCCCTTTCCGGCCAGCCCCATCTCGCTAGAGTCCGCCGCCCGCTCCGGATCGGCCGGCACCATGACGACCTGCGTCGCGGTCGTAAACTCCGAGCCACCCGGCCCGACGTGCAGGCCCTGACCCGCCTCGTCAGTGGCGCTGGAGACCATCGAGCCGCTGAGCGGCACCCGTTCAGCTACCCGCGCCGCCCGCCAGGCCTGCGTGAGCAACCGCCCGGTCGCCGCCGCGTCCGGCCGTTCAGCGGGATCCGCCCGCAGCAACGCGTCGATCACCGGCGCCAGCGGCCCCGCTGACGGCGCGCGCGGCGCCGGCTCGGTGGCGATGCTCGCCACGATCGCGGCCGATCCTCCCGCCCGGTCAAAAGGCCCCCGCCCCTCCACCGCCGCGTACAGGGTGGCTCCAAGCGACCACAGGTCAGAAGCCGGGGTAGCTGCAGTTCCACGGACTCTTTCAGGCGGTGAGAACCCAGGCGTCCCGACCACCATGCCGGTCTGAGTCAGCCCAGGATCACCCTGGATCGTCGCGATCCCGAAGTCGCTCAGCACTGCCTTGCCGTTCGGCTTGATCAGCACGTTGCTCGGCTTGACGTCCCGGTGCAGCACGCCGGCCTTGTGAGCCGTACTAAGCGCGTCCAGCAGCCCAAGCCCCAGCTGCGCGGCCCGCGCCGGCGGCAGCGGGCCGTCCTCGGCGATGACCTGGTCAAGCGGCCGGGCGCGGATCAGTTCCATGACGATCCACGGCGAGCCGTCTTCCTCGGCGACGTCGAACACGGTCACGACGCCGGGGTGGCTGAGTCGCGCGGCCGTCCTCGCTTCGCGCAGGGTGCGTTCGTAGCTGGACCGCGCCTCGGTTTCTGATTGCAGCGGCGTCAGCACGATCTGCTTGATCGCGACTTCCCGGTCCAAGAGCTCGTCGCGGCCCCGCCAGACGATCCCCATCGCGCCGCGACCAAGCTGGTCTAGCAGGCGGTAGCGTCCGGCCACAAGGCGGCCAGTACCCACGGCAGAGTGCATAGAGTGCAATCTACGCGCAGGCGCTTATAGATTTCTGTGAGCTTCGTGGGAATTCAGCCGCCCAATTTGGCCAGCGTCGCGACTTCGCTAAGACGGCTTCGGCCCGATCGACAGCACCGGCTGCTTCGGCGCCGTTACATCGGCGAAGAAGTCGTTGCCCTTGTCATCGACGACGATGAAAGCGGGGAAGTCGCGCACCTCGATCTTCCATACCGCTTCCATTCCGAGCTCGGGGTACTCGATCACATCCACCTTGGTGATGCACTCCTGCGCCAGCTTCGCCGCCGCTCCGCCAACGGAACCCAGGTAGAAGCCGCCATGCGCCTGGCAGGCGGCCGTTACCGCCGCGGACCGGTTTCCCTTGGCCAGCATGACCAGTGACCCGCCCGCGGCCTGGAACTCCTCGACGTAGCTATCCATCCGCCCGGCCGTCGTCGGCCCGAACGACCCGGAAGCGTACCCCTCGGGTGTCTTGGCTGGACCCGCGTAGTAGACCGCGTGATCTCTCAGGTACGACGGCATCGGCTCGCCGGCCGCCAGCCGCTCGGCGATCTTCGCGTGCGCGATGTCCCTGGCCACGACCAGCGGCCCGGTCAGCGACAGCCGGGTCTTGATCGGATACCTCGACAGCTCGGCCCGGATCTCGCTCATAGGCCTCGACAGATCGACCCGCACCGCCGAATCGTCGAGCTCGTCGCTAGAGGTATCAGGCAGGTACTGAGCCGGGTCCGTCTCCAGTTGCTCAAGGAAGATGCCCTCGCTGGTGATCTTGCCCAGCGCCTGCCGGTCGGCCGAGCATGACACCGCGATCGCGACCGGGCACGAGGCGCCGTGCCGGGGCAGCCTGATTGCACGGACGTCGTGGCAGAAGTACTTGCCGCCGAACTGCGCGCCGATCCCGGCGTTCCTGGTGATCTCCAGCACGACCTGCTCAAGCTCGACATCACGGAACCCGTGCGCATCAGCCGAACCGGTTGCCGGCAGCGAGTCCAGGTACTTAGCTGACGCGTATTTGGCGGTCTTAAGCGCGAACTCCGCGCTAGTCCCGCCGATCACGATCGCCAGGTGGTAAGGCGGGCACGCCGCCGTCCCGAGCGAGCGCAGCTTCTCCTCCAGGAAGGCGGCCATCCGCGAAGGGTTCAGCACCGCCTTCGTCTCCTGGTACAGGTACGACTTGTTGGCCGATCCGCCGCCCTTGGCCATGAACAGGAACTTGTACGCCTCCCCCTCGGTCGCGTACAGCTCGATCTGGGCCGGCAGATTCGTGCCGGTGTTCTTCTCATCCCACATGGTCAGCGGCGCGAGCTGGGAGTACCGCAGGTTCAGCTTTGTGTACGCGTCGTACACCCCGCGCGCGATGTGCTCGGAGTCCCGGCCGTCGGTGAGCACCCCCTGGCCGCGCTTGCCCATCACGATCGCCGTGCCGGTGTCCTGGCACATCGGCAGCACCCCGCCCGCCGCGATGCACGCGTTCTTCAGCAGGTCACTGGCTACGAACCGGTCGTTACCAGACGCCTGCGGGTCGTCGAGGATCGACCGGAGCTGACGCAGGTGGGCGGGCCTCAGCAGATGAGCGATGTCGTGCATGGCTTCTGTCGTGAGCAAGGTCAGCGCCTGCGGTTCAACGTCAAGAAATTTTCGGCTGAACGCATTGCGGGTGCTTATTCCGTCGTTGCTGACCAGGCGGTACTCCGTGGTATCCGGACCGAGTGGCAGCAGGTCGGTGTAGCTGAAATCGGGCATCGTTGCTCGTCCTCATGCGTGTGGGCCTTGGCTCGGGCTTAATCGTAGTTGGCGGCGCGGGGCGGGCTATTAGACGGTGATCTGCGAAGATTCCTCCATGGAGAGCAGACTGGCGGAATTCGGTCCCTGGCCCGGCGGCGCCCAGGTCGCGGTGGCCCTGACCTTCGACGTGGATGGTGAGGCGCCGTGGCTGGGGGAGGGCCCCGAGTACGAGCGCAGGCTCAGCATGCTGTCGATGGGCCGCTTCGGCCCCGAACGCGGTCTGCCCCGCGTACTCAAGCTCCTAGCCGAGCACTCGATCCCGGCGACGTTCTATGTCCCAGGCCACACCGCCGACAACTTTCCTGACGTGCTCCCCTCGATCCTAGAAGCCGGCCACGAGGTCGCCCATCACGGCTACCTGCACCTGGGCACCGACGGACTCCCTGCCGACGCCCAGCGGGCCGAACTGGAACAGGGCCTGGAAGCGCTCGGCAAGTACGGCGTCCAGCCCGCTGGCTACCGCTCGCCCGGCTGGGAGCTGTCGCCGGAGACGTTGTCGATGCTGTCCGGCTACGGCTTCACCTACGAATCCAGCCTGATGGCCGACGACCGCCCGTACTGGCTGACCAGCAACGGCAAGCCGCTCCTGGAACTGCCCGGGCACTGGAGCATCTGCGACTGGCCGTATTTTGGCTGGACCGCCTACCACGGCGGACTGCTCGCCGACCCGGCCGCCGTCCAGCGGATCTGGTACGACGAGTACGAGACAGCGCACGCCGAAGGCGGCGTGATCACCTACACCATGCATCCAGAGGCGATCGGCCGCGGCTACCTCACCGCGATGCTGGCCCGGCTGATCGGCCAGATGACCGAGCACGGCCGCCGTCCGTGGTTTGCGACCCACTCCCAGATCCTGGCCCACGCCGCGAAGCCGGCCAGCTAGGCCTGGCCCAGACCCGCGAGCAGGACGCGGACCTGCTCCCCCAGAGGCCGGTCGACGTCCAGCCGGTTGTCGATCACCAGATGCGGAGCGGCGGGCAACGTACCGAGCCGCATGCTGGCCGTGAACGCCTCGAAGTTCGCGAGCTTGGCCGAGTCGCGCCCCAGGCCCCTGGCCGTCAGCCGGTGCCGCAAAGTCCGCGCGTCCGATCTCACCCAGACCAGAACAACGGTGCCGCCACCGAGCTGGTCGACCCAGCCGTCCCAGCGCCGCCGATCATGGATCTGCTGAGTAAACGGCCCCGACAGCAGCACCGGGCACCCGTAGCCCCTAATCTGCCTCGCCGTGGCCGTGAGCCCCGCGTACTCATGCACCTTGACGTGCTCGTCGTACCAGTCGCCCTCCCGCTCTCCGTCCGGCCGGCTGCCAGAGGCCAGTGCCGCGGCCACGAACGACCCGTACAAGGTGTCCTTATCCAGCAGGGCCGGCGTCGGCTCCAGCGCGCCCAGCAGCAGCTCAGCGACTGTCGACTTCCCGGAACCAGGCGGACCGGCCACCACCCACAGCGGCGCGGGACCAGTCAACTGCGGTAGGCGATCGTCAGGTAGTCGATATGTCTGCCTACCTGGGTCCATCCGGTCACGAAAGCCGTGCTGCCGTTCGGGCTGACCACCATCGCATCGCACGATCCTTCCGCAGTCCGGCCTCCTTGCCAGGCCGGCCGTCACCATTACGACGCCGCGACCCGGTTTACCAGCCAACCAGCAAGCCCGGCCCAACAATCGTGCATGCGATAGCTTGCGCAGGGTAAATGGCTTGCAACGGAGCGGCATTCTTGGTGAGGGAGTGACCAATGGGGAGCGCCTTTGAAGCCAGCAGCAGTCCGGTGGGCTCGTTCGACGCGCACGGTGTCGATCTAGCCGAGGCGGCCAGGCAACTCCAGCAGGCCGCGCACGACGCCCGGGTCGCCTTCGACTGCATCGGCCTAGAAGAGCTGGACCGGGCCCACACTCACGCGATCACGGCCCGTGCTGCCGCTGATGCCGCCGAGAACCTGCTCCGGGTAGCCCTAGGCGGCGGCCGCAACTCACCCGCTCTCTAACCGCAGACCCGCCCCGGTCCGTCCGACCGCAACCAGGCAGACTAGTGTGTGAGTCACACATTAATCATGCGAGGAGGCGGAACGATGGCGCAGGCAACGGGCACGTTCACGGTCTCGTCCTGGGACGAGAACACCTACGAGGAGCTGGACGGCGGCGCCAAGCTGACCAAGGCCACGGTCAAATTCGCCTTCACCGGCGATCTCGAAGGCCAGGGCCAGTGGGACGCGGTGATGTGCTACTGCGACGACGGCACGGCGACGTTCACCGGCTTCCAGCGCAACGTCGGCACGCTCGGCGGGCGGACCGGAACCTTCGTGCTGCGTGCGGACGGCACGTTCGAGAACGGCGAGGCCAAGAGCACCTGGCGGGTCGTCGACGGGTCGGCTACCGGTGAACTGCGCGGCCTGAGCGGCAGCGGCCAGGCCATCGCGACCGCAACCCCGCCAGGCAACTTCACCTTCGAGTACGAGCTTGCCTGACCCGGCCGATCCCGATCGGGTCAGTCTCGCCCGCAGCGGAGTCGACCGGCATGGCCTGGACCGAGCGGCTAACCTGCTCGGAGCGCTGGCTCTGGCGGTCTCGGACCGGTCCGCGGACGCGGTTTCGGCGGCGGCCGGGAGATCAGAGTCGGCCGCCGCCGCGCTGTCGGCCCTGCTGCACTTTCTCGACCGGCCGACGATCGACCGCCTGCGTCAGGTTCTCGGGCTCACCTCGTCCGGCACCGTCCGGCTGGTCGACCGGCTCGAAGAGTCCGGCCACGTGCGCCGCGTGCCGGGCGAGGACGGACGCAGCACGGCGGTCATGCTGACCGAGGTCGGCGTAGCGGCCGCCGAACAAGTCTCGGCCGCCCGCACCGACGTCCTGCTCCGGTCGATGTCGGTGCTGTCAGCCGAAGAACGCGCGGCGTTCGAGCACCTGATCGGCAAGATGCTGACCGGCATGATCCGCGCCCCGGGCGCGACCAGATGGACCTGCCGACTCTGCGATATCGGAGTGTGCCGGGGCGCACCTGGTGGCTGCCCCGTCGGGAACGCGGCCCGCCAGCGCTATCTGGAGACTCAGTAATGGCAGGTAAACCCAGGTAATCGGCGCTCGTAACGGCATAGCCGCAGGGTAGTGTTTCGACATGGATGGCAGTCAATCGGACAATACTCCCGAAGCGGCACCAAAGACGCTCCGCGGTGTCGACGTATCGAGCTTTCAGGGCCCACCCGGCGACTGGAAGAACGAAGCCGGCAATATCGTGTGGGCGTCGACAAAGGTGACCGAACTCGGTCCCGGCGGCTCGCATTACGTCAATCCGGACGCGGCCGCCGACTGGCAGTATTTCGCCCAGGCGAAGCTGGCCAGGATCGCTTACCTGTTCGCTCATCCGTCGACCGGCCCGGCCGACACGGTGGAGTTCTTCGCCTCGGAGATGAACGCTCTCGGCCTGACCGAAACCGACGGGATCATGCTCGACCTGGAGCAGACGGACGGACTCGGACCGGGCTCGGTCACCTCCTGGGCGGCCGAGGTAATGCAGCGGCTGCACAAGCGATTCAACCGGATGCCAATCCTGTACACGTACCTGTCATTCGCCCAAGCGGGCAACACCGCCAGCCTGGCCCGATATCCGCTTTGGATCTCCGATCCGTCCAGCCCGCCGGGCAGGCCAAGGGTGCCGCCACCTTGGAAGGATTGGACGATTCATCAGTATGTCGCCTCCGGGATCATTGACCGGGACCTTGCGAAGTTTGCTACGGTCGCGGCCATGGAACAGGCTTTTGGCGCGGAACCCAAACCGCAGCACGGCAATCTCGGCGGCTCAGTTATCAGCGGCGTGACCGCGGTCCGTTGGTCGGACGGCGTGATCGTCATCGCGGGCGTCGATGGTCTTCACCACGTGGCGATCAGGCGCTTTGAGCCGGGTCATGGCTGGGGTCCGTGGTGGAACCCGTCCAAGGTGAAGATCTCCGGTCCGCCCGGGTTGGTCTCCTGGGGCGCGAACGCCGGGCAGCTCTTTTATGCGACCGAATCTGGCGTAGTCGAACTGGCAACCGAGGACACGGGCAAGAGCTGGCGATAATAGGCGCATGCCGTCATCGCCAGACCAGAGCTTCGCGAAGCTGGTTCGGTATCTCCAGGATGTGAGCAACCGGCCAGGACCGCACGATCTGCGCGCGTCCGACGCCGACCGGGATCTGGTCATCACCATGCTGAGCGAAGCGGCGGGGGACGGGCGGCTGTCCCTGTCCGAGCACGCCGAGCGATCCGAGCAAGCACTCGTGGCCCGAACCCTCGGTGAGCTGGTCCGGCTAACCTCCGACCTGTCCTTGCCATCGGGCCAGCCGATCCGGCTCTACCCGCGCCGCTCGGTGACAGCGCTGTTCGCCCGCGAACGACGCCAGGGCCGATGGGTCGTGCCCGACTCCTTCCCGGTCACCGCGTTCTTCGGCGACGTAGTGCTCGACCTGCGCGATGCCATCCTGCAGAGTCACCGCGTGACCATCCATGTCACCGCCGTAGCCGGCCAGGTCAGGCTGATCGTGCCAGAAGGAATCGCAGTCGAGATGCCAGGCCGCGCGATCCTGGGTACCAGAAGCGTCCGCGGCGTCAGAGGCTCCCGAGGCCGGACCAAGGCCCAAGAGCCGGTACCGCCCAAAGGCATCATCGAGGTCCGGGCTACGACAATCGGCGGCTCAGTCAAGGCCGTAGTAGTCCGCCCGCCCCGCCGCCGTCAGGGCCGCCGCCCGCCCAGCTAGTACTGGACCACTGAGTAGCGGGAGACCTTCCAGAGAGCGTGTTCGCTATGGATGTTGCGGATGGTGCCCGAGCGCGCCCTGGTGACCAGGGTATGGGTGGCCGCGCCGCCTGACCGGTATCGCACGCCCTTCAGCAGCTCCCCATCGGTGATCCCGGTCGCGGCGAAGAACGCGTCATCCGAGGCCACCAGGTCATCGGTGGTGAGCACGCGGTCCAGGTCATGGCCGGCCTGCACGGCCCGGTCCCGTTCTTCCTCGTCGCGCGGCGCGAGCTTGCCGAGAATAATCCCGCCGAGGCACTTGATCGCGCAGGCCGCGATGATGCCCTCCGGGGTGCCGCCAACTCCCAGCAGCAGGTCGACGCCGGTGCCGTCACCGGCCGCGAGGATCGCTCCGGCTACGTCCCCGTCGGTAATCAGCTTGATCCGCGCGCCGGCCGCCCTGACCTCGTCGACCAGGGGCGAGTGCCGCTCGCGGTCGAGTATCACCACGGTGACATCGTGCGGGTGGCAGTGCTTGGCCCTGGCTACGGCGGCGATGTTGTGCGCGGCCGGCGCATCGATGTCGACGTAGTCGGCGGCCTCGGGTCCGGCGACGAGTTTGGTCATGTAGAACACGGCGGTCGGGTCGTACATCGAGCCGCGCGGGCTGACCGCGATCACGGCGATCGCGTTGGGCATGCCGTTCGCCGTGAGCCGGGTGCCATCGATCGGGTCGACCGCCACATCACAATCGGGGCCGGTGCCGTCGCCAACTTGCTCCCCGTTGAAGAGCATCGGCGCGTGGTCCTTTTCGCCCTCGCCGATCACGACGACGCCGTTCATCGAGACCGTGCTGATCAGCTGACGCATCGCAGTGACCGCCGCGCCGTCGGCGGCGTTCTTGTCGCCGCGCCCCACGAAACGGCCAGCGGCCAGCGCCGCTGCCTCGGTCACTCTGGCCAGCTCAAGCGCCAGGTTCCGATCTGGAGCGGATGGCTCTGTCTCCACCTGCATCAGGCCGTCATCGGGCCGACGGGCGCTGCGGACACCGGCAGACATCGGGTTGTCGGTCATCGCACGATCATCGCAGGGTGCCGGCTTACTAGAAAGGCCTGGTGGCATCGTCCGGCTCGTCGTCGCCCGCTTGCTTGCTGACGGCGGCGGCCAGACGAGCTCGCGCTCCCTCCAGCCATTCTTCGCAGATCGCGGCCAGTCGCTCGCCTTGCTCCCACAATCCGAGCGACTGCTCCAGCGTGAGCCCGCCTGCCTCCAGCCGCTTTACCAGGTCGACTAGCTGGTCACGAGCCTGTTCGTAGCCCAGCGGTTTAGCCTGCGCGCTCTTGTCGGTCACGAGGGCTCAGCCTACGTGCGGATGCAACGTGAAGTCGCTTCCGGACGAAGCCGGCGCCTTGACCTTGTGCCTGACGTGCGGCTTGTGCTTGAGCGCCTTGATCACCACGGCCTTCACGGTCTTGGCGTAGAGCTTGCCGCCGATCGGCATCGGGTGGATGCCATCGCTGTAGAGCAGGTCGGTGTGGTGCTCGATCGCCTTGTGCCAGTTGATCAGCATCACGTCCGGGTACTTATGGACGGCCTCGTAGGTCGTCGAGTTGACCTCGTTCTCCCAGTAGCGGGGGACGAACGTGTTGACGAGCAGCAACCACCGGTGCGGCCCGATGATGTGCCTGATCTGATTGATCTGATCGAGCGTGATCGGCCCGTTGGTGCCCAGCCCGACGATCACGATCCGCCGCAGCCGATGTTCTCGCGCGAGTTGCTGCAAGAGCACGATTCCGGCCACCATGGCCCTGCTCACCTCGGCGTTGACGTAAATGCCGGGCATAGCCTGCGTAAGGCCGATAAGCGACGCCAGCATCACCGAGTCGCCGATCGACATCACCTTCGCGCCGATGTTGTGCACGACGACGACATGCTGGTCTTTGTTCACCCGGTACGGGCCCTTGCCGTGGGCGCTCAGCCACCACGGGTTCGCCTGACCGGTCGACTGCGTTGGCGTCTGGATCTGCTGCTGACCCTGGGACTCGACGAACGCAGCGTGGTTGATCTGGGTGACCAGGTTGGGTCCGGTCGGCCGGACGATCAGGCCGTATCCGGCCGTCACCGTCAGGGCCAGCAGGCCAGTCACCGCGAGCAGTGCCGGCGCCGTCATCCCGGGCGTGCGCAACAGGGTCCTCCGCGCGGCCAGCAAGATCTTGCCGCGCCGTTTGAACTCGGCCCGCAGCCCGTTTCGCAAAATAGGCTCTTCAAGCCAGCGCCAGGAGGCGGCGGCGAGACCGATCGGCAAGATGGCGTCGACGATGTGCGCGAGGGGAGAGTTCGCGCCGCGCGGGTAGCGGCCGACGGTGATCGCTATTACCGGCCAGTGCCACAGGTAGATGCCGTAGGAGCGGACGCCGAGCCAGCGCAGCGGCGCCCAGGAGAACACCCTGGCGATGCGACCGGTGCCGGTGACGGCAAGCACGAGGGCGCCGGCCGCGAGCGACGCGATGACTAGGCCGTACGGGTAGACGAACGAGTCGGAGCCGGTCAGGTGCCAGATCGACCAGGCCAGCACGACGATGCCGATGCCGCCGAGCACGTCGAACGTTACCCGCAGCTTGCCCACGGTCGCGGCGACCTTCTTCAGCGGCCAGGTGAGCGCGAGCGCCGCGCCGATCAGCAGGCCGGCCGCGTGCGTGTCGGTGCCGTAGTAGACCAGCGACGGATCGCCGCCCTTGTGGTAGACCAGCGCCATCGTGACCGCCGAGGCGGCCGCCGCCAGCAAGGCGAAGACGATCCGCAGCGCACGATTGCGCAGCAGGAACATAACGCCGAGCAGAACGAGTGGCCAGAGGACGTAGAACTGCTCCTCGACCGCCAGCGACCACAAGTGCTGGAAGACCGGCGGCGGGCCATATTGCGAAAAATACGATTGGTGGGCGAAAGCCTGCCACCAGTTGCTCGTGTAGGTAACCGCACCTAGCAGGGCGGGCGGCAAAGTGCTCCGCTGATCGGGCTCGAGAACGGTGACCGCCGCAGTGACGGTGACCAGCATGAGCCCGAGCGCGGGCAGCAGTCGCCGGGCTCGACGCTGCCAGAAGGTGCTCAGCCCGACGTTGCCGTCCCTGGCGAACTTGGACGCCAGGATGTCAGTGATCAGGAACCCGCTCAGCACGAAGAAGATGTCGACGCCGAGGAACCCTCCCGGCAGCCACGACAGTCCCTCGTGGAACCCTAGCACCGACAAGACGGCCAGCGCACGGACGCCGTCTAGACCGGGAGCACGCCAGGCCTTCTTGTCCTTTCCGGCCTGTTCTGTCCGCGCACCTTCTGTCCGCGCACTGCCGGTCCGCGCACTGCCGGTCCGCACATTGCCTGTCCGCACACTGCCCGGTGCCTTCTCCTGCACCGGGTTGGCCGCCAGTGCGGCCGCGATCTCGGCCCTCGGGATCGGCAACGTCGAGGTCAGCTTGTGCGGGACGTTGATGGGCGGTTTGTCAGCAGGCTCCGGCTTGGCCGGGGCGGGGTCCGAGGTTGGGGTGGCTCGCCTCGGCTGGGCTTGCCTGAGTTCAGGGGCGCGCTTAGCGGTCGGCCGGGGCTGAGCCGGCGTCGGCCGGGCTACGGTCGGCGGCGCGGGGTCAGGAACGGCCTTGGTCGCGGCGGTTGACGGCTGACGGGCGCTCGGCGGCTTAGCGGCGCCCGGCGGCTGAGAGTTGGTCGTCGGCGCCGGATCCTGAGCGGGCTGGGCTGGGAGTTTAGGCCGGACCATAGGCCTGGTTATCGGCTCCCGGCCGATCTTCGGCCCAGTCGCGAGGTCGACCGGCGGCCGGGCGCCGCTAGGCGAGGCAGTTGGCGCAGCAGGCGGCCTGAAGGAACCCGTGGGGCTGGCCGGGCTCGGTGCCGCCGCCCCCACCTTGGCGGTCGAATCGGCGGGTGGTGTCGCCGAATCGGCGGGCGGCGCGGCCGATTTGGCGGTCGAGTCGGCTGACGCAGAGGCCTGGCCCGCGGATGATGCGGCTGGCGGCGGGCCGTCTGGATCAGCCCGCCTGAGGTGCATCTTCGGCAGTGGTCGGGTCTCGGCGGCCGGCCTCAGTTTGAGTGAGGACGAGGTGAAGGCGGCGTTCTGAGACTCGATCTCCTCGGTCTCCTTCTGAGCCGTCGTCGCGTCCTCCTGCGCCTGCTCCGTTTTCTGTTGTGCCTTGGCATCGCTGTTTTCGGCAGAGGTTGACCGCAACAGCACGACATGCCCTCCCTGATCTTGATGTGCTAAGAACGCGCAGCCAGCACTGGCTCGCAAACATCCCTCGACGCGGCTGGCGGCCGCTCGCGGGCTCCCACTTCGCCTGTTAAGACGCCCCTAGACCCCTAAGTGGATAACCGCCATTGGGTGTTTACTCCGTGACAGCTTAGTTTTCGCTATGGACCAGCGCTGGCAAACGCAACGCAGAGTGAGTAATAAGGCGCACATTGGCACTCAGTACCGGCGCAGTCGATCAACTACTCACAGTGACAGTTAGCTGGTCAGTGGCGAAACGGACTACTAGTGTTTCATCTGAATCGACATCAGTGGCGGATCTGACGACCGACGAATCCGCGCGTTGCACAATCGCGTAGCCGCGCCGGAGAGTGGCGGCCGGCGATAGCGCCAGCAGTCGCGCTCTGGTGTGAACAAGATCAGCATCGGCGCGGTCCAGACCGGCGGCCAGGCAGCGACGGGCCCGCTCGGTGAGCGCGATGATCTGTTCGTGTCGCCGGTCGAGTTCGGCGGCCGGGCTGGCTAGGGCCGGCCTAGATCTGACGGCGGCCAGCCAGGAACTCTCCCGGTCGATCCGCCCAGCGAGCTGGCGCCTGGCCCGCGACCTGAGTTCGGACACGATGGTGAGCTGCTCGGAGATGTCGGGTACCACCCGCCGGGCCGCGTCGGTCGGCGTTGATGCCCGGACGTCGGCGACCAGATCGAGCAGCGGGGTGTCCTGCTCGTGACCGATCGCGCTCACGACGGGGGTGCGGCAGGCGGCGACCGCTCGGACGAGCGTTTCGTCGGAGAAGGGCAGCAGGTCTTCGATCGAACCGCCACCGCGAGCGATGATGATCACGTCGACGGTGCGGTCGGAATCGAGTACCTGCAGCGCGTTGGTCACTTCCTCAACCGCGAACGGTCCCTGAACCGCGACCTGCTCCACCCTGAACCGCACCGCCGGCCACCGGCGCGCCGCGTTCTGCAGGACGTCCCGCTCGGCGGCCGAGTCGCGGCCGCAGATCAGGCCGATCTTGGCCGGGAGGAACGGCAGTCGCCGCTTGCGCTCGGCCGCGAACAAGCCCTCGGCGGCCAGTGAGCGGCGCAGGCGTTCGAGCCGGGCGAGCAGCTCCCCGATACCGACGGCCCGCAATTCGATCGCATTGAGCGAGAACGAGCCGCGAGCCATGTTGAAGTCCGGCTTGACCCAGGCGACTACCCGAGCCCCAGTCGCCGGAGCGGGATCAGTGCTTTGGAAGATCGGGCGCGGGCAGACGACGCGGACCGAGACCGCCGCGACCGGGTCGCGCAAGGTGAGGAAGACGGCTCCGCCGCGTATATTCATCTCGGCGATCTGGCCCTCGACCCAGACCCGGCCAAGCTTGCCGATCCATTCGCCGACCAGCCGAAGCACGGTCCGGACTGGGAGCGGCGACTCGGCGCTCGTCTCTAGCGGCATATCTGGTTAGGCGCTGTCGTCATGGGTTAGCTTGACGATCCGGCGCTCGAACATCGTGACCACGTCGGCCCGGTTGGCATGCGACCGTTCATGATCGACGAGCACCTGGAGTTGGTCGACATCGAGATTGCGCAGCCGGGCCCGCAGCGATGGAAGCGACAACTCGCCGTATCCGGCGATCGGCAACTCGGTGCCACCGGTGTTCGGCTCCCCGGCGTCCGCCGCCCCAGTGTCCGCTGGGTCAGTGTCCGCTGGGTCATCGGCCTGCTCGGTGGCTGAGACCGGTTCAGTCGGCTCGACCGGGGCGATCCTTCCGTTGCCGAGCAAGGTCGCCAGCTCGGCGAACGAGGTCACGGATTCGGCGGCGGCCGCCACCGGATCGGCCTGCGGACTGCTGGACCCGAAGCCGCTACCGCTCGGCGACTTGTAGTCCGCCATTGGATACTCAGGCCAGCCGCTGTCCGATCCGGGAGTCTCGGCTGGCCGCAGGGTCTCGGCTGGCCGCGGAGTCTCGGCCGGCCGCGTTGACTCGGCTGGCCGGGCGCTGCCGGTAATCGACCGGCCCGGTGCGCTCCGCCCGGAAACGGGTCGCTTGGCGTCCTGCGTCATGTTGGCGATGTCCTCGGCCGACAGCATCCGGACGTTCCCGGTCGAGTCGAGCGAGCGGAATCTCGACTCCGGCGGTGCCGCCTTACGACTAGCTCGCCCACCGGACTTGCCGCTGCCCGGCTTGGCGGCGGGTCCCGGCTTGGCTGCTGTTCCCTGGTTGCCTGTTCCCTGGTTGCCTGTGCCCGACTTGCCTGTGCCCGACTTGCCTGTGCCGCCCGGTTTAGCCGGGCTGCCCGGCTTGGCGCCGCTTCTGGTCCGGGGCTGCGACGTGGAGCTCGCTCGGCCTGATTTCTTCGGCTTGCCTGCCGGTCGCGACTTACTCTGTGTTCCCGGTCGAGCGGAAGTAACGCCTTGACTAGCATCGCTCGCAACCCGGGATTCCTCGACGGAATCGCCGTCGGAACCGCCCGGCGGGATCAGCCGGACCGACGGGGTAACCGAGACGCCCCACGGCCTCGGCGGCGCTGGCCGCTCTTCCGTACCGGACTGCTGCTCGCGGGCGTCTTCGGCGCGTAGCCGGTCAGCGGCCATCAGCATCTGCCCGATCCCCGAGAACACCGCTCGCAACGCTCGTACCGGCGCAGACCCAGGCCGTTCGCCCGCTTCCGGTATTTGCACCCTCATCGCCTCCTTTTAGTCCGCTCGCCGCGCATCGTATCTGCCCTGGCGCGACAGCGGTCGGGTTGATGAGTCCCGTCATCTGCCATCGTGCCGCATAAGCACTGCTGCCGGCGGTTCATCTACGGCGTGCCGCCAGAACAGCGCCCGAGGCCAGCACGGGGGCAGGACCACAAAGGTAGAACTGGCTTCACCTACCATGGATGACATGTCCAAGCCAACCAGGAGAGTCCTGCTCGCGAAGCCGCGCGGGTACTGCGCCGGCGTCGACCGTGCGGTCCAGACCGTCGAGCACGCGCTCGACAGGTTCGGCGCGCCGGTGTACGTACGCAAGCAGATCGTGCACAACACGCACGTCGTCAGGGCCCTGGAGAAGCGCGGCGCGATCTTCGTCGAGGAGACGGAGGAGGTGCCCGAGGGCTCCGTGGTCGTCTTCTCCGCCCACGGCGTAGCCCCGCAGGTGCACACCGAAGCGAAGGACCGCAAGCTTCGCACGATCGATGCCACCTGCCCGCTGGTCACCAAGGTCCATAACGAGGCTCGGCGGTTCGCCGCCCAGGGCTACCAGATTCTGCTGATCGGGCACGAAGGCCACGAAGAGGTCGTCGGCACCACCGGCGAGGCGCCCACCAGCATCACGCTCGTCGAGAGCCCGGAAGGCGCGGCCGAGATCGAGGTCGAGGATCCGGCCAAACTCGCCTGGCTGTCCCAGACGACGCTGTCGGTCGATGAGACCAACGAGACCGTGGCTGCGCTGCGGGAGCGGTTCCCGCAGTTGATCGACCCGCCGAGCGATGACATCTGCTACGCGACTCAGAACCGCCAGGTCGCGATCAAGCAGATCGCCGCTGAGTCTGACCTGGTGATCGTCGTCGGCTCGGCCAACTCGTCCAACTCGGTGCGGCTGGTCGAGGTCGCTCTCGAGGCCGGCGCCAAGGCCGCCTACCTGGTCGACGACGCCAGTGCGGTCGAGGCGGCCTGGCTTGAGTCAGCGACCACGGTCGGTCTCACCAGCGGCGCTTCCGTCCCGGAAAACTTGGTCGATGACGTGCTCGAACTGCTCGCCGAGGCCGGGTTCGACACGGTCGAGGAGACCGAAGCCGTACGCGAGACCCTCCAGTTCGCCCTCCCGCCCGGCATCCGCCCGTCAAAACAACGATCCGTAAATTAGCTCGATCTACCCCCACCCGCTACGCCCGCCGCCCGCCGCCCGGCCCCACGGGTCGGTCAGTAGAGCGTCGCGGGTCCGTCAACAAGCTCGGGCGCGGTCAATGCGCGAACTGACACTTCTACCGGTTTAGCCTGGTCGATCGACGCATCCGTTACTCCAAGCTGGTTGAGTTTGCGCGCCGTCACCAGGACCCGGCTCTCCAGCGAGCCGACTGCCCGGTTGTACGCCGTCACCGCGTTCGCCAGGGACTTGCCGACGGCGTCGACGTGCCCGCCGAGGCCGTTCAGCCGTTCATACAGTTCGCGGCCGAGGTCGAACACCGCCCTGGCGTTCTCCGACAGCGCTGCCTGCTGCCAGGCGTACTGCGCGGTCCGCAGCATCGTGACCAGCGTGGTCGGCGTCGCGATGTGGACCTTGCGGACGATCGCATACTCCAGCAGGCCTGGGTCGTGCTCGAGCGCGGGGGCGAGGAACGCCTCGCCGGGAATGAACAGCACCACGAACTCGGGCGCCGGGGTCAGCGCTGCCCAGTAACTCTTCGCCGACAACTGGTCGACGTGATCCTTCAGGTGCCTGGCGTGCGCCGCCATCCGGGCGTCGCGCACATCGTCGCCCGCGGCCTCGGCCGCCTCCAGGTACGCGGCCAGCGAGACCTTCGAGTCGACCACGATGTTCTTGCCGCCGGCCAGCCGCACCACCAGGTCAGGACGCACCATCGCACCGTCCAGCCTCGGGTCAGGGACGCTGACCTGCTCATCGAAGTCACATCGGGAGCTCATCCCGGCCAGTTCGACGACCCGGCGCAGCTGCATCTCGCCCCAACGCCCGCGGGCCTCCGGCCGCCGCAACGCGGTGACCAGCGCCTGCGTCTGCGTCCGCAGCTGGTCAGAAGTCGCGATCGCGAACTTCACCTGCTCGGTCAGTGCCGCGTGCGAGCTCTGCCTGGCCAGCTCGGTCTCCCGCAGTTGGGCTTCGACCCGGGACAGAGTCAGCTTGAGGGGCTCGACGAGCTGCTCAACCGCGTTGCGCCGGGAGTCAAGCTCGCTGGCCGCGCTCAGATTCGCCGCGCGCAGCCTGATCTCGCTGAACTCCATCAGCCGCTGCTGGCTCTGATCCAGGGCCTGCGCCGACAACGCCTGGAACCGCTCGGCCAGGTATCCGTCGATCAGCTCGGCCCGCTCATTGGCCGCCTGATCGACCAGCGTCGCCCGCTCAATCGCCGCCTTAGCCCTCTCATCAGCGGCACTGGCGGCCGCCGCTAGCTCCGACGTCGCCCCGACTAGCCGGCTGCGCGCATACAGGTAACCGATCACCACACCGAGACCAGCACCCACAAGCAATCCGATAAGCAACAAGACCGAACTCATGTCCCGCCATCCTGCCAGTGGGGACTGACAGCGGACGCGTCTGGCCCAACTAGACTCGCCCGGGTGAGTCTTGAGATTGGAATCGTCGGGCTGCCCAATGTCGGCAAGTCCACTCTGTTCAACGCCCTGACGAGGGCGACCGTCCTGGCGTCGAACTATCCGTTCGCGACAATCGAGCCGAACGTCGGCGTTGTCGGCATCCCCGACCCGCGCCTTGACGAGCTGGCGAAGCTGTACGACTCGGCGCGGATCGTGCCCGCCACGGTCCGGTTCGTCGACATTGCCGGCCTGGTGCGCGGTGCCTCGGCCGGCCAGGGCCTCGGCAACCAGTTCCTGGCCCACATCCGCGAGACCGACGCGATCTGCCAGGTCGTGCGAGTCTTCACCGACCCGGACGTGAGCCATGTGGATGGCGACGTATCGCCGGAGCGCGACATCGAGACGATCGCAACCGAGCTGATGCTGGCCGACCTGCAGACGCTGGAGAAGGCGGTCCCGCGACTCGCTAAAGAATCAAAATTCGCCAAGGATTCAGAAAGAACCGCGGTAGCTGACGCCGCAGCCAGAGGCCAGGAGTTGCTGGCGGTCGGAACCACCTTGTTCGCCGGCGCGGCCGAGGCCGGCATTGATCTCGCACTGCTGCGGGAGCTGACCCTGCTCACCGCCAAGCCCTTCCTCTACGCGTTCAACGTCGATGACGCCGAGCTCGGTGACGACGCGCTGCGGGACCGGCTGGCCAAGCTGGTCGCGCCGGCCGAGTCGGTGTTCCTGGACGCTAAGACCGAGGCTGAACTGGCCGACCTGTCGGCCGAAGAAGCAGCCGAACTCCTCGCCGAGCTTGGCCTAGGCGAACCCGGCCTGAACCAGCTGGCCAGGGCCGGCTTTGCCGCACTCGGGCTGGCCACGTTCCTCACCGCCGGCCCGAAGGAGGCGCGGGCCTGGACGATCAAGTCCGGCGCGACCGCCCCCGAAGCGGCCGGCGTGATCCACTCCGACTTCCAGAAGGGCTTCATCAAGGCCGAGATCGTCTCCTACGAGGACCTCATCGCCGCCGGCTCGGTCGCGGCGGCCAGAGCGGCAGGCAAGGCCAGAATCGAAGGCAAGGACTACATCATGCGCGACGGCGACGTAGTCGAGTTCCGCCACAGCTGACCGTCATTCCGGCCCTGACCGTCATTCCGGCCCTCGGCCGCCCGCCGCCATGGCACTTATCCCGGGCCGGAAAGATTCACGTCTCCCGATTCCGATCAAACCAGGATATAAACTCGCGCTAACCCGAGATATGTCGTCCCAGTCAGGGATATGTGAACGAGGCGAGGAGCGCGGCGGGCCCGGACGTTCGCCGGCGGCCGGTCCCTCCCCGCAGGCGGCGCGGCCGGCTTTCTCCTATCTCGCAGATGTCACCTCAGTCACGCGGGCCTCGGCAGCACCACCAGCCACCAACCCGCCTTCATGATCATCACCGCATTCCGGGTGAATCCGCACATTCATCAGGAATTCCGGGGATGAATCCGCGCATTCACCCGGCCGGGCCAGCAGGCCCCCCGCTGCGGCCTGCACCTTCCGCCTCAGTCGCACCATCCGCCCCAGCCACCCGGCCTCCGGCGCCCGGCCCCCCGCTGCGGCCTGCACCTTCCGCCCCAGTCGCACCATCCGCCCCCGCGCCTCGTCGTCGGACACGACCCGGCGGCTGAGCCGCTGGCCCTGCTTGATGCCACCCGGCCTCCGGCGCCCGGCACTCCGCTGCGGCCTGCGCTTTCCGCCTCAGTCGCACCATCCGCCCCAGCCACCCGGCCTTCGGCGCCCGGCACCTCGCTGCGGCCTGCACCTTCCGCCTCAGTCGCGCCATCCGCCCCAGCCACCCGGCCTCCGGCCTCCGGCCTCCGGCCTCCGGCCTCCGGCGCCCGGCACCGCCGCGCTGCGGTCTGCGCTTTCCGCCCCAGTCGTACCACCCGCCCCAGCCACCCGGCCTCCGGCGCCCGGCACCCGGCGCTCGGACACGACCGCGCGTTATTGACTCGCGCGCTGGGAGGGTACGCAAGGGCAGGCGCGGGACCGGCCCTGGGAAAGTGAGCGGAGAACCCACGCAAATACTTCTTTAATTGCTTTGAAAGCTTTGCGTGGCATGAATGTAATTTCTTTAAGCTGACCTCACCGGGACAACTCGGGCAGCCGGCGGGGGGACGCGTGCGGGCCGACAATACGGATGTGGCCGAGCCCGCCGCGCGGGACCGGAGCGGAAAGATGGCGTCGGGCATCGCGCGCGGTGCCATGGTCATCGCCGCGATTACGGTGTTCTCGCGGATCATCGGGCTGGTCAGGACGCTGGTGTTCTCGCAGGTCATCGGTGCGACGTGTATGGGCTCGGCCTACCTGACCGCTTTTCAGGTGCCGAGCCTGATCGCCGAACTGGCGCTGGGCGGCGCGCTCACCAGCGCCATGATCCCGGTGCTGGCCCGGTCGGCCGCGCGGGCCGATGTTGATCCCGCCGAGAAGGCGCGAGTCGGGCAGATCTGCTCCACGGTGCTGACCTGGGCCATCGTGATCCTCGGGCCGCTGGCGATCGCGATCGCGGTGCTGGCCGGGCCGATCGCCTCGCTGCTCACCCCGGCCAACGTCCATGCGCACTGCCCGCGCGGCGATGTGGTGCGAATCACCGCCGACATGATTCAGGTGTTCGCCCCGCAGATCCTGCTTTACGGAGTCTCGGTCGTGTTCATCGGGTTGCTGCAGGCGTACCGCCGGTTCGCCGGGCCGGCCGTGGCGCCGGTACTGGCCAGCTTCGTGCTCATCGCCTCGTATTTCACCTTCGCGGTCGATGACCGGGGAGTTCCGCTGGCGCGGACGCCCGGCTTGGCCGAACTAGCCCTGTCGCTGGGCACGACCCTCAGCGTCGTGGCGCTGCTGCTGGTCATGATCGCGGCGACGCTGCGGCTGCGGCTGACCTTCAGGCCGGCGCTGCGGCTGCCGCGACTGGTGGCCCGCCAGGTCGGCGGCCTGGTCACGGTCGGCATCGCGGAGTTCCTGGTCGCTGACGCCTCGGCCCTGGTCGTGGTCGCGGTGGCCAACGGGCGAGGCGAGACCGGCGCCCTCGTCTTGTTCAACTACGCGTTCCTGGTGTTCAACGCCATCTTCGCGGTGCTGGGCATCTCGATCGTCACTAGCGCGTTCACTGCCCTCTCGGCCCGCGACGGCGAGGAGTTCGACCGGACCCTGGCTCTCTCCACTCGGGCGGTACTGCTGATGTCATGCCTGGGCGCGGCGATGATGGTGGCCATCGCCGCGCCGACGGCGCACGTGCTGGCGCGGCAGCCGGGTCAGGTTTCTGAGCTGATCGCGGGATTCGTGCTGTTCGCTCCCGGGCTGGTCGGGGCTTCGGTGATAGCCAACCTCTCCCGGGCGATGCTCGCCCTGGGCCGGTACACGCTCGCCGGGTTCGCGTTGTCCGGCAGCGCGGTCGCCACGATCGCGGTCAACCTGATCCTGACCGCGTTCGCGCCCGCGCATCTGGTGGTGGCGGCGCTCGCGCTGGGCACCAGCATCGGCCAGACGGTCGTGGCCATACCCGTCGTGATCGTCACCCGCCGGCTTCGCGGGGCGGCGGCACTGCGCGATGGGCGGCGGGCAGGGCTGGCCGGGCTGGTGGCAGGTGCGGCTGGCGCGGTGACCGGGACAGCCGTCAGCGTGGCGATCCATGCGGAGGGAAGGCTGCTGGCAGTTCTCAGCGCGGTGGTGGCTTGCTGCGTCGCGATCGCGGTGTTCGCTTTGGTGGCGTATGCGCTCGACCGGCCTGACGCCGTGGCGGTGCTGTCACGCGTCCGGCAGGTCGCGCGCCGGCCTCAGGCGGCCGTGGTCAAAAGCACCGAAAAGCTTTCTTCTTAAATGGCAGTTAGCTGGCGGTTCGCAGGACCTGGCGAGCCTTGAGCCGGATGCCGGTACGCAGGATCGCGCGCGAGTAGATGGTGCCAGCTAGGCGGGCCATCCAGACCGTGCTCGCGACGGTGATCGCGGCCGAGACGGCGACTTGCCAGGCTGGGGCGGCGCCGACGGCGACCAGGACCGGCATTGCCACCGGGGCGGTGAAGGGAATGAACGCGAGGACGTGGTAGAAGGTGTTCACGGTGGGGGCGTAGATGACCGTATAGGTGAGTCCGTAGGCCAGGATCAACGGCAGTTGCAGCGGGAACGCGGCGTTGTAGGCGTCGGACTGGCGGGTGATCAGGGCGCCGGCGGCGGCGAAACCCGTGCAGTAGAAGGCGTAGCCGAGCACCAGCCACAGGCCGGCGACCAGGACCACGCCGGTCGCGGATCCGCTCACGACATGCGAGCCGACCGCGTAACCCAGGCCCAGGTAGACGCCCACCATCGCGACGATCTGGCCGAGCGTCAGCAGGCCCATCCCGAGCACCTTGCCGACCAGCAACTGAACTGGCCGCAGCGTTGTCAGCAGGACTTCGACGACCCTGGTGCCCTTCTCCTCGCAGACGCCGATCGTGATCCTGATGCCGTAAATGATGATGATGATGTAGATCAAGATCGCGACGGACAGGCCGGTGATCCTGACGGCCAGGCCGCGGGTCGGGGGCGGGACGAGGCCATGCACGGGCAGGGCGATGCCGTGGGCGGCGATTCGGGCGGAGTCAGCGGGTGGCAGCACCGCGAACAGCTTCGCCAGGCCGCCGAGCTGGGCTAGCGCCTGGGCGACGGTTCCGCCCGAGGGCGATCCGGTATAGGACTGCTGCTTGACCAGCACCTGGGAGTCGCCGACCAGCACGGCGTCGATCTTGCCAGAACGCAGCTCGGCCCTCGCGACCGCGACGCTGGGCAGCACGATGACCTGCACCTTCGTGCCTGCGGCGCGGCCGGCCTCACGTACGGTCTGGGTCAGCGCGGACACCGGGCCGCCGACGATGCCGATCGGGCTCGACGACTGGCCGCCTTGAACCAGCGCCGGGATCAGGGCACCGGCCGCGACGCCGACGAGCAGGACTATCGACGCGACCCAGAAGGACTTGGCCCTGGCTCGGTCGTTGATCTCGCGCCTGGTGACGAGCCAGGTGAGCTTCCACCAGTTCCGGTTCATTGGCTCGACTCCTGCACTGTGCTGGTCCGGGGGGACGACCCCTCGGGTCCCCCCGCCTTGGCGGCCTGGGCTGCGTGGGCGGACCACTGGCTGAGTAGCTGGGATTCGGTCGCGGTACCGGCGGCGCCGCCGACTGCGTCGACATCGGCACCGACCGCGTCGCGGAACACCTCGGACAGGCGGCGGCGCACGAAGCCGAACTGTTCGACCGGGCCGGCTCGACGGGCCACGTCCAGTATTTGCTGCGCGTCCTGGCGGTTCGACAGCGAGAGCGTCGCCATGCCGTTCGTGACCTGCTCGATCGTGGCCAGGCCGGCGAGTTGCCTGGCCCAGGTCGCCTCGGCATCGCCGGACACCTTGACTTCGATCCTGAGCTGGCCCGAGCTGGCCAGGTCCTCGACGGTGCCGTGCGCGACCAGCGCGCCGCGGTGAATGATCGCGACCGAGGTGCAGAGGTGTTCGACCAGATCGAGCTGGTGGCTGGAGAACAGCATCGTGACCCCGGCCTTGGCCCGCTCGACCAGCACCTCGGACATCGAGTCCACACCCACCGGGTCCAGGCCAGAGAACGGCTCGTCGAGCACGAGCAGATCGGGGTCGTGCACGAGCGCGGCGGCGAGCTGGACCCGTTGCTGGTTGCCAAGCGACAGCGCCTCGACCTTGGTCTGGCCGCGCCCGGCCAGGCCGAGCCGGTCGATCCAGTAGACGGCGGCCTCGCGAGCCTTGGCTGGAGTCAGGCCATGCAGCCTGGCCAGGTACTCGAGCTGCTCTTGGACGCGCATGGCTGGGTAAAGGCCGCGTTCTTCCGGCATGTAGCCAATCCGGCGGCGGGCGGTCTCGCCGATCGGCTCGCCGTTCCAGTGCACCTTGCCGCTGTCCAGCGAAGCAACCCCGACGATCGCCCGCATCGCGGTGGTCTTGCCTGATCCGTTCGGCCCGAGGAAGCCGAACACCTCGCCGGGCGGCACGGCGAAACTCAGCCCATCGAGCGCCACCACCTCGCCGTACGTGCGCCTCAGCTCGGTTACCTCGAGCACTCCATGCTGGCTGCTCACGGTCATTGTCCTTCGTCTGGGCTAGGCACTCTTCCTAAACTGATATCAATATGCTAGGTTGTTGGTATCAGAGAAGTCAAATGGAGGTGGTGGGGATGACTACCCAGGACCCAGCAGCGGGGCAGGCGCCCGTCATCCGGCAGGCGACGGAGTCTAAGGCCCGCTCAGCGCCGGGGATTCCCGTGCTCCTCATTGGCGCAGTTGCGATTCTAGCGGGCGTCCTGCTGCTTTACTTCGCCAGCAAGATGACCGCGAGCGGCGGACAGGTCGCTCTGATCTGGTTGGCCGTGATCATCTTCATCGTCGCGATCGCGGTGCTGCGCGGCCTGACCCCGGTGGTCGTGGGGGAGGCGCGGGCCATTCAGCTGTTCGGCAGCTACCGCGGCACCATCCGCACCCCTGGGCTCCACGTCGTGAACCCGTTCACGATCAGGCGGGGGATCTCGGTCCGGGTCAGGAACATGGAGACCGCGCAGGCCAAGGTCAACGACGCGGATGGCAACCCGATCGAGATCGCCGCCGTTGTGGTGTGGCAGGTGGAGGACACCGCCAAGGCCCTCTACGGTGTCGATGACTTCGTCAAATTCGTCGCCATTCAGTCCGAGACCGCGGTCCGGCACATCGCCTTGAGCTACCCCTACGACTCCCGCGGCGCCGATCAGCTCTCGCTGCGGGAAAACGCCGAGGAGATCACCGCGCGGCTGTCGGCCGAGATCGCCGCCCGGGTCGAGCCCGCCGGGGTTCGGATCATCGAGTCAAGGCTGACCAGGCTGTCGTACGCTCCGGAGATCGCCCAGGCAATGTTGCGCCAGCAGCAAGCGAGCGCCGTGGTCGGTGCGCGGACCAAGATCGTCGAGGGGGCAGTGGGTATGGTGCAGCTGGCTTTGACACGGCTGGAGGAGGAAGGCGTCGTGCAGCTGGACGAAGAGCGGAAGGCCGCGATGGTCTCGAACCTGCTGGTCGTACTGTGCAGCGAGCAAGCCACGCAGCAGGTGGTTAATACCGGCTCGCTGTACCAGTGAGCTGCGGGCGAGCTAATCGTGGCTGAGCGCAAGAGCCTGCTGCTTCGGCTTGATCCGGCCGTGCATGATGCCCTGGCCAGATGGGCGAATGACGAGCTGCGCAGCACGAACGCCCAGATCGAGTTCCTGCTGCGCCGGGCTCTGGCCGAGGCCGGGCGGCTGCCCGGGCAGGTCGCTCAGATGCGGCGGCCCGGGCGGCCGCCGCGCCGGGATCCAGAAGAGTAGCCAGGCGGCTCGGAATCATCGGCGGCGGCTGCAACGAATCGCGACGCGGCGTCGTGCTACTGGTAATGGCAGCCGACGGGTTTTGCTCTAGGGATCTCTTGACTACCCAGAGAACTTTGCAATTCAAACTAGTTGGCGTAGCCTGAACGGCGTCACGACTCGTCGGTCGATCAGTGGAGGTCAGGTGCGAAGTCGTCGTCAGGTTTCGCGAGGGTTTGCGCTCGCAGGAGTTATCAGTCTCTGTCTCACCGGCCTGTCTGGCCTAGGGGCCGGGGCCGCCTCGGCGGTTGGAGTTGGTGCCGCCCGGCAGGCCAGGGCTGCCGCCCGGGTGCCCGGGGCCGCAGGGGCAAGAAACGTAGTTACCTTGATTACCGGTGACCGGGCCGTGCTCTTGGGCACGCCAGGCGGACCGCGGGTCGCCGCGATGCTGCCCGGCTCGCACTCGGCCGGAGCCGGGGCATATCAAACCATCGGCCACGGAGATGCGGCGCTGGTGGTGCCGCTGTCGGCTTTGCCGTATCTGGGTCGCGGGCTCAGCCCGAGCCTGTTCAACGTCTTCGCACTGCAACGGGCCGAACGGAACGGCCGGCTGCCGGTGGTGATCGCCTATCGGGGGCAGCGCCCGGCGTTGCCGGGCGTTCAGGTCACCAGCACGGCAGCCGGGATCGCTTCCGGATATCTCACGCTGGCGGCGGCGAAGCGGTTCGGTACCGAATTGCTGCGCCTGAGCCGGGCCGACCATGCAACGGCCAGGTACGGGACCGACGGCATCTTCGCCGGCGGCCTGACCATCGGGCTCGCCGGTCAGCCGGGACCGCAGAAGGCGCGGTCGCCCGGCCGGCCTGGCCCGGTCCTTCTGCAGGGCCGGCCCAACAACCCGGCGTTCCAGATGGAGACCCTGACGATCAGGGCCTTCGACCGGTTCGGCAAGCCGGATACCGGTGACATGGTCCAGGTCACTAACGCGGACAACAGCAACTTCTTTGACGCCACGACCTTCTTCGACCAGGGCGTCGCCAAATTGAGCGTGCCGGTCGGTGACTACTGGGCGGTCAGCCAGTTCCTCGACTTCTTTGATCAGCACCATCCGATAAACGACTGGAAGCTCGTGGTCGCACCGCAATTCGCCGTGCACCGGTCGGCCACCACGGTCACGTTCCGCGAGAAGGCCGCCGACAGCGAGATCCTGATGCGGACGCCGCGGCGGGCGATCCCTTACGACACGGTCTTCAACCTGGTGCGCGTGAGCCGGTCCGGGTCATTCGGCGAACAGTCCTTTGAAGCCAACGGGATATCGCTCTGGGTGAATCCCACCAAGGTCAGGCCGACGGTCGGCAAGTTCTCGGTATCCACCCAGCAGCGACTCGCCTCGCCGCCGAAGACGCGGGGCACGGGCTACGACTACACCCTCGCGACGGAGTCACACAACGGACTAATCGCTCCCCAGTCCTTCAGGGTGCGCCCCTCGTCGCTGGCCACCATCGATGCCCGGTACTTCCAGGATGTCAAGTCGTCCGGGTCAGAATTCAAGGTCGGCATCTTCTCCGACCAGGCGAACCAGTTCGTTTCGGCCTTGCTGCTCCAATTTAAGATGCCGCGTCATCGGATCGAGTACGTGACCGGCAATCCCGGGATCCAATGGTGGGACAGCATCGGCCAGATCTACGGTTTCTCGCTCGGTGGCCAGACAGATGCGCTGCGTAGCTTCAGGGCCGGCGAATTCACTGACCAGAACTGGAACGCCTATCCGCTGAGCCCGCAGTCCAACGTCAACCTGACCGGCGCGGCCAACGTCTTCCTGGTGCAGCCATCGGCCTCGCGGGCCGGCAACAAGCTGGCACTTGACGTGGCGCTGTTCAGCGACAGCCAGTTTGGCCATTCCGGTGGCGGCTTCGCCGGCGGTCAGTACCAGATCAGCGACAACGGCAAGCAGGTCGCGCGCGGCCGGCTGAGAAACAATTTCGGGTTTGGCAACTTCAGCCCCAGTGCCCGCCTGAGCGGCCGTCCGTCGCTGGTGAGGGTCGCGGTGACTGCCACCAGGCCGTCGGCCAAGGGGTACCCGCAGTCGTCGAGCGTGCATGCGGTCTGGAACTGGCGGTCGGCTCGTCAGCCGCAGGCCAGGTTGCCCAAGGGCTGGATTTGCGGCGGCCTGTTCTTCGCTAATCTCGCCGCTGCGCGGCACTGCGCGGTCGAGCCGATGATGATGCTGCACTACGTCGTTGCCCATGAAGGGCTCAACGGGCGGACCAGGCCGGGTCTTCAGCAGATCGCCATCAAGGCTGGCCAGCTGCCGCTGGTTAAGTCCTCGGCCATCACCGGCCTGGGCGTGCAGTTCTCGGTCAACGGCGGCAAGACCTGGAAGCCGGTGCGGCTGACCAGGACCGGCGCCGGCTCGTACCTGGCCACGTTCAGCGCGTCGGCCGGCCGCTACGTGACGCTGCGGGCCAGAGCGACCGATGCGGCCGGAGGATCGGTCACCGAGACCATCGATCGCGCGTACCGAATCGGGAACGGCGGCAACGGCGGGCGTGTCCTGACTGTCACCAAAGCGATCACACGCCCGGTACGCGCCGCGGGCACGCCTTCGCTGCGGCCGGCCTGTCCCAAGGCCGGTCCGCGGCAGGCGCGCTGCTTCGCTTTCTACGCACCTGAGGTGGCGGTGAACCAGGCCCAGGCAGCGGGCGCTTCCGCTAAGCCCAAGGGCTGGGGAGCTAAGGCGATCGAATCGGCCTACAAGCTCCCGGTCGGACAGGCCAGCAGCCAGACGGTGGCCGTGGTGGACGCCTTCACGACCCCGAAACTGGCCTTGTCGCTGGCTACCTATCGCAAGCAGTACGGGCTCCCGCCCTGCACCGTCGCCAGCGGTTGCCTGCGGATCGTGAACCAGAAGGGCAAGCCGAGTCCGCTGCCGCAGTCGGGAAAGCCTTTTGGCTGGGATGTCGAGACCGCGCTCGATGTGGAGATGGTCTCGGCGGCGTGCCCGCACTGCCACATCCTGCTAGTCGAAGGCAACACCCCCGATATCAACGACCTCGCCGCCGCCGTGAAGACAGCCGGGCGGCTCGGGGCGCAGGTGATCTCCAATAGTTACGGGCTCGCTGAGAACGGGTTCACCCAGCCCTCGGCCGGCGCGTATCAGCAGAGCGGGCACATGACCGTAGTGGCCTCAGGTGACTCCGGTTTCGGGCCGGCTGATTTCCCGGCCAACCTGCCCCGCGTCGTCGCGGTCGGCGGCACCGAATTGAGCCGGTCGCACACCGCCCGCGGCTGGACCGAGCGGGTCTGGAATACCAGCGGGCTCGGCGCGACGGCCAGCGGCTGCTCGGCGTACACGGCCAAACCGTCGTGGCAGCACGACACGCACTGTCCGATGCGCACCTTGAACGACGTGTCCGCCCTGGCGGAAGGCGTCGTGGTCAACGACCAGGCGCGTCACGGCTGGCTGACGGTCGATGGCACCAGCGCGGCCGCCCCGATCATCGCCGGGGTTTACGGGCTGGCGGGCAACGGCGCGAGCGAGAGCGTCGCCAGCTTGTACGCCCACGCCAAGGGGCTGTTCGACGTGACCAAGGGCGACGACGTGCTCCGATTCGGCAAGACGCCGGTCGGGCCAGTCTGCGGCCACGACTACCTGTGCACGGCCAAGAAAGGTTATGACGCGCCGACCGGGCTAGGTACTCCCGACGGCATCACGTCGTTCTGAACGGCTGGCCAGGCAGCGAGTGAAAGGCAGGTCTCGGATGAGTTCCGGTTCGCCAGGAAAGGACGATCAGCGCGTGGAGTTGGCCAGCCTCGGGGAGAGGCTCGGCCAGCAGGTGCTGTCGTCGCGGACCCTGGCGGGCGGGTTCTCGCACGAGACCTGCCTGCTCGAACTGACCGACGGACCCGTGGTCGCGCGGTTCGGCGGGCCGGATCCGGCGATCGAGGCCGCGGTCATGGTCGCGGCCAGCGAGCACGTTCCGGTGCCGGAGGTGCTGCTGGTCGTGCCCGGGCTGGACGACCAGCGGCCGGTCATGGTTATTGAGTATGTGAGCGGCATGCCGCTCAGTGAGGTACTGGAAGCGGACAAGTTCAGCCCGGCCGAGTTCGCTGAGCTGGGCGCGGCGGTCGGCCGGGTTGCGGCCGCCGTTGCGGAGGTGAGGTTTGAGCGAGCTGGGTTCTTCGCCGACGAGCGGTTGACGGTTCGGGTCGAACAGCCCTGGTCACGGCAACTGCCGGAGTTCGCCGCGACCTGCATGTCGGCCGCCCCGGCGGCGCGGCTTGACCGGGAGACGCAGCGGACCTGGGCGGGTCTGTGCGCCGCGCACGCTCCGGCCCTGGTCGAGATCGACGGGCAGGCCAGGCTCGCGCACGCCGACCTGAACCCCAAGAACATCCTGGTGACCAGGCCAGGACCCGACTGGCAGGTGGAAGCTCTGATCGATTGGGAGTTTGCTTTCTCCTCCTGTCCCTATGGCGATGCCGCCAACATGATGAGGTTTGCGCAGGACTATCCGGCCGGCTACGCCGACGGTTTCGCGGCCGCGTTCGTTGGCGGTCAGCCGGCCGATCTGCCGCCACCGCAGGAGTGGTCGTACCTGGGCCGGGTGCTTGACATGTTCGCGCTGAGTGATCTGGTAACCCGGCCTCTCGGGCACCCGGTTGCCGATCAGGCCGCCGAGGTGATCAAGCGCTGGATCGCCGAAGGTGTGCCGCGAGCGCTCTAGGATGTTGGGATGCCTGCAGAGAGTTCTTTCGACGTGGTGTCGAAAATTAACCGGGAAGAAGTCGACAACGCGCTGAACCAGACGGCCAAGGAGATCGGGACCCGGTTCGACTTCCGCGGCGTGGGCGCCTCGATTGCCTGGTCGGGCAAGGAAGGCGTCGAAATCAAGGCCAACAGCGAATCGCGCGCCAACGCCGTGCTCGACGTCTTCAAGGAGAAGCTCGTCAAGCGCTCGGTCTCGCTGAAGGTACTGGACGCGAGCGATCCCAAGCCGTCGGGCAAGGAGTACCGGATCAGCGTCGGCCTGAAGGAGGGCATCTCCCAGGACGACGCCAGGAAGATCTCCAAGATCATCCGGGATGAGGGGCCCAAGGGCGTCCGGCCTCAGGTTCAGGGCGATGAGCTGCGTGTGACGTCCAAGAAGAAGGACGAGTTGCAGGACGTAATCACGCTGCTGAGGGGCAAGGAATTCGACATAGCCCTCCAGTTCGTCAACTACCGCTAGTAGTGCGGGCGGTCCAACCGAAGAACATGCCGGTTCTGTCCGGTCACGGGCGGTTCGGGTGGTAATGGGTGCGCGGACTGGACGCCACTTGCCATCCGTTGCACGGCACTTACCATTCGTTAGCGCCACTTCCCATCCGTTTCCCCGCTCCGAATCGGGGCATTCCCGGCAAAATACAGGGGTAATGCAGGGTAAGTGCTCGCAATGGATGGTAAGTCGCCGCTAATGGATGGTAAGTGCTGCTTCTGGCGAGCGGCGCCGACCGTGCGGATCGCCGGCCTTAGTGCGCTTCCGGCTGGCAGTCAGGCGGTGGCCACGACTAGGAATTCGCCGTCGGGGTGGCCGATGGGGTCGCGGCTCCAGCCGCCGTAGATGGCTTCGATCGTGAAGCCGGCGTCGGTGAGCGATGACCGCAGCTCGTCTTCGGTGCGGAACGCGAGGGTGCCCTCGCTGACTAGCTCTTCGCCGGCCGGCATCAGGTAGTGGATCATGAAGTCGACTACCCGGTCCTTGACCTGCGTGACCTCGGTCCAGGCGGTCACGTCGCCGCCGTCTGGCAGCGTGATCTGACGGCGCGAGTCGGCCGGGTTCCAGTCCTCCCACTTGCGAGCGCGCGGGTCGCGGCTGTCGAAGGTCAGCCGGCCGCCAGGGACCAGGGTGCGCTTGAGGTCGGCGAGCGTGCGGCGCCAGGATTGCGCGGTCACGAAGAACTGGGCGACGTGGCTCGTCATCACCGCCACGTCGAATGCGGCTTCCGGCAGGTCAGCCGAGGTGCCTTCGATCCAGGCGACTTGATCGGCGCCTGGTTTGGCCCGGGCCGCCGCGAGCGAAGAGCCGGCCGGGTCCACCCCGGTGACCGTATGCCAGGCGGCGGAAAGACCGAGCGCGAGCCGGCCGGTGCCGCAGCCCAGGTCGAGCACGCGCGCACCCGGCGTCTGGCTGACCACAGACAGGAAGAAATCGTCGTCGCGTGACCATGGGCATTCCGCGTCGTAGACCTTGACCAGCCGGGGGTCGTTGAACTCGGCGTTCCGCATGAGCCGCAAGCTAGCACTCGCGGTCATTGGTCAGAACGGGGCGGGATTGGTGCCCAGGACGTGGAGTTGGTCTAGTTCGCTCGGCTCCGCCACGGACCGCGGATCGGCGGACAGCGTGGTCTGGCCGGCGGATTCGTCGCAGAGGAGCTCCAGCGCCTTGTCCAAGGGCAGGCGGGAGTGCTCGGGGGCGGTCTGCCGGGTGGCGAAGCCCGGGCGGTCCGACCGGCCAGATACCAGGCGGGCCAGGCTGACCAGCGGATCGATCACCTCGATCGGGTAGTCCGTGCCGAGCAGCAGCGGCGCGCCGGACGCGGCAAGGCGGTCCCACGGGTAGGCGATCTCGGCCCGGTCGGTGCCGAGCGCGGACATGATCTGGGCGGCGTCGGTCACCGGGAACGACGGCTGGATGCAGGACCAGACGCCCAGGCCGGCGACCCGGTCAACGAGGCCGGGCGACAGCAGGCTGGCGTGCTCGATCCTTGGCCGGGCAGCGGTGATGGCCGTCCGGTCACCGCCCCACACGAGTTCGTAGGCGTCCAGCACGGTCTGGACGCCCAGGTCGCCGATGGCGTGGGTGGCGATCCGCCAGCCGTCCTCGGCGAGCGGCTCGATCCGGCGGGCCAGCGTCGCCGCGTCGGTGAACAGCAGGCCGGTCTCACCGGTGTCGTCGAAATCGCGGCCCATCGCGCAGGTGCGAGGTCCCAGCCAGCCATCGGCATAGAACTTGATCCCGTCAAGGCGGAGCCATCCGCTGGCGCTGGCCCGAGCCCGGCGGGTCCTGATCTCGGCGATCCCGGCCTGCTCGGCCAGGCCGCTGGCGAGGTAGAGCCGAACCCGCACCGGCAGCGGCCGGTCATTGTGAGTGAGCCGTTCGAGCGCGTCCAGATAGCGCCAGTCGCGCATGCCCATTTCGGTGATCTCGACCAGGCCGGTGCCGGCCGCCGCCGTCAGGCCATCGTGCAGCCGGCTGGCGATCACGTCAGTCGAATCCGCGAACGCCGGCTCACCGATGTCCATCGGGGTGCTGCCATCGCGCCAGACCCGCTGGTGGAACTCGCGGACCGTCGTGCCTTCCCACGGGAACGGAGCGCCGGCCGCGGTCTTGAGCAGATGCGTGTGATGGTCGGTGAACCCGCCGACGACTGTGCTGGCTTGGTGGAGGGGGCTGACCTGATTAGCAAGCCCGGTCTGGCTAGTCATGTCCATGGCTCATCATGGCGCCCGGCGATCTCAGCTAACGACGGGCTTCGGCTAGGCGACGGGCCAGGTAGCGGCGTTCCGCGCCGGTAGCGGCGAGTTCGAGTGCCTGCTGGTAGCTCACCGCCGCCTCTGAGTTGCGGCCGAGCCGCCGCTGCAGGTCGGCGCGAGTCGCCGGGAGCAGGTAGTAGCCGGTCAGGGCGCCCGACGTTGTCAGCGCGTCGACTATTACCAGCCCGGCCGCCGGACCCTGCGCCATCCCGACGGCCACGGCCCGGTTCAATTCGATGACCGGGGACGGAACCAGGCGCCCGAGCATCAGGTACAAATCGGCGATCCGGTCCCAGTCGGTCTTCTCGGCCGCCGGAGCCGTGGCGTGGCAGGCGGCGATCTGTGCCTGAACCAGGTAGGGCCCGGGCGAGGAGACACCGCCAGAGACCGCGTCGAGCAGTACCACCGCCGCTTCGATCTCGGCCTGGTCCCACCGCGACCGGTCCTGGTCTTCCAGCGTGATGAGGTCGCCGCTGGCGTCCAGCCTGCTGTCTCGCCTGGCGTTATGCAGATGCATCAGCGCGAGCAACGCCATCGCTTCCGGCTCGCCTGGCATCAGCGTGGCGAGGGCGCCGGCCAGCGCTATGGCCCGGGCACATAGCCCCCGCCGGATGAGCTCTGAGCCGGCCGTCGCTGCGTAGCCTTCGTTAAATAGCAGATAAAGGACGGCGAGCGCGCCGCTGAGTCGCTCTGGCAGCAGATGAGCTGGCGGCACCCGGTACGGAATACCGGCGTTGCGGATCTTGCGCTTGGCGCGCACCAGGCGCTTGGCCATGGTCGGCTCGGTCACCAGGAAGGCTCGCGCTATCTCCGCCGTGGTCAGGCCCGCGAGCGTGCGGAGCGTGAGCGCGACCTGCGCTTCGAGCGGCAGCGCCGGGTGACAGCAGGTGAAGATCAGCCGGAGCCGGTCATCGGAGATCTCCTGCGCCGTCGTAGTCGGCGCCGCCGCCAGGACGGCGGCCTCGGCGAGCTTGGCGGACTCCGAGGCGCGGCGGCGCAACCGGTCCAGAGCCCGGTTGCGCGCCACCGTCGTCAGCCACGCACCGGGGCGCTGCGGCACCCCGTCGCGCGGCCAGGTCCTGACCGCCTGCGCGAAGGCGTCCTGCGCGCACTCCTCGGCCAGATCCCAGTCGCCGGTCAGCCCGATGAGGGTCGCGACGACCTTGCCCCACTCGGCCCGGAACGCCTCGGCGACCGCGGCATCAAACGCGGGCGCATCAAACTCGGGCGCATCAGACACCGGCGCATCAAACGCGGGCGCATCAGACATCGGCGCGACGTTCTCGCTCACGGCTGCCAGAGCGGCCGGATCTCGATCGCGCCGAACGCGGCGCACGGGTGCTTAGCCGCCGCCTCGATCGCCTCATCCAGATCCGCGCAGTCCATCAGGTCAAAGCCCGCCACGTGCTCCTTCGTCTCGGCGAACGGCCCGTCCGCCAGCAGCACCTCGCCGCTGCGCACCCGAACCGTGGTGGCATCACAGGTCGGCTGCAGCCCGTTGCCGTCGAGCCGGAGTCCGCGGCCGTCCATCTCCGTGGCCCAGGCTATGCCGTCGCCTGGTGCCTTGGCCCGCTGCTCCTCGGTCAGCTTGATGGACCCGTCGACGCAGATCAAGAACATGTACTTCACGACTGCTCTCCTTCGGTTGGCTTGGTCTGAGAACTTGCTAAGAGAAGCTGACCGGCCCGGCGGCGTGGCCTGGTCAGTCACGCAGACGACGAGCGGCCTGGCCCGCCGAGGACACAACCACCGAAAATCTTTCCAAATAAAAGAAGCCTGCCCTGCGAGCTGACACCGAGAAGCTGACACCGAGATGACTGAATGTCACCAGACCGACGCACTCTGATTGTTACCGTAAGCGTGTGCACCCAGCCAGGCAGACCTCGGGGGGCCGGCGGCAGAGCCTGTTCAGGCTTGCGTTCGCCGCGCTCATCGTGGTCGTGCTCGCCGGGGTGTACCTGGTCTACCGGCACGAGGGTCAGCATCGCATCGGCGCGGCCGGTCATGGCCACTCACGGCGGGTCACTTCCAAGCATTCCCTGGGGCCCAACGCCGGGCCGGGCCGCGGCCGGGCCAAGACCGGATCCCCGCTGAACCCGGACTGGCGCGGCAACGGCAATGCGGTGACGCTGGCTTTCGGCGGCGATGTCCACTTCGAAGGAGAACTCGGCGTCCGGCTGGGCGACGATCCGTCCACCGCGCTCGACGGCAACATCGCCAGCCTGCTCTCCGGAGCCGACCTGTCGATGACGAACTTCGAGTCGGCGCTGGTCAGCGGGCCCTGCCCGGACCCGCAGCCGAAGCAGTTCGTGTTCTCGGCGCCGAAGACCGCGCTGACCGCGTTCAAGGCCGCGCACGTGACGGTCGTCACCGAGGCGAACAACCACGGAGAGGACTGCGGCCGGGCCGGGCTCACGGAATCGCTCGCGCTCGCCAAGGCCGCCGGCTATCCGGTACTGGGCATCGGCAAGGACGCGGCCCAGGCCTTCGCGCCCTACGAGACCAAGATCAACGGCCAGCGGATCGCGATCATCGCCGCCACCGAGGTCATCGACACGAACCTGATCACCGCCTGGACCGCGACCGCGACCCAGCCGGGACTGGCGTCGGCCTACCAGGAGGCCGAACTGGTCTCGGCGGTACAGCGGGCCAGGAAAGATAACGACACCGTCGTGGTCTACCTGCACTGGGGCACAGAAGCCCAGACCTGCCCGAACTCGGTCCAGGAGCCGCTGGCCAAGGCGCTGGTCAAGGCCGGTGCCGACATCATCATCGGCGCCCACGCGCACGTGCAGCTAGGCGCCGGCTACCTCGGCACCGCGTTCGTCGACTATGGCCTGGGCAACCTGGCCTTCTACGACACCACGCCGCCGGAGACCTATAGCGGTGCGCTGCACATCACGATCACCGGCCGGCACATCGACGGGTTCAAATGGCGGCCGGCCGAGATCAATGACGGCCTGCCGGTCCCGGAAACGGGCTCAGACGCCACCGCCGCGATCGAGCGCTGGAAAGGACTGCGCGGCTGCACGGACCTGGCGCTCGCGCCGGGCACCACGCTGGCGACCGCCCAGTCCGAGACCAGGCCATTCGCCGGCCCCTTCATCCGTCCGCTCGGCGACCCGCCAGGCGGCTCGCCCGGCACCACGCAGAAGGCGGCGCGAGCCTCCCGCGACAGCTAGCAGCCCGGCCAAGCCCGGCCTAGCTCGGCCTAGCGCTGCCTAGCTCGGCCGGCTGAGGCGGCGCTCAATAGACTCCTGAGCTATGACGCTCGCACCCCAGCCTCCCGCCGCCAAGCGCATCCCCGTCGAACGGACCCACCACGGCGACACGGTCATCGATGAATACGACTGGCTCGCCGACAAGGACAACCCCGACACGATCGCGTTCCTCGAAGGGCAGAACGCCTATACCGAGGCGATGACGCAAGGCCAGGACGACCTGCGAGCGGCGATCTTCAGCGAGATCAAGGGCCGGACCCAGGAGACCGACCTGACCGTGCCGACCCGCAAGGGCGGCTGGTGGTACTACTCGCGCACGGTCGAGGGCAAGCAGTACCGGGTCTGCTGCCGCTGCCCGGTCCGAGATCAGAACGAGCGCCCGCCGATGACTGACGACGGCTCGCCGCCGGCCGGGGAGCAGATCCTGCTCGACGACAACGAACTGGCGGGAGACAACGCGTTCTTCGCGAGGGGCAGTTACGAAATCAGCCCCGACGGGACGAAGCTCGCGTTCTCGACCGACTACTCGGGCGATGAGCGCTTCACCATGCGATTCAAGGACCTGGTCACCGGCGAGGTCGCCGCCGACGAGATCAAGGACACCTACTACAGCGCGGCCTGGTCGCTTGACGGCTCGGCGCTGTTCTACGTGACGGTCGACGACGCGTGGCGGCCCTACCAGGTCTGGCGGCATCTGGTCGGAACCCCGGCCGAGCAGGACCAGGTCGTATTCACCGAGACCGACGAGCGCTTCTTCGCCGGAGTCGCGCTCAGCCGCAGCGAGCGGTACCTGATGATCGGCACGGACAGCAAGCTGACCAGCGAGGTCTGGCTTCTGGACGCCGCCAACCCGACCGGCGAGCTCACCGTCGTCGTGCCGCGCCGGCAGGGCATCGAGTACAGCGTCGACCACCAGGTGGCCGCCGACGGCACCGAGCGGCTGCTGATCCTGCACAACGACGGCGCGGAGAACTTCGAATTGGCCACCGCCTCGCTCGAGCGGCCCTCTGAGTGGACGCCGCTCGTGCCGCACCGCGCCGATACGAGACTGCTCGGCGCGGACGCCTTCGCTGACCATCTGGTGCTCTACTACCGCAAGGACGGCCTGACCGGCCTGCGGATCCTGCGAGCCGGCGGCACCAGCCACGACCTCGCCTTCGACGAGCCGGTCTACACGGTCGAGCCGGACGCGAACCCCGAGTACACCTCGCGGCTGTTCCGTCTGGGATTCGAGTCGATGGTGACACCCGACTCGGTCTACGACTACGACACGGTCACCGGCGAGTTGACCTTGCTCAAGCGCCAGCCCGTCCTGGCCCCGCCCGGCGGAACGCCGTACAGGAGCGAGGATTACGAGCAGGTCAGGCTGTGGGCGCCGGCCCCGGACGGCACGCGGGTGCCGATCTCCCTGGTCCGCAGGAAGGACGTGCCGGCCGACGGCACCGCGCCACTGCTGCTTTACGGCTACGGCAGCTACGAAATCTCCAATGACCCGTATTTCGCTGTGCCGAGGCTATCTCTGCTCGACCGCGGATTCATATTCGCGATCGCGCATATCAGGGGCGGGGGAGAACTCGGCAGGCATTGGTACGATGACGGCAAACTGCTTAATAAGATGAACACTTTTCGGGACTTTATTAGCTGCGCAAAATATCTGTCTGAGTCCGGCTGGACCAGCCCCGATCGCCTCATCGCCAGAGGCGGCTCGGCCGGCGGGCTGCTGATGGGCGCGGTCGCGAATCTGGCTCCTGAGGCCTTCGCCGCGATCGTGGCGAACGTGCCGTTCGTCGATGCCCTTAACTCGATCCTCGACCCGTCCCTGCCGCTCACCGTGACCGAGTGGGAGGAGTGGGGCGACCCGCTGCACGACCCCGCCTATTACTCCTACATGAAGTCGTACTCTCCGTACGAGAACATCTCCGCCACTGCGGCGTATCCGCCGATCCTGGCGGTCACCAGTCTCAACGACACCAGGGTCCGTTACAGCGAGCCGGCCAAGTGGATCGCGAAGCTGCAGGCGACCGCCGCGGGAGGGCCGTTCTTGCTGAAGACGGAGATGATCGCGGGGCACCGCGGGCGCAGTGGCCGCTACGACGCCTGGCACGAAGAGGCCGTCATACTCGCCTGGATCATCACGACGGCTGCCAGTGCGGCCGATGCTCGCTCGGCTCCCGTGACCTGAGCTTCCCCGCTTGTCCGATTAGGCCGGAATGCGGAATTGCTGATCCGGCGGTCACACCAACTGTCACAGGTCAGTGCGTCAATGAGCGATGTCCAGATAAGCAGTCGGCTTATCCGGATGTGCCCTGAGTTAGCCCACGGGCCAGGTGGTGACGATGAGTCGGTGCCGTGGACTTGCAGACCAGAACGTGCTGACGGACGCTCAATTTGGGAGGTCCGGCCGATCGAGTGAGGAAGGCAGGTGTGACATGCGCCACAGCCGCGAGGCACGGGCCAATTGCCCGCCCGCCGTCTCCGCGACGGCCAGGAGGCCGCGTCTGTGCAGGTCAGCTGCCTTAAACAACGGCTCGAACCGCGCATGGCCGACAACAGCCGCTTTCTCAATTCGCAGGTCATCGGCGCGTCGGAGACCGCAAAGAGCCCTGAGGGTGGGCGTATTGCCGCAGAATGGTGCCGGACAAGATCAATGGAGCGCCGCAGCTCTTGGCCAGGTAAGTGTCAGTCCAAGACGGCGGGCGGAGGTGTGATGGCGACGGGCAACCGAGTGCTGCCCGGTGCCCCGGTTACGACCGAGCGAACGGTGACAGCCGAGCAGCAGATGATGGCCGGGCGAGGGACCGGGAGTGCCGGGTTGACCGGATATGCGTCTGACGGACACGCGTCGGACACTGGCGTGACCGAACAACCCCAACGGACGGCCAGGCGCGGCTCAGGAGGCCGATGGCTGGTCTGGCTGGGGCGTGTCGTCGTGTGGCTAGTGCTGCTGCTCATCGGCTACCGGGGGATTCTCGCGATCATCACCAGCTACCAGAACCCGCCTGCCAGCAGTCCGTCGAGCCCGGCCCCGCCAGCGGCCAATGGGTTCCCGGTCTCGCTCGCCAGCGGGTTCGTGCTGGAATTCAGCGAGATCTACCTCAACTTCAGCCCGTCAACGGCAGCTCAGCGGGCCACCGAACTCACGCCTTTCCTCGCGCCAGGAACGGACCCGAAGCTGGGCTGGAATGGCAGCGGGTCCCAGACCGTGCAGTCCGAGCAGGTCGTCGGCGTTGACGTGCAGAATGCCAGCAGCGCGGTCGTCGACGTTCTCGGCCTGACCGGCGGCCGGCTGATCGAGATCGGCGTCCCCGTTTACTATTCAGGCGGCGGGATGGTCGTCTCAGGACAGCCGGCGCTGCTCACGCCGCCAGCCAACCTGATCCCGCCGGCGGCTCCTAAGGTGACCATCGATGTCCCGGCCCAGCAGGCGCTCCTTCGTCAACTGCCGGGCTTCTTCCGAGCGTACGCAAGTGCAAGTGGTGAGAGCGCGAAGCTGAAGGCCTTCGCGGCTCCTGGGGTGCAGTTGTCCGGACTTGGCGGCGAGGTCGAGTTCGGCAATATCGTGAACGTCATCGTGCCGGTTGCGAGCGGGTCGACCAGGAATGTCACTGTCACGGTCACATGGCTGCCAGTCAGCACGCCATCGGCTGGTCCGCCCGCGTCGGGTGGCCGTGCTCAGCTGCAGATGACCTACGCCATGACCGTCATCCGGCGGGGCGGGCACTGGTACGTCAGCTCGATCGGAGCATCGACCGCGCTTCCAGGGCCGTCCACATGAGTACCACCAGGCCAGCGCAGGACCTCAGTAAGCCGTGCTCACCAACCTCGGAGTAATGATGTCGCCGCTCACCATAGCCACGGCCGCGCCGCTAGCGATCAGCAGTTCCGGCCTTGTGACATATTTGCAGGATCTCTTCGGGCCACTATTCCTTGGCATTGTGGGAATAGTTGCGATCTTCTTCCTCTTCACCCGCGAGATCATCAGATTCGTGCAATTCTTCGTGCTGGCTGTCGCGATCGCGGTCATTTTCTACGAACCGACGATCGTGCGTTCGCTGGCTCAGGGCATCGCCCACGCGCTGGGCGTTCACTAGCAATTGTCTGGCTAAGGCGGCTCGCGCCGCGCCCCGTATCCGGCATTCGCGTTTAGTTGCGGAGAGGAGAGCACCAGGTGGATCTGCCCACCTACACGAATATCTGGCGAATTGAGAAACGGCTTTACAAGCTGTACGACTTCCGGCTGCCCATGCCGCTTCCAGTCGGCCAGATCACCGTGTTCGCGGCCATCGCCCTGCCGTACGTGCTGGTGCTCACCCTGCTCGGCGTTCCGTTCAGCCACTCGCTGGTCTGGCTCTACCTGCTGCCGCCCGGCCTGGTGACCTGGCTTGTTACCAGGCCGGTGCTGGAAGGCAAGCGGCTTCCCGAACTCATACGCTCCCAACTGCGCTTCGTTGCCGAGCCCAAAGTCTGGTGCCGGATGGCGCCGCTGGCCGAAAGCGATGTCGTCGTCGTGACCGGCCGGGTCTGGCGACTCTCGGCCGCCGCGCGAGGGCAGGTCGGGGAGGCAGCCGAACGCGGAGGTTCGCGGAGCCAGTTGGTCAGCCGCCTGACCAGGCGCTCGGGTGGTGCTAGGCCGGCTGCGGCGGCAGCCGCAGCGGCAGCCGCGGCAGCGTCCGCACCAGCGACGCCGCGGCAGGCACTGCAGTGGGAGTCGGCGCAGGCGCAGCCGAGATCAGGTCAGGCGCGGCCGGCTCCGGCCAGGTCCGGCGCGGCGTCGGCCAGGGCGGCTCGGGCCGCCGCGCTCCGGGCCAGGGCAGCGGATTCTTCGGCGCCGCCGATTGTCCCCGGACTGGGGCGGCCGGTCCCGTCGGCGTGGCCCGGCGCAGCTCCGCCGGTCCGTCCGGCCGATGAGCCGTCGGTCGGCCAGGCGCCGGTGCGCGCCCGCGGCCGTGCAGGCCCGCCGCCGGCACCTCCTGGCTCGGCGCAGTTCCATCCGCCGGTCCGGCCGGTGCCGCCTGACCAGCCGGTCGTACTCAGGGATCCGGCAGGGCCCGAACATGCGGCCGTCCCGGCCAAATGGCCGTTGCGCTCGCCGACCGCGCCGCCGACGAGGAGCGCGGCCGTCAACAGGCCGGTTCAGGATCGGGATCCAGGGCTGGTGGCCGAGCCGCTGTCGATCCCGCGCCAGTCGGCTTCGCCGGATGCCGCCGAGCCGGACACCGGCCCGATCAAAGGACCAGACCGGGCCGGTTCGCCGGTCGGCTCCGGGTTGGCGCCGGCCCCGCACAACGCGGTCGGCGAGCGCGAGGCCGGGCCGGAACTTGATCAGGACGCTGACGTCTTCGCGCTGTCCGAGGCCACCGACCGCGAGCCGGTGCACCTCGAACCAGCGCGTCCGCACGTCACCGTGGTCAACGCGGGTTCACCAGGCGAACCCGCTCCGACGGTCGAGCGCATGCTGGCCGGCCCATCGGTCCGCCGGGGTGACGGCATCAGCGGCCGGGTCATGGTCGTACCCGGCGGGCATCGCCCAGGCAAGCCAGACCAGCTACAGCGGGACCGGGCCAGGACACAGTTGCCGGTCTCCGGCTCGCGCCGCGTCGTCGTGCTCGGCTGCACCGTCGGCGCCGGCCAGACGATCACCGCCCTGATGACCGGCGAGGTCCTGGCTAGCCTGCGGTCAGAGCCGATCACGGCGCTCGACCTCAACCCCGGCAGCAGCTCACTCGGCCAGCGGGGCCGGCATCGCCCGGCGCTGGCTCAGGTCACCTCGCCCGGGTCGCCCAGGCTCGTGATCCTTGGTCCGAGGCCCGGCGCCGCTGACGAGACCGGAGCGGATCCGGCTGACCCGTCGGCTGGGGTGGCTCAGGCCATCGGCTTGTTCGAGCGGGCCACCTCCGGGCATCAGATCGTGCTGGCCGACCCGTCGACGACCGTCGTCCCGAGGCTGCTCTCGATGGCTGACCAGCTGATCCTGGTCGCGCCGGCCAGCGCCGCGGCCGGCCGGGCAATCGCGATGACGTTCGAGTGGCTCGATGCGCATGGCCACGCTGATCTGGCCTCCGAAGCGATCATGGTGATGAACGGGGTCAGCCGTCGCAGCACCGCTCACGTCGAGCAAGCCGAGCGTGGCTGCATCGGCCGCTGCCGCGCCATCGTCCGGGTGCCCTGGGATGACCAGCTCGGCCTGGAGGCGGCCAAGCGGGGACAGGCGGTCGCGAGCGGCAAGCCGGGGAGCCAGTGGGCGGGCGTGGTAAGCCCGGCTACTGCCGGCGCTTATACGGCGCTCGCCGGAGTGCTGGTCGTGGCACTGGCCGATCAGGCCGGACCCGACGATGACGACCGTGGCGATGGTGACGGCCAGCAGCGGGGTCCGTCAGCTATTGCCAGGACTGGGTGGGGACCCCGATGAGCCAGCGCACTACCAGGAACAGGTTCTCGGTCAGGTACTTCGATGACCGCATCCTGCTCACCGAATCACACGCCTGGGCGTATTTCCGGGTGCCGACGATCTCGTATGAGTTCATGACCGGGCAGCAGAGGGAGTCGCTCGCGACTAACATCACCGTCGCGTTGGCCGGCATCAGGATGGCCGACGCCGAGGTTCACCTGCGGATAGCGCACCGCAGCTATCCGGCCGCTCAGTGGGCGACCGGCCTGCACGCCACCTCCGACGGCGGGCCCGGCTGGCTGCCTTACCTCGATGAGATGTACCGGCAGGTCTGGGCCAAGGACTTCTGGACCAAGGAGGTCTACCTCGGCGTCAGGCTCGGGCAGCGCGGCGTCAGGGCCCAGCTAGCCGGCGGCATGTTCAGTCAGCTCGCCAACGTCTACCGGGCCAGCGAGCAGATGCTCGGCCTTGAGGACGCGGCGGTCGTGCTTCCCGAGATCACCAAGTGGACCGAGCACGCCGAGCGGATCGGCCGGTCACTCGGGGCCAGTTCGCTCGCGGCCAGGCACGCCACTTCCGATGAGGTCGCCTGGCTGTTCAGGCACGCGCTGACCGGGGCGCTCGGCGACCCGCCGCCGACCGCGGTGCGCAAGCGTCGGTGGGGCCTGGGCGAGATCGAGTCGCTCGTCGAGGGCGAGATTCACAACGGCCGGACCGTCTTGCGGATCGTGCATCCAGCCGGTGAGTCCTGCGTGGCGTTCCTGTCGTTCACCCGTTTCCCCGACGTCATGTACTTCCCCGATGGCGAGCCCTGGCTGCACTACGCCGATTCGCTGCCGTTCCCGGTTGAGGCCAGCCTGCGGATGCGGCTGATCCCGCCCGCGAAGGCGAGCAAGGACGTGAGCCGCAGGCTCGCGCACGCCAGGGACATGGATGCGCACATCCGGGAGGCCGGCGCCGACCTGCCGATCGCGCTGGCCGAGCAGATCGAGGCGGCCAGGCTGCTTGAGCACGGGATCACCAAGGAGCGGCTGCCATTCGTGTACGGCTGGCACCGGCTCGCGGTGACGGCGCCCGACCGCGAACTGTGCGTGCGCCGGGCCGAGGCTCTGACCGAGCATTACCGGGACATCGGCATCGACGTCGTGAACTCCACCGGCGACCAGTTCTCGCTGCTGTGCGAGTCGCTGCCTGGGGACAAGGTCAGGCTCAACTCCTACTTGCAGCGCCAGCCGCTGTACACGATCGCGGGCGGGATGCCGACGGCCACCGTCGACCTCGGGGACCGGCCGACCGACGAGGCCGGCTGGATCGGGCCGTACATCGGCGAGACGATCGGCCGGGCTCGCTCGGTCGTGCACTTCGATCCGCTGGTCGCGGCGGCCAGGAACCGGCCGACCGCGGTCGCGATCACCGGCGAGCCTGGCGGCGGCAAGACCACGCTCGCGTTGCTGCTGATCCTGCAGATGGCGCTGCGCGGGGTGACGGTAGCGGTGATCGACCCGAAGGGTGATGCCGAGGCGCTGGTGGAGCTGCTCGCGCACCGGGGCCGGCGCGCTCAGGTGCTGCCGCTGGGCAACGCGGCGGCCGGGCTGCTCGATCCGTTCTCGTTCGGTGACGACCTCGCCGAGCGCCGCACGATGGCCGCGGAAACACTGCGGCTGCTGCTGCCGGGCATGAGCGAGGAACGCGAGAGCGCGATGATCCAGGCGGTCGGTGCGGTCTCCGCTGGCGATCGGCCGAGCCTTGGCAAGGTGATCGAGTTCCTGGAGGCCGCGACCGACCCGGCGTCGAAGAACCTGGGCGCGGTGCTCAGGTCGATGTCGGAGATGCGGCTGGCCAGGCTCTGCTTCTCGCCGTCCGGCGGTGACCGGATCGATGCGCAGGGCTGGACGACGGTGTTCACGCTGGCAGGCCTGACGCTGCCGGAAGCCGGGCTCAAGCGCGACGACTACTCCTACGAACAGCGACTTTCTGTTGCCCTGCTCTATCTGGTGTCCCAGTTCGCCCGGCGCCTGCTCAACGGCCTTGACCGGCGGATCCCCAAGGCGATCGTGCTCGACGAGGCCTGGGCGGTGACCTCGACTCCGCAGGGGGCCAAGCTCATCCCCGAAGTGTCCAGGATGGGCCGGTCAAGGAACACCGCGCTGATCCTGGTCTCGCAGAACGCCGGTGACCTGCTTAACGAGCAGGTGACGAACTGCATCTCGGCCGTATTCGCGTTCCGCTCGACCGAGCGGGCCGAGGTCGCCAACGTGCTGTCGCTGCTCGGCGTCGACGTTTCCGATGAGCACGCCGCGGTGCTTCGCAGTATCGGCAACGGCGAGTGCATCTTCCGCGACCTGGACGGCCGGGCCGGCCGCATCCAGATCGACCTGATCTCCGATGAGTTGCGCCGCTGGCTCGACACGAATCCGACTAGAGCCAGTTCAAGCCAGGTCCCAGTGCCGTCGCCCGCGAACGGCCCGGGCACTGGAAGTGAGTTCTCCGGCGGTGACCGGCCCGGGTGGGGGGCACCCAGGGTCACTGGCCAGCCGGCGAGCGAGCGCAGGGCGGGCGGCGTTCCCGGGCTTGGCTCGGCGGCGCACAACTCACCGGCCCAGCCCGCTGGCAACGGCCGCGGGGCATCGAGCAACGGCCAGCAGTCGGTTCGGGATCGACCACCGAGCCCCGCTGTCTCACCTTCTTCATAGCCACGAACTTCATAGCCCGGCGACCGAAACTCGAGGAGCCCCCGATGCTCAGACTCAGGCGAGTGTCTCGCAAGGCCGCTGTCGCGCTGATCATTGCCGTCTTCTTGCTCTGCGCGACCCGTGCGGTCAGCCATGGCCTGAGCCTGCGCAGCGCCCAGGCTGTGCAGTCGACCTCGGCGCAGCCGACCACGGGCCAGCCGGCGGGCTCGAAATCGTCCGGCGTCGTCCACGCCAGGACGCTGTCGAAGGTCACTCCCGACGGCAAGCAGGCGCCGCAGGCTCCGGACGGCGGGCTCTGCTCGGTCCCGGGGATCGGTGACATCGGCGGTCTGCTCGGCTTCTGCTCACTCGGCCAGTCCGGCATCTCCGGCTCGCTGAACAACTTGTGCCAGCCCGGCGTACCGCAGCCGGAGTCGGCTGCTGGCGGCGTCGATTCCCTGATCAGGCCCCCGGCCGCGCCCGGCAAGCCGATCGCGACCCCCTATAACCAGTACGGAATGGCCGGTCAGTACTGGGCGGCGACCAACTTGCAGTGCTCGGATATGACCTCGCTGATCGGCAATGATGTCGCCGGAATGATCTTCGACTTCGCCAAGGCACTGGACCGGGTTACGATCACCGTGTACCAGTCAGCCGCCGGCGAGGGGATCCTCGGCTGGCTCCAGAACGTGACCGACCACCTGATCAGCGGCCTGGGCAAGGCGATCTACTTCCCGTACGTAGCCGTAGTGGTGATCCTCGGCGCGATCTGGCTGGCCTGGCAGGGCCTGATCCGCAAGCGGGGCACCAGGACGATCGAGGGAACGATCTGGATGGTGCTCGCGGCCGCCGCCGCGATCTGGCTGATCGGCCGGCCGGCTGACTTCACCGGGCTGGGCAAGGGCGTCTCCGACGGGATCAGCACAGCGCTGAACGCCGCCTTCGCGCACCTGCCGAGCCCAGGCCAGCCCAGTTGCCTGCCGGTTACCTCAGGCGACCCGCAGATCAGCCCGGCGAGCTTCAGCTATACCTCCGGCCGGACCGTGGTCGACCAGAACGCTAATGAGCTCTGGACCGTCCTGGTCTGCAAGCCCTGGCTGGACGGCGAGTTCGGCACGACTTCGTTCAGTCAGAACGGCAAGGGCCAGACACCGGTCAACAGCTTCGCCCGGCCGTTGCTGTGGTCCCAGGCCATCGCGGTGAACGAGAAGGCGACGACCTCAGCGATCCAGGCTAAACAGGCGGCCTACGAGGGGATCGCCAAAACAATCCAGAACAAGGACCCGAGCATCTACCCGTTGTTCCAGGGCAAGGAATGGACGACCAGGCTCGAGATAGCGTTCGCCGCCCTGCTGGCCTCGCTCGTCGCCGGCCTGCTCATCTTGCTGATCTCAGTCACCTTGATCCTGCTCAAGCTCGGGTTCCTGCTGTTGCTGATAGTCGGGCCGTTCTTCCTGCTGATCGGAACCCATCCGGGATTTGGCCGGGTGGTGGCCGCGCGCTGGTTCGAGATGCTCGTCGGCGTGCTGCTTAAACAGGCGGCAGTGGCACTAGCGCTCAGCGTGCTGCTCTACTGCTATGCGCTGATCATGGGGACCACGGACGCGGTACTGCCGTGGGCGCTGAAGATCTTGATGATCACGCTGGTCACGGTGGCAGTATTCATCTACCGCAAGCCGTTCCAGCACTTGTTCGCCTCTGTTGGCTACAGCGCGATCGGAGCGCACGACCGGGCCGACGCCGACCTCAGCCGGGCCGCGTCGACCGCGCGGGCCAACACCAGGGACGCCGCGACGCTCATGGTGCCAGGGTTCGCTGGCTACCGAGCCGCGCGCTGGGCTAGACACAACCCGGCGCAAGCCGCCGGCCTCGCTCTCGGGGCCGCGACCGCCGTCGGCTCGGTTGGCACGGCTGCGGGCATGGCGGCCGGCGCCGACGGCGCCGCGGGCGGGGACATGCACGCGCCGCCAGGCGGTGCTGGCGGCGGGCCCGATGCGGCTGCCGCCGGAGCGGCCGCTGGGAACGGTGCCGGAGCCAGGGGCAGGGCCTGGGGTTCGTCGGCCGGTGCGTCTTCTGGCGACCAGGCGCCGCCGCTGCGGCTTCCCTCATCGCGGAGTACCCCGGGCAGTTGGGCGAACGGCGGTTCGTCGGGCAATGGCGGCCGGTCGAGGCCAGGCTCAAGTCGAAGTGGTGGCTCCGGCGGCTCCGGCGGTGCTGGAGCCAACGGCGGGACCGGTACGCCCGCGCCGCAGACGCCGCCCGCGCTCTCGCTCGGCGGTCAGGCCGGCCAGCGCTGGCCGGGCGGGTCGAATGGCGGCGCCGGCGGGGTGTCGGGAGGCGCCGCGGTGCGCCGGCCTGGTGCCGCGCCGCCAAGCCCGCCGGGCGCTCCGAGCCCGCCGTCGGTAGCGTCCTCGCGTACCCCTGCGGGGGGTTCTGGGGGTCGCCCCTCGTCGGGCAGCACAGCGTCGTCCGGCTCAGGCTGGACCGGCCGGGGCCAGGCACCGCGGTCGGTGCGGCCGACCGGCCAGCCAACCGAATCGGCCCGGCCGCGATCGGCCGCGCCGCCCCGGACGCGATCGGCACCCAGATCGGCCGCGCCGCCTAGCAGCTCAGCGCCCCGTTCTGGCGGACCGTTCTGGGGCAGCCGCCGCTCGGACGGGTCAGGTTCAGCGGGTCAGGGACTCGGCACTGGCCAGTCCGGCGGTGGCGGCCCAGCGGCCGGAGGCGCTGCTGGGGGCGCTGCTGGGGGCACGGGCGGCGGCGGTGAACAGTCCGCTCCGTTCTGGCTGCGACCGCGCAAGCGTCGGAATGACTGATCGCCATGGAACTCACGCCTGTGCAGCGGATCGTCACCTTCACCGTCGTGGTTCTGGTCCTCGCCGGTCTCGGTGCCTATCTGTTCCTGCCCAAATCCTCCGGTCACGCGGCGGCGGCCGGACGGCCCAAGCCGGCTAGCTCGTCCAGCCAGCCGGCCCAGCCGACGACCCCGCCCGTCACATCGCCGCCGGCCTCGCCGTCACCCGGTGCCGGATCGGGTGGCGGTCCGGCCGACATCTACTCGTGGGTGCCGTTCACCCAGTCCGGCCTGACGAGCGCGGCCAAGGTGACGACCACGTTTGCCGACGACTACGGCACCTATTCCTACCGGCAGAGTACGAACAGCTACCTCGCGCCGATGAAACCGCTGATGACTACCGCCTTGGCGGACGTGGTCGGCCGGGCATTCGCGACTCCCGGCGTCGCCGCCAAACGGATCAAGAGCCAGCAGACGTCGACCGGCTCGGCGGCGATCACTTCATTGCGGGCGTTCGGGCCGACCAGCCTGACGTTCGTGGTGACCCTGGACCAGCACCTGACCGCCACCAACGGGCAAAGCCAGCAAGTCGTCAACTACGCGATCACGCTGACCGGGAGCGGTGACACCTGGCTCGTCAATGACATCGAGTACGCCGAGGCTGGTAACCAGTGAACCGAGTGCCGACCGGAATGGTCAAGCCGGCCCTCTTCACGCTGGGCGGCATCTTCATCTTGCTGATCGCGGCGGTGGTAGCCGCGCCGATGCTGCTGTTCGCGGGAGCCGGGGCGCTGTACTCCGGCAGCAATGCCTGCCAGGCCGGCAGCAAGGCCGTGAACCAGCCGCCACCCAGCCACAGCGCCGCCGGTTCAATCCCGGCGAACTACCTGGCCCTGTTCAAGGAGATGGGCGCCAGGTACCACGTGCCGTGGGTGGTGCTAGCCGGGATCGGCAAGGTGGAGAGTGACGACGGCCAGACCACGCTGCCTGGCGTGCACAGCGGCTCGAACGCGTTCGGCGCGGCCGGCCCGATGCAGATCGGCATCGGCGGCGCGTCCAGCAATACCTGGGGCGGCACGGCCATCCACCCGGCCAGCGAAAAAGTCAGCGGCGTGGCCACCGACGGCAACGGCGACGGGATCGCCAGCGTCTACGAGCCCGCCGACGCCATCGCGGGCGCGGCGAAATATCTGGTCGAGCACGGCGTGGTCGACAACGTCACCAATGCGATCTTCGCCTACAACCACCTGGAGTCCTACGTACAGCAGGTGATGAGCTGGGCGAACCAGTATTCCAAGGGCGGCTTCACCGCCGGGCCGGTCACCGTCGATAACGCGCCCCAGTGCATCCCGGGCGTCGGCGTGGCGTCCAGCAACAACGCGGCCGCCGCCGTCGAGTTCGCCGAAGCCCAGCTGGGCAAGCCCTACCAGTGGGGCGGCACCGGCCCTGATTCATTCGACTGCTCAGGCCTGGTCATGATGGCTTACCGGGCGGCCGGCATCGACATCCCGCGTACCTCGCAGGAGCAGTGGGCGTGGGGACCGAAGATCCCGGCGGCCGACGCCCAGCCGGGCGATCTGGTGTTCTTCGTCGGCGGGGACGGTACCCCGACAGCGCCCGGGCACGTCGGCATGGTGATAGGCGGTGGCCTGATGGTTGAGTCACCCGCTCCCGGCCTCGTCGTGCGGATCACCCCGTACACCAACAGCGGCGCGATCGGCTTTACCCGGCCCTGGGCGCACGCCGGGGTTAAGGCCAACTCATCCAACGCTTGACCCTGACCCTGCGTCAGGGTTGAACGATGGGAGCATGAACATCAACGACCCGATAACGTCGGGCCAGTGAAGCTGACGATCGGCCAGGTCGCGGCCTACGTCGGAGTGACCATCCGCGCGGTCAGGCACTACCACCAGCGCGGGCTGCTGACCGAGCCGGACCGGGACGCCTCCGGCTACCGCCGGTACGACGCGTCCGCCGTCGTCGACCTGATCAAGATCAAGACGCTGGCCGAAGCCGGCGTGCCGCTCGGCCGGATCTCCGAACTGCTGCAAGCCGAGCCAGTCGACTTCGCGGACGCCGTCGGCCAGATCGACAAGGCGATCGACCTCCGGATCAGCGAACTGGCCGAGCAGAAGCGCCGGATCGCCGGGCTGGTCGCCGGCGACACGCTGTTCCTGCCGCCGAAGATCGTCGACCTCCTTGACGGCCTGCGCGCCGCCGGGGTCAGCGAGCGCACGATCCGGATGGAGCGCGACGGCTGGATCGTGCTCGCCGCCGGCTATCCGGACGAGGCCGGGGACGCGGCCCACGCCAAGCTCAAGGCACTCGACGAGCCCGAGTTCCGCCAGATCTACCTGGCCTACGACGAGGCGGCCGACTGGGACCCCGCCGACCCGCGCCTGGAACAGATCGCGGACCTGATCATGGCTTTCGCCTCCAGCTATGACCCAGGCCCAGACGCAAACCCGCCACCCCCAGCCGACGATCCCGCCGTCCTTGCCCTGATGGCCGGCGCAACCGAGGACCAGCCCCCATCCTGGCTAAAAATCGACGAACTCTGCCGAACAAGGGTCGACGGCGCCGCTCACTAGTGGGACAGGGCCTTGCCATTATGCGATATTTATGGATAAAAATGGCAATACCTTCAGATCCGGAGCTGTCTCATGCCGACGCGGTCGGCCTCCCGGTCGCGGCCCGGCCGGTGCTCCAGGTCGCCTGCTCCAGGTCGCCGATGTATCACCTCAGCCACGCAGACGCCGACAGCACCGCCAGCCACAACCGTCCCCTGAGTTCATCGCGATCCGTGGCTCATCGGCTGGTGTGCGCGTGTAAGGCCGGCACGTGAACGAAAGTGGCGCAACGGGCTTGGCCGGAGTCGGCCGCCGCCTCGGTGAGGCTGCGGGGAACTGCACCGGAGCCTCTCTGGTGTAGTTGCTTCCCGGAAAGGAACTGCACCAGGTGAGCAACGGGGCAGCCAGGGCTACACCAGGAAGGCAGCGGTGCAGCAGCTTCCCGGGACGGAACTGCACCAGAGAGGCTCCGGTGCACCTGGTCGGCGGCGGTCGGCCCGCTAACGTGACCCCGGATCCGGAAACCTGGCGCAACGTCGCGCCG
>DASYAT010000049.1:0-13786 GCA_036501205.1 Streptosporangiaceae bacterium | reverse complement strand
GCACCGACCTGACGACGGGCTTCAGCCGCTGCCAGCGGTCCAGCTGGGAGTGCGATGCGGCGTGGGCGCTGCAGGGCCGGGCGGATCGGGGCGATCGTATCCATCTGGTTTCCTTGCCGGGCTCTGTCGGCCCGTCTTGGGAGGAGCGCAAGTCAGCCTGCGCGGCCAGTCACTGGCAGATCCGGTCAAATTCCTAGTGGATCTTGCTGTTCGGATTGCACTACAAATGCTGCTGAAACTTGCATCTTGAGACATCGGTCGAGTGACGTATATTTTGGGTCGCATCGACCGCGTGCGTAGGCACGCAAGAGCCGCCAGGCGGCCTGCGGACAGGCCTGAACGGCTATAAGCCCAGGTAGATGGCTGAACTAGCTGGCCGGGCCTAGTTCGCGAGCGAACATCTCGCGGTAGGCGGCCGCATCGGCGGCGCGCGGGTTCGACGGCGTGCTGGTGTTCAGCTCGGCCTTTTCGCCCAATATGTCAAGATCGGCGGCCCGGATAAGCGTGCTCATCGGCGGCACATCCAGGTCCCGGTTGAGCTGTCTGATCGCTTCGATGGCGGCCGTTGCCAGCTCGTCCTGGCTTGCCCCGGGCTGGCCGGCCTCGAGCGCGAACGCCAGGCGGGCGTATTTCTCGGCGCTGACCGGCAGGTTGTACTCCATGATCGGCGGCATGCTCACCGCGCAGCAGTAGCCGTGCGGGTGGCCGTACAGGCCTCCCATCGCCTCGGCCAGCGCGTGCCCGCCCGAGACATCGGTCAGGCCGACGGCCAGGCCGGCGGTCAGGCTGCCCTGCGCCATGCCGCAGCGGGCCTCTACGTCGGAAGGATCGGCGTAGGCGCGGCGCAGGTACTTGCCGACGAGCCGGGCGCCCTCAAGCGCCAGCGCATCGGAGGCCGGCGTCGCCAGCAGGCACTGGAGGGAGTCCACGGCGTGGGACATCGCGTCCATCCCGGCGGCCGCCGTGACCGCGGGCGGGCACGAGAAAGTCAGGTCAGGGTCGACGAGCGCGACCCGAGGGCAGTTCCTCGGGTCAAACAGGTTCATCTTCTTCTTGCGGACGGTGTCCGTGATGACGGCCGACGGGCTGACCTCGCTGCCGGTGCCGGCCGTCGTCGGGATCGCGATCACCGGGAGCGGGTCGTGCCGCAGGGCGCCGAAGTCCTCCCAGTCGCGCGGGTGGCCGCCGTTGGTCAGCAGCAGGCCGATGCACTTGGCCGTATCGATCGATGAACCGCCGCCGACGGCGACCAGTGCCCGCTGGCCGCCGGACCGCATCAGCTCGGCACCGGCCAGGCAGTCGGTGTCCTTCGGATTCGGCTTGACCTGGTCGAAGATCGTGACTTCGATGCCGCTGGTGGCAAGAGTGCGTTCCACCGGTGCGACGAGTCCGGCGGAACGCACCCCTGGGTCAGTGACGAGCAGGATCGAGGACGCGCCGAGCGCGGCGACGTGCTCGGCCACCTGGTCGGCGATGCCGCGGCCGAAGAGGGCGCGCGTCGGCATGTAGAACTCGCCGTCGGCGGCGATCCCTGAGCCCTTGCGGCGAAGCGCCGGGTGGACTGGTGACTGGCTGTCAGCCGGCATCGGCGGCCTCGCGCCTTTCCTTGGCCATCAAGGTGATCAGGTCGTAGGCGACCGTCGCGGCGGCGACCGTCGTCAGTTCGGCGTGGTCGTAAGCGGGGGCAACCTCGACTACGTCGGCTCCGACCAGGTGCAGGGCTCGGAGCCCGCGCAGCACGCGCAGCAGTTCGCGGCTGGTCAGGCCGCCGATCTCCGGTGTTCCCGTGCCGGGCGCGGCCGACGGGTCGAGCACGTCGATGTCGATCGACAAGTACACCGGCAGGTCACCGACCCGGTCGGTGATCGCGCCGATCGTGCCGGCGATCCCCAGGTCGTCGATGTCACCGGCCCGGATCGTGCGGAAACCGAAGCGGCGATCGTCGGCCAGGTCATCCTCGCCGTAGATCGGGCCGCGGATCCCGACGTGAATCGAGTGGTCTTCGACCAGCAGGCCCTCCTCGAACGCCCGCCGGAAAATCGTGCCGTGCGTGGTGGGCGCGTCGAAGTAGGTGTCCCAGGTGTCCAGGTGAGCGTCGAAGTGGACCAGAGCCACCGGTCCCTGCTGCCGGTTGACCGCCCTGAGCAGCGGCAGGGCCACGGTGTGATCACCGCCGAGCGCGACGATGCGGCGGTCGCCGGTGATCAGCTCGGCCGCGTGGTTCTGGATCTGGGTCATCGCGGCCGAGATGTCGAACGGTGTCACCGACACGTCGCCGGCGTCGACCACCTGGATCGTCTTGAACGGCGACAGGCCCAGCTCGACGTGGTATCCGGGCCGCAGGTGCCGGGAGGCCTGGCGCACCGCCATCGGCCCGAACCGGGCACCAGGGCGGTAGGAGGTCCCGTTGTCGAACGGGACGCCCAGCACCGCCACGTCATAGTCCGATACCCGGTCTACCTCGGGCAGCCGGGCGAACGTCGACGTGCCGGCGAACCGGGGGACCAGACGTCCGTCGACTGGCCCGATCGGCTCCGCGGGGGTCGCAAGGGGGTCGCCCCCCTTGGCCGGCACTGCGGGAGACTCGGACAACGCTTCCTCCATCAAGGGGTGGGGTCCGGGATGCTTCAGGCTCGGCTGGCTTCAGGCTTGCTTGACTTCAGGCTCGGGTCCGGGTGACGCCACCGTTGGGCTGCAGGATCTGGCCGACGAACGCACTGCCGCCAGGGCCGGTCAGGAACGCGACCGCGCCGGCGATGTCGGCGACCGTCGCGAGCTGGCCGGTCGGCACCAGTTCGCGGTACTGCTGCCGCATCTCCTCTAGCGTGATCCCGGCGTCGATCGCGTCGACGTTCAGCTGCTCGGTGTCGATGTAGGAGGGCGCGATCGCGTTGGTGAGGATGCCCTGAGGGCCGAGTTCGCGGCCCAGGCCCTTGGTGAGTGCGACCAGGCCGGCTTTGGACGCGGCGTAGGCGGTCGCATTCGGGTGGCCGATCACGCCCCAGCCAGAGGCGATCAGCACGATCCGGCCGCCACCGGCCGCGCGCATGTGGGGCACCACCGCCTGCACCAGCCGGAAGTGGCCGGACAGGTTCACGTCGATTTGCCGCCACCAGATCGCCGGGTCCTGTGCAAGGAACGGGCCCATCCGCATCGCGGCGGCGTTGCCGACGAGGACGTCGACGCCACCGAGTCGGTCGACCACGTTCGTTGTGAGCTCGCGCACGGCGCTGGCATCGGAGATATCGGCCGGAACGGCCAGCCCGCCAATTTTTTCTGCCAAAGCGGACAGTCGCCCGTCGTCACGGATGTCGTTGACGGCGACCGCGAAGCCGTCCGCCGCGAGCCGGAGGGCGATCTCGTGCCCGAGTCCCTGCGCCGCACCGGTCACGATCGCGACGGGCTTGCGCGCGGTCAGATCAGCCATGTCAGATCACCGCCCCGGCATTGGGCGACAGCACTTCGCCGCAGTAGGTGACGCCCTCGGTGGCGAGGTAGTACACGGTCGCGGCGATCTCGTCGGGACGTACCAGCCGTCCGAGCGGCAGCGTTGCCAGGTAGTCGGGCTTGCGCCAGAGCGAGTCGGGCGCCAGCAGCGGGGTGTCGGTCGGGCCGGGCGCGACCGCGTTGACCCTGATCCCGGTGCGCGCGAGTTCGGCCGCCAGCGACTTGATCAGCCCGAGCACCGCTCCCTTGGCGGCTACGTAGTGCAGGTCGGTCGCGCTGCCGGCCAGGGCCAGCTCCGAGGAGATCGCGATGATAGTCCCGGCGGCCTTCGGCATCATGTGCGGGAGCACGGCGGCGCAGGTGTTGACCGTGCCGCCGAGTACCACCGCCAGCATCCGATCCCACTGCGCCTGGGTGATCTCGCAGACGTCGATGCCCTCTTCGTAAAAGCCGGCCGCGCTGACCGCCGCGTCGATACCGCCGAGCCGCTCGGCCACCGATCCGGCGGCCGCGGTCATCGCCGACGCGTCGGTCACGTCGCACTGCAGCGACACATCCGTATCGCTCGGATTCAGGTCGACACCGGCCGTCTGCCAGCCGCGGGAACGGAACAGGGCTGCCGTAGCCGCCCCGATCCCGCTGGCGGCCCCGGTGACGAGCACGGTCGAAGAGCTCACTCGGCATCAGCGTCCGCTGTGACCGGCTCGAAACCGGACGCTAGCGCGTCGCCGCCCGGGCGGAACACATAGGCGGAGACGGCCACCCCGATCACGCCGAGCACCACGATCACGAGCACGATGCCCCAGTTCAGGTACCAAACCCCGCCGTAGGTGTTGCGCGGCCAGGCGATGTTGATGATCTCGACGACCATCCAGATGGCAGCGAAGTAGGTCACGGCCGCGGCCCACTTGCCCATCGAGACGACGCCTGGAGTCCAGTTCCCGCGCAGCCGGGCCACGGCCGCGCCGACGACCGGCAGCGAGTACGACACGAAGAACCCGGCGGTCGCGCCGCTGAGCAGCAGGGTGAACGCGTTCGCGTTGTGAATGAAGGTGAGGGCGCCGGCCACGACGAACGTGATCACGATGACGTGCCTGGGCAGCCGCTCCTTGCCGGTGAGCTTGCTGAGCGTCCGCCAGCCCGGCAGCTCCCGAGCCCGGGCGCTGGCCCAGATGGCCCTGGACACGGCGGCCTGCACGGCGATCATGCTGGCGGTGAAGCCGATGGTCAGCATGACCAGCAGCAGCCGGCCGGTGCCCGAGCCCAGCCGGGTCTCCAGCGTGGTCGCGATCGGGTTTCCATCCTTGCCTGCCAGTACCGCGCCGAGGTCGGGCAGAGCCAGGATCAGCCCCAGCGTGGCGAACATCACCAGCAGGCCGGCCGCCAGCAACGACAGGCTGATCGCCTTGGGCAGCACGCGCCGGGCGCCTTGAACCTCCTCGGCGATCGAGCCGGCCGACTCGAACCCGACGAACGAGAACCCGATGAACGCCACGATCGTCAGGAACGGCCCGAACAGCCAGCCGGCGCCGTGCGCGGTCCCCGCCCCGCTGAACACGAACGAGAACGAGTGGGCGCGCTTGAAGAACACCAGCGCGACGCCGATGCCGAGCGAGGAGATCAGCTCGGCGGTCATCGAGATGTACAGCAGCCACTTCAGGAACTTGGCGCCGATGCAGTTCGCGATCGTGCCGAAGATCAGCACGCCGACGGCCAGCAGGCTGGTCTCGGTGGCGGTAAGGGAGTTGAGCCCGATTGCCGGGCCGAGGAACCCCGCGCCGGCCAGCGCGACCGTCGCCAGGGCGATCGTCAGTCCCCAGCTATAGGCCCAGTTCGCGAACCAGCCGAACCGGCCGCCGAACAGCGCCCGCGCCCACGCGTACACGCTGCCCTGGAACGGCCACTTCGCGACCAGGTCGCCGAACACGCCGGTCACCGCGAGCTGGCCGATCAGCACTACAGGGAAACCCCAGAAGAACGCCGGGCCGGCCGCGAGCAGGCCGATAAAGAACACCGAGTAGATGCCGACGATCGGCGACACGTCGGAGAACGCCAGGGCGAACGCCGACCACAGGTTGAAGTCCCTGACCGGGGTCTGCGACAGATCGGTAATGACCGCTGGCTCGGGGGGCGCTTCTGCCATGTCGGTTCCTTTCTGGGGTTCCAGGGGGTCGTCCCCCTGGGCCAGCACTGCTTATAAGCCTTGGTAAGCGTGCTCAGTGTTGTCCGGGCGTTTGTCCGGGCGGGCTGTCCGGGCGGGCGACCCAGTAGGCGGCGTCGGGCAGGACAGGTTGCGGGCAGGGGCGCGGGGTGAGGTCGAGGCTGGCCACGTGGCGGGCGACCTCACCGAGGCTGGTCACCCAGAGCCCGGGCAGCTCGGCCATGCGCTCGATCAGCTGCTCGAGCGCGCGGGCCCGGCCGGGGCGGCCGGACAGGAACGGGTGGCAGGTCAGCGTGTAGGCGGCGCCGATCTTGTAGTAGGCGTCGAGCTCGAGCAGCCACATCTCCAGTGCCTTGGCCGGGCTCTCGATGACCCCGGGCCCGATCAGGTCGGGCAGGAACGCGTACTGCTCCCAGTCATCGAGCCCCCACCAGACCGGAATCTCGACCAGGCTTGACTGGACCTGCGAGCCGTCGACGGCGAGCCGGTAGGGATGGTCGGAGTCCATCAGGCTGGAGTCGTACAGGAAGCCGCGATCGGCGAGCAGCCGCGGCGTGTTGTAGGTCAGCTCCCACATCGGTGCCCGGTACCCGACTGGGCGGACCCCGGCGACCTCGTCCAGCGCCGCCAGGCCAAGATCGAGCATGTCGGCCTCGGTCTTGGCGTCCATGCCGATCGTGTTCTCGTGGAAGTAGGAGTGGTGCGCGATCTCGTGGCCGGCCTCGGCGATGGAGCGGACTGTTGCCGGATACCGGTGGGCTGAATATCCGGGTATAAAGAATGTGGCGGTCAGGCCATGTTTCCCGAGCAACTCCAGCAGCCGGGGGACTCCCGCAAGCGGTCCGTAGGCCTGGTGACTCATCGGGCTCATACGGTGGATCGAGTTGATGTCGGCAGTGAGCACTGCCGCCTCGGCGTCGAGGTCGAACGTCAGACACGCCGCCGCCTTGTACCCGTCCGGCCAGGCAATAGGTCCTGCTGGCTCAGCCGTCGTCGCTAGATCCTGCCCTGTCATGCGGGCAAGCATCGAACCTGGAACCAGCGATGACTATCCGACTACGGTGCAGACTTCCCGGTGTGGTTCATAACGTGGTATGACGGGAATCACGTCCGGCCGTCCTCGGGCGCTTCGTCCCCGGCGGAGGACCAGGCATTGACGGTGACCGTGCGCGACCTGCTCGAACGGCCAAGACTGCAGTTGACCCTGGTCGGGGGAGCTGCGGGTCTTGACCGCGAGGTCAGCTGGGCGCATGTGTCTGACCTGGCCGCGCCGTGGGACTTCCTCGGCCCGAGCGAGTTGCTGCTTACCAACGGGACCGGCCTGGGCGTCGCTCCGGACGCGCAGGTTCAGTTCGTCGAGCGGCTAGCCAGGATCGGGGCCAGCGGGCTGGTGGTCGGGCTCGGCACCGGCGGGGCACCCGTCACCGAAGCGCTGGCGGACCGGTCCGGCGAACTTGAGTTGCCGCTGCTCACCGTGCCCTACTCGATCAGGTTCAGCGACATCGTGCGTACCGTCGCCGAGAACAGCGGCCGAGACGAGTCGGTGCCGCTCGATGACGTCGCCCAGTTCTACGACCTGCTGCGGCTGTCGCTGGCCGCCGGGGACCTGGGTCCGGCCACCTTCGACGCGCTCGGCCGCCAGCTTGGCCTGCGGCTGCACCTGGTCGACGCGGAGACTGGGGCATCGGTATTTGAAGCCGAAGGCGCGGGGGGCGCGGGGGGTCGTGCCCCCGCAAGTGATGCTGATGACGAGCCGTTGGTACCGCTGGGGGAGGTACTGGCCCGCAGCGTGGCCGAGCACGGGCATCACATTCCCGGGCTGCTGCAGCTCAGCCGGGACGGCAGCGTCGACGGCGAGGTCTGCGCGCTGGCCGTGGCCGTGCCCGGCGAGCCGCTGATCGCGCTGGTCGCTGAGCCGCTCGGGGACCGGCTGCCGAGCGCGGCCGTGCTGCAGCACGTTGCTGTGGCCGGGGCGATGCAGCTCGCCCAGATCGTCTCCAGGCGCCAGCGGCATCGTCGGCAGGGCGGCGAACTCCTCGATCAGCTACTGGATCCGCGCCGGGCCTGGCGGGTGACCAGTGACGAGCCCGGGTTGAGCGGGGTCGACTTCGGGCGCTCCGTGCTCGCGGTGCTGCGACCGGTCCGCCCGGCGGCCGAGGACGCGCTCCATAGAGCCTGGTCCCGCGCGCACTTGACCAGCCTGCTGGTGCGGCGCGGCGAGCAACTGTACGCGGTGCTGCCGCAACCGGCGGTGGCCAGCCAGCTGCAGCCGCAGCTCGATGAGCTTGGCTGCTCGGCCGGAGTTAGCGACCTGCTGGGATCGGCGGATCGACTGCGGGACGCGGCGCAGGAGGCTTCCTGGGCGCTGAGCGTCGCTGAGGCTAACGGGGTGCCGATCTCGCGGTACGGCGATGGCGCCGGGCTGCTGATGCCGCGGACGCCGGGGGAGGCACAGGCTCTGGTTGATCACGTGCTGGGCGAGTTGCTTGGTTACGACGCCGCGCACGGGACGTCCTACGTCGAGACCGTGCGAGCGTTCATTCGGGCCGACGGGTCGTGGCAGCAGGCGGCGGCTGTCGTCCACGTGCACAAGCAGACGCTGGGGTACCGGCTGCGCAAGGTCGAAGAGCTGTCCGGGCGGGGGTTCGCCCGGACAGCGCATATGGCGGAGTGGTGGTTCGCCCTGCAGGCGTTCGACCTGCTGACAGCCTGCCGCAAGGCGTTAGCCGGCGACCGCCCGCCAGTTCCGCCTGGGGTGGGCAGCAGCAACGGGTCTTGGAGTTGCCCGGGCTTGACTGGCCTCTGGTCGGAGGCAGTCAAGCCCGGGCCGTGCTTTCTCCTGATCACCCCTCGCGCGACCGGCCTCTGGCGGCGGGGAAGCGAACCCGGGCCATGCTTTCTCCCTTGAAAATGATCTTGACTTGGGGTTAGCGGTCGAAGCCGGGCAGGACTCGGGTGTGCTCGATCCTGACTGCCTGCAGGGCGTCCGGGTTCAGGTGCAGCAGCTTGAGGATGGTCGGGGCGATCTGGGTGGTCTCGACCGGGTCGCCGTTGACGCCGCCGAAGCGCTGGCCGGGGACGACGAGGAGGATCGGGACGTTGCGGTCTTGCGGGTCATCACCGCCGTGCTCGGCGATCTTGGCCTTGCCGCCGGTGTAGACGACGCCGTGCTGGGCGATGCCGACGATGTCGGGGTGCCTGGGGTCGCTCGCCGGGACGCCGAACAGGCGAGCCGACTCGGCGCCGGCGAAGACTCGCTTGAGGCCGGAGTTGGTGACGGTGACGGGGTTGCCGGCGATGTTGTTCGCGGCCGCGGAGTGAGTCAGCAGGTAGTTCTTGACGAAGTCGGCTGCCTCCTGGGACCTGTCTGACAGCCAGAGCAGCATGCCGTCGTCGTCGGTCGAGAAGACGACCAGGTCGCCAGCGCCCGGGTGAGCGGCGGTCCAGGCCGCGTTGATCGCGTCGATGATGGGGCCGTCGGGTACGCGGGCGAGAGTGTTCGGATCGGTGGGCGACTGGCCATGCTTCGCCGAGATGATGATCGCGGTGTCGTGGGCGAGACCCTGGGACTGGATCTCGCTGACCATCGCGCCGATCTGCTCGCTGACCCAGCTCAGGGCGCGGGTGAGCAGCGGGCCGGGGACGTTGCCGCCGGGGAGGTAACCGCCGGTGAGGCCGTCCGAGGCCGGCAGCTTCTGCGCGGTCGAGACGGTCTGGAAGTTCATGCCGAAGATCGCGGGCACGCCGACTTCTTCTGTGCCGCTGTGGTTATCGCCGTCGATCTCGTTCAGGATCGCCTGGACCTTGAAGCCGTCGTATTCCATCGTGCCGGCGTTGTCTGAGGTCCAGTCCTCGCCGGCCGGGAAGCCGATCGCCTGGCTGTTGATCTCCGGGGTGAAGTAGTCATCCACGCCGTTGCCCTCTGGGCCGGACAGGGCCTGGTAGGCCGGGTGCTTGTCGGACCAGGCGGTGAGCAGGCCGTGGTCGTGAGCCACGTTGAAGATCGTGTTCACCTTGAGGTACTGGTTTGGCAGGATCGGCTTGCAGGTGCTCGGGTCGACCGGCAGGTTGGCGGGGTTGATCACGTCGAGCGGGTTGGCCGTCATCTGCAGGATGCTGCCCGGCAGGCCGGTCAGGCCCTGGCCCGCGTCGATCGAGTTCAGGTTGATGTCGTCGGCTTCGGTGTAGGCGACTTCGGCGCCTGGGACCGGGCCAGAGCAGTTCGTGGTCCAGGCCGGGAAGACGTCGTGGTTGAACGTGTCGTCGTAGTAGATGCCGGTCACGCCCGGGTCGCCGCCGGTGACCTGGCCGACCATCCCGGGGAACGAGTCGCTCGGGAACGGGGTCATGGCGCGTGAGTAGTCGGTGCCGTGCCGGGCGAGCCGGGCCAGCGCGGAATTCGGGAAGTTGCGCACGAACCAGGCCAGGTCCTGCTGGTGCAGGCCGTCGACCGAGATGAGCAGTACGTGCCTGATCTTGCCGTGGTCATGGTGGTGGTGATGGTGCCGGGCCGCCGCGTTCGCTGCGGTCGCGGCCGACGTGGTGGTGAGGGCAGTGCCGGCTATCAGGCCGGCCGTGCCGCACGCGAGCACTGCGGCTCGCCCGATCGGTCCTACGCGCATGGCTTCCTCCCGCAGGCGCGGTCGGTCGCCGGCACCCGCTTTCGCCTAGTGCTATCGCCCGCAGGCGAATCGGCCGGGCCTGTTGTGCAAACGATTGTGGATGTCTGGGTTACGGCTCGCCAAACCGGTGCTGACCCCGAGCGGCCGGCCGCCCGACTGTTCGTCAGTTCGGTTGGAGCCGCCGAGATCGCGCTCTGCTAGGCCTCTGCTAGGCCTCTGCTTGGCCTCTCCAAATTCGTCGGAATAATCATTTGCATCGGGATGTTTTCCCCGTACTATGGATTTTATGAATCAGCGATGTGCAGACCGACCCGGGCGGGACTGGCTTATAGCCATGTCCTTCATCGGGTCATACCTGCCGAGTCGGTGGGCGTCCGGATAGCCGCGTAGAGCAGCCGAAACGGACGCCGCCCCCAGGACATAGGCCCTGGCGGGCGGCTTCTCTTTGTGGCGCTGCTCTTGTAGTACCGCAGTACCTCTTATGGGTGAGCCAACGGATAGGCGGCTGGTCTCCAAAACCAGCGGAAACCAGGTTCGACTCCTGGCACCCGTGCGAGGCACCGCCATTGTTGGCGTACGTGCATGCAAATTATTAATTCAATAGTGGAAAAGCGTTTCGTGCGGCAAGCCGAGCCGCACAGTCTTCCGGCGCCTCCGGTGCGCCTGGGATGGGCCGCTGATGTTCCGGGTCGCCGCCTTGCTGCGGTGACCCGGAGCCGGCCACCTTGCCTAGGCGAACCGGGGCGCCGGTCATGGGGATGACAGCTAAGGAAGCGGACACGCCCTGCAAGCGTCGTCGTAGTCGGTTCGATTCCGACCTTCTCCACGGCTGGTTTGGTCGGCTGGTTTGGTCGGCTGGCTTGGCGCCGGCCTCGGCATCGGGATGTGGTGTAAGGGTGAGCATGCCTGGCCTGGGACCAGGTCGACGGGGTTCGAGTCCCTGCTTCCCGACTGGCGCGCAGCGCGGGGGCCGCGCGCTCGATGACTCTCTAGCTCAGTCGGCAGAGCATCCGGGTGAAGACCGGAGTGGGCTGGTTCGATCCCAGCGGGAGTCACCCGGCTCCGGGCTCAGCCAGGCCCGTGAGCCCTCGGCCTACAAGCATTGTGGCGATGTGCCAGCCCTCCAAGCTGGCGAGCAGGGTTCGATCCCCTGGTGGGCCTCGGCTTCTGGCGCCGCGAGCTATAGCGGTGAAGCACCGGACTCTTAATCCGGCGAAACGGGGTTCGACTCCCTGGCGGCGCACGCGGGCGTGGCGTAACTGGTAAACGCGCCAGTCTCAAAATCTGGTGAGCACTAGCTCGTGAGAGTTCAAGTCTCTCCGCCCGTACTTGACCGGCCAGATCCTGGCCGGGATGATGCCGGGTCGTCTAATCGGCAGGACGCGTGACTCTGGATCACGTAGGTGCAAGTTCGAATCTTGCTCCGGCAGCCGTTGATTGTGTTGGCAAGCACCGCACTGCCCTTGTAGCTCATCTGGCAGAGCATCCGTCTCGTAAACGGAAGGTAGCTGGTTCGAGGCCAGCCTGGGGCTCAGGGCATTTCCCGCACGCTCGTGCCGCAACTGGTAGACGGGCCTGGTCGAGAGCCAGGTAGCTGCGGGTTCGAGTCCCGCCGAGCGTACGTTTCCCCACGTGACCGTAGTGTCAGCGGACAGCACATGACCTTGCCATGGTCATAGGACCGGTTCGAATCCGGTCGGTCACTCCATGTTTGTCGTGTTTGTCAGATCATGCCGTCCTAGCCCAACTGGCAGAGGCACCGCGCTCAGACCGCGGAGATCAGGGTTCGAATCCCTGGGACGGTACTCAGTTAGGACGTTCACCAGGAAGTTCACAGGGAGAGTGAACCGGACAGGCGCGCCGGGCTCCGTTGCTAGCGGATGCGTGCCGCAAGGCATGGCTTTCGAATAGTCCGCTCTCCGCTGCGCGATCCCCTCTGGAAGGGCAAGCCGAGTGTCGGACGACGGCAGCGGTTTCGAAAACCGCCGAGCCCGCAAGGGCCTTGTGGGTCCGAGCCCCACTCCTTCCGCAACTGGTCTTTGGATGCGCAATCCGATTGGCGACGGAACCGGGTTTGAAACCCGGCGAGCTTCACGGCCTTGCAGGTCCGACTCCTGCCGCATCCGCGTTCGCGGCCGCCCGTTGCGGCTCGCGAGGTGCGGGCAACTACCCAACCGGTGAAGGGAGCCGTCTGATATGCGGCTAGCGGCCAGGTTCGACTCCTGGGTTGCCTACGGGGCGGTGGCCAAGTCTGGTGACGGCGCCTGTCTTATAAGCAGGAGATTCCCGGGTTCGAATCCCGGCCGACCTACCCGTCTTCTGACCGGACTGGCCACCGCTCGGCACGGTCGAGCCCCTGTAGCTCAAGGCGAGAGCCGGCGACTTTTAATCGTCAAGATGCGGGTTCAAGTCCCGCTGGGGGTACACACAAACCGCCACCTAGCCGAGGCGGTGTCGGCAGCATGACATGCGCGATTAGCTCAGCGGCAGAGCGACTGCTCCACACGCAGTTGGCCCGGGGTTCGAGTCCCTGATTGCGCACTGAGGACGAACCGAAAGGCTGAGGAGCCTGGTTGTGAGCCAGGCCGTTGCGGGTTCGAGTCCCGTCGTCCTCCCCGGGTCGGTGGCACAGCGGCGACTGCCCCTGGCTGTAGACCAGGTATCCCACACGCAGGTTCGAGTCCTGCCCGGCCCACACTGCCCGGTACACGCTGCCCGGCCCCGCCTCGCTCCCATGGTCAAGTGGAGAAGATGCCACCGTGCGAAGGTGGCGGCGCAGGTTCGAGTCCTGCTGGGAGCACGTACTGCCGGGAGTATGCGCTGCTGGGAGTATGCACAGCCCTGTGTCCGAGTTGGTCAGGTACCGGACTGCAAATCTGGTTACGCCGGTTCGAGTCCGGTCGGGGCTTCCAATGGCTGGTAGCACAGCGGAGAGTGCGGCGACCTCCTAAGTCGACGATCGCGGGTTCGAGTCCCGCCCAGCCAACAGCGCCCAGCCAACAGCGCCCAGCCAACAGTGGCGGGCAGTCTGCCGAGTGCCCGCCGACCAGCGCTCAGGACGCGCGTCGTTGGCGCAATGGATAGCGCGGCGGTCTTCTAAGCCGGCAGGTCTGGGTTCGAGTCCCAGGCGACGCACGATGGTCCGTTGGAGTAAGCGGCTAACTCACCTGGTCCTCACCCAGGAGACTGCGGGTTCGAGTCCCGCACGGACTACGCAGTACACCCGTTCCGCTCGGACGCGTTCATTCGGACCGGGTCCACTCGGAACACTCATCAATGGGCCCCATCGTCTACTGGTTAGGATCTCGGACTTTCAATCCGAGGAAGACGGGTCAGAACCGTCTGGGGCTACTGCGGGGTAGCCAAGTTCGGTAAGGCACTGGGCTCATAACCCAGACATCGGCGGTTCGAATCCGCTCCCCGCTACCACTTCGGGCCAAACTGCCCATTCACCGATCCTGCGTAGCTTAATTGGCAGAGCACCCGCCTGTTAAGCGGGCGGTTGCCGGTTCGAGTCCGGCCGCAGGAGCCACTGCCGGAGTAGTCGTCGCAGCCA
>DASYAT010000048.1:0-23792 GCA_036501205.1 Streptosporangiaceae bacterium | reverse complement strand
GGCGGTGGGTCTCCGGACTCAGGATCCCGGATCGGGGTCACGTTTCCGTGATAGTCGCCGGTCAGGTACACCGATACGGTAGCCCGCGCGGCGTCACGGGCTGCCTGGGGTCTGGTTAGCGTGGGTCGGCGGGCGCGGGCGCGGGCAGGACGAGGACGGTGGGATGGTGGGTGAGTTACCAGCCGGCCGCCGCCATTGCCGCGGCGGGGGTTCAGGTGCCAAGGGAATCCGGCTACCGGCCGGCTGTGACCACTGCGTACAGGTGCGCCCGGTAGCGGCGCAGGCAGCGGAGCAGGGTCTGGGAGGTGAGGTCGGGGTGGATGCTGCCGGTGCGGAGCAGGAACTGCTCGGCATCCCGCAACGCGGCTTGCATGCCGGCCGGTCCGGGGTCCGATGTCGTTGCCCGGCCGGGGCTGCGGCCGGCGGGCTTGGTGAGGGTGTGCCCGGCCGGGCACAGCGCGCGGACGATGATCGCTGCGGCCTGGCCGGGGTCGTAGGCGATCACTTCGGCCCAGGGCCACCAGTACGCCCAGGCGCCCCCGGCGTCGGGCCGGGCGCCGATGTGCTCGGACAGCGCCCTGGCTTCCCGCACCGGATTCTGGGCGTGCAGGGTCGGCGGGCCGCCGCGCCTGCTCTGGACGGTGGCGGTCCACCCGTGCGCGCCGAGTTCGGCGGCCAGGGCGTTCAGCCGGGTGAACGTCTCGGACGGGTAGTCCTGCACGACTGGATGTGCTGACATATCTGTGTCTCCTTCCCGGGCCGGGGGCAGTTCCCGGGTGGGCCGATCTGCTGACCGGGAATGAGAGTAATGGCGCCGGGGCGAGGAAAATCGCACCGCTTGTGCGACCTTGCTGCGGCTCGCCCGGGGTGGCGTTTCTGGCACGTGTCTTAGGATGAGGATTGCCGCACCGGGCCTTACGAAGGCTGCTGACGTTGGGAAGGCGGGGATATGTCCCCGGCGATCTTGATTCTTGATCAGGACGGCATCGGGGCGCGTCTTGCCGAAGCCCGTAAATTGCGCGGTCTTACCCAAGATGGCCTGGCTTTGCGTATTCCGTGCTCCAAGAGCCTGATCAGCCAGGTGGAACGCGGCGTCAAGCCAGCCACGCCGTGGCTGGTGTCGGCCGTGGCGGCTGTGCTGCACGTTGACGTGCCCGGGTTGCTTGGCCAGCCGTACCGTGGCACGACCGAGCGAACCGACCGGGCCCACGCCAGCATCCCGCAGATCCGCGTCGCGATGAATTACTGGGACGTTCCTCCCGACATAGACGTGACGCCGCGCCCGCTGAGCGAAATCAGCAAAGACATTGAACTGACCGGCAAGCTGCTGGACAAGATTGATTACATTCAGCTTGGCGCGCGGCTCCCGGGGCTGATCGAGGAACTATCGGCCGTTTTCCACGACAGTTCCTGGGCCGTGCGCAGGGAAGCAGCCCGGCTGCTGATGCACGCATTCGTGGCCGCGAAGTCAGTGGCTTACCGGCTGGGCTACATCGACCTGGTATCGGTGGCCGTCGAACGCGCAACCTCGGCGGCGCTGGAAACCGGCGAGCCTGAGCTGGCCGCGTTCATGGCCGAGGAACGATGCCAGATCTTCTTCGCGACCGGCGCCCACCGCGCCGGCCTGAAATTCATCGACCAGGCACACCGGGACTTCGGTGAACTCACCAGCGGCACCGAATCCGGCCTGGCCATCACCGGATCGATGCACCTGCGCGCCGCCATCATGGCAGCCAGGGAACCCGCCCGCCGCAGTGATTGCTGGGACTACCTCGCCCAAGCCAGCGAGATCAGCGACCGGATCGGACACGACACCAACCATTACGGCCTTATCTTCGGACCGAGCAACGTCAAAATCCATGAAGTCGCCACCGCGATCGAACTCGAAGACGCCGACGACGCCTTGCGCCGCAACGAGGGATTCCAGCCCCCGCCGGACCTGCCGCCCGAACGGTCCAGCCACCACTACATCGACGTGGCCCGCGCCCAGCTTCTCGCGAGCGAGCCGAACCTGGCCCTGGAATCGCTGTCCACGGCAGACAGGCTGTCACCGCAGCACACCAGGAACCACCCGATGGCCCGCGAAACGATCATGGGCCTGATCAGAGCCCATCACCGGCTCCCTGAACCACTCCGCCTGATGGCCGGGCGAATGGGCGTGAGCGTGACCGCCTGACCAACGGCCGACCTGCGGAGTCCTTGCTCACGCACGCACCCGCAAACCCCGCGCGTCTGATGTCGTTCACGGCTCAGCCGCGGTCGTGGAGGGTCACCTGGTAGCCGTCGGGGTCCGCGAACGTGAAAGTGCGGCCGAACGGCCCGTCGACTGGCGCTGAGACGATCGTCGTGCCGGCGGCGGCGAGGGCGTCGTGGATGTCCTGCGCGTCGGGGGCGTGCAGCCACAGCGCCATTCCCTGGCCCGGCTGCGCGATCGCGTCCAGGTCGGTGCCCGCGACGACGTCGCGGACGGCGAACGCGATCGGCTTGGTGCCGAACACGACGGCGTGCGGTGGTCCCGCGTCGGAGCGCTTCAGCCCCAGGTACTTCTCGTAGAAAGCGGCGGAACGCTCCAGGTCGCGTACCTGCAGTGAAACGAAGTCGGGTCCGGTGACGGCCATGATCCTTGCCTCCTCATTGGATGTCAGTCTTCTGACACACCGCAATGTATGTCAGACTACTGACATGAGTCAAGGCGGGCCCGGAGTCGAGCTGGACACATCGCTGGGGTACATGCTGAAGGCGGCCGCGAGCGCCCTGCACTCTGCCCTGGAGGCCGTGCTGAGGCCGCTCGGCATGACGATTACCCACTACGCCTGCCTGGAGCTGCTCTCCCAGCGGCCGGGCCTGTCCAACTCCGAGCTCGCCCGCGGCGCCTTCGTCACCCGGCAGTCGATGAACGTGCTCCTGCAGGCACTCGAACGCCAGGGACTCGTCGTCCGCCCGGCCCAGGCACCCGTCGGCAGGGCACTGCCGACCGAGCTGACCCCCCGCGGGCGCCGCCAGCTTGAGGTGGCCAGCGCCGCGGTTCGCCGCGTCGAGCAAGACATGCTGGCCGACCTGGATGCCGGCGAGCAAGATCAGATGCGGCGCCTGCTCACCTCGTGCATCGGCGCACTGACCGAACCGCCCGCACCGGGGACGTAACTGCTCAGGAATTTACGACTTTGCCGTGTCCCTGATTTAGGGGGCCAGGGACTGGGTGTAGGCCATGGCGGCGCCTACTATGCCAGCGTCGTTGAGCATGGCGGCGGGGACGATGGTCGCGCGCAGGGTCAGCTTGGGAAGGAACTTGTCTGACTTCTTGCTGATGCCGCCGCCGATGATGATGAGGTCGGGTGACAGCAGCGCTTCCATCGTGTCCAGGTAGGTGTCCAGCCGGTTGGCCCACTTGCTCCAGCTGAGGTCCTCTTCCTCGCGGGCGTGCTCGGAGGCGCGCTTTTCGGCGTCCACGCCGTGGACCTCGATGTGACCGAACTCGGTGTTGGGAATGAGCACGCCGTTATAGAACAGTGCGCTGCCGATGCCGGTGCCGAGAGTCAGCAGCAGCACGGTGCCGCCGTGGCCCTTGCCTGCTCCGAACTCGATCTCGGCGATGCCCGCGGCGTCGGCGTCGTTGATCACCGCTACGTCCAAGCCGGCCGCGGCGCCGAGAAACTCAGCGGCGTTGACTCCGATCCAGGCTGGGTCGAGGTTGGGAGCGGTGCGGATCGTGCCGTTGGTCACAACACCAGGGAAGGTGATTCCGGCCGGCCCGTCCCACTCGAACTGGGTGACCAGTTGCTTGACGACGGCGGCGACAGCGTCTGGAGTCGGCGGGTGAGGGGTGGCCAGCTTGGCGCGTTCGGCAGTCAGCTGTCCTGCGATCACATCCACCGGCGCGGCCTTGACGCCGGTGCCGCCGATGTCGATCCCAAGTACCTGCGTCATGACGACTCCGTTCAGTTCAGGTCCCACGATGGTCATACGCCCCAATGGGCTTGCTCTAGGGCGGAAACGTCGGCCTGAGCGCCCTCCAGCCTGACCTGGGCGGCGGTCCGGCCGAAGCTCCACATCAGCAGTTCGGCGGGAGCGCCAATGATGGTTACCACCGGCGTTCGCGGCCGTACGGTCATCCGGAGCGGGCGCTGGCCGCCAGGCTGTTCGCCGATGTCGTCCCTGGCGAACTCGATGCCTACCGGCACCTTGCGCAGCATCAGCCGGGCGTGACTGAGCTGGCTCCAGACCGCGTCGGTAAGGTCATCGCCGAGTTCGCGCGGCTGCCAGTCTTGCTGGGCTCGCCGGACGTCTTCGTGATGAACGAAATACTCGGCGAAATTCGCTTTGGCGTCGACGCCCGGAATACCGAAAACCGAAAAGCGCGGCGGCCCGCTCCTGATCGTCTCGACCAGCATCGGATAGGGCGTCCGGCCGGAAAGCTTGCGTTGAGCACGGGTCGTGTGCTTGGCCAGAGGGCCGCCCATCAGGCCAGCGGCCGCATCTGGTCTATGCTCGCGGAGCACGAGGTGCGCGGCCAGATCCGCGGTTCGCCAGCCGACGCAGAGTGTCGGTGCGTCCGGACCCGTCCTGTCGAGCAACGCGCACAAAGCAAGACGCTCATCTCGGGCATAAGTCACTGCTAGATAGTAGGCCAAAGGCTGGAGTCGCGGCGGGCGCCACCGGATCGCGCCAGCGGCCCGTAGGCGGGGCAGACCCATGGCGGGGTAGCGTTTCAGGTGAGCCGGGTGCGACGAGACCGGCGGGAGATGAAGGATGACTAGCGAAGTTAACGGGGCTTCCGCCGCGTCAGCGCAGGCTTCCGCCGTGCCAGCCGGAAAGCGGCGCCGGGAGTTCGCCGTGCTGCTTTTCGTCGGCGTCGCCGGCGCCGGAGCCGTGCTGCTGGCGACCAGGCAGCAAGCAGCGCACGTGGTCGTCACCGCGCCGGCCCCGCTGCCGCGGACGATAACTCCGGTCAGCTGGCAGGATCTGTTTCCGGTCGTGAGCGCGCTCGCCGTCGCCGCGCTGGCGAGCATGGCGGCGGTCCTGGCCACCCGAGGCTGGGTGCGCCGGGTCACCGGGCTGATCACCGCCGCGCTCGGAGTTGGCATCGCCGCGCTGGCAGCCGGTCGGGTGACCGACGCGGCGGTGCTAGCGGCCGCCGGGCACGCGAACCTTTCGCCGGCGAACGGAGCCGGCGGCGGGACAGCGCCGGGTTCGACGACGGCCGGGGGAGCGGGCGGGACGAGCGGGTCGGGATCTCTGGCCGGGTTCCCCGCGCACGTCGAGTTGGCTGGCAGCGGCTGGCGGGCGCTGATCTTGGTCGGTGCCGCCCTGGTCGTCATCGCCGGGATCGTCACCGTGATCGCGGCCACGAGGTTGCCAGCGATGTCTGGCAAGTACGAGCGGTCCGGCCCGAGCGGGACGGCGGCGGCAACTGGTCCGGCCGTCGTGGGGTCGGACGCCGCCGGGTCGGCCGAAGCTAAACCGGGCGCTAGCGGCTCGCCGCCGAACTCAGCTCGATCGAGCGCGTCCGCGGTTCCGGCCGGGCAGGCGGCTGGCAGTACTGCCGGTGTTGGCCAGCCAAATGCGAGGGCGGCCGCGAGCATGTGGGAATCGCTAAGTGCAGGTACCGATCCCACTGCTCAGCCAGGCGACGAAACGGACTTATGGGCCGGTTAGTCAGAGCCGGAACACGCTGCGGAGCCGTTTGGTATCGCTCCGCGACGGTCCGTGCAGGGGCGGCGGTCGGCCATGAAATTAGCCTCGGTACGATCGGGGCGCAAGCATCCCACCCCGAGGGGGCAGCAGAACCACGTGAGCGTGCTCGATGACATTCTCGTGGACGTGCGAGCCGATCTGGCTACCCGGCAGCAGTCGACGCCGCTAGAGAAGCTGAAAGAAGCTGCGGGTCGCGCGCCATCGCCCCGCGACGTCAAGGTCGCGCTGCGAACCGACGGCGTCGCCGTGATCGCCGAAGTCAAGCGGGCGAGCCCGTCCAAGGGCGCACTGGCGGCTATTGCCGACCCAGCCGCACTGGCCACCGACTATCAGGCCGGGGGCGCGCGGGTGATCAGCGTCCTGACCGAGGGCCGCCGGTTCGGCGGCAGCCTCGCCGACCTGTCGGCGGTCAGGGACGCGGTATCTGTCCCGGTGCTGCGCAAGGACTTCGTAGTCAGCTCCTACCAGCTGTGGGAGGCCCGCGCGCACGGCGCGGACCTGGTGCTGCTGATCGTGGCCGCGCTTGAGCAGAACGCGCTGCTCTCGCTGGTCGAGCGAGCCAAGTCGATCGGCCTGGCGCCGCTCGTCGAGGTGCACGAGGAGGCCGAACTCGACCGGGCTCTGGAGGCTGGCGCCGACGTGATCGGCGTGAACGCGCGCAACTTGGCGACGCTGAAGGTCGATCGGTCGATCTTCACCCGGCTGGCGCCGAAAATTCCCGATGACGTAATCAAGATCGCCGAATCCGGCGTTCGCGGCCCGCACGACCTGCTCGCGTATGCGGCGGCCGGCGCCGACGCCGTGCTCGTCGGAGAGAGCCTGGTGGTCGGCAAGGACCCGAGGTCCGCCGTCGCCGATCTGGTCGCGGCCGGTTCGCACCCCGCCCTTCGCACTGACCGAGGAGGAAATTCGTGACGACGATGCCGGCGCAGGCGTCGACCGGGCCAGCGTGGCCCGATGCGCCAGGCCGGTTCGGCCGGTTCGGCGGGCGACATGCCCCGGAAGCGCTGATGGCCGCGCTCGACGAACTCACGGCGGCGTTCGAGTCGGCCAAGACTGACCCCGAGTTCGTGGCCGAGCACGAACGGCTGCGCCGCGACTACATCGGCCGCCCCACGTTGCTGACCGAGCTGCCGAGGTTCGCCGAGCATGTCGGCTGCCGGGTCTTCGCCAAGCGCGAGGATCTGGCGCACACCGGCTCACACAAGATCAACAACGTGATCGGCCAGGCCCTGCTGACCAAGCGGATGGGCAAGACCAGAATGATCGCCGAGACCGGGGCGGGCCAGCACGGCGTCGCCGCGGCGACGGCGGCGGCCCTGTTCGGCCTTGAGTGCGTGGTCTACATGGGCGCCGAGGACACCCGCAGGCAGGCGCTGAACGTGGCGAGGATGCGGATGCTCGGCACCGAGGTCGTTCCGGTCACGATCGGCAGCCAGACGCTCAAGGACGCGATCAACGAGGCGTTTCGCGACTGGGTGGCCACCGTCGACAACACGCACTACTGCATCGGCTCGGTGATGGGCCCGCACCCGTTCCCGACCATGGTCCGTGACTTCCAGAAAGTGATCGGAGTCGAGGCCAGGGCGCAGGTGATCGAGGCGACCGGCGCGCTGCCGGACGCGGTGATCGCCTGCGTGGGCGGCGGCTCCAACGCGATCGGCGCGTTCCACGCCTTCATCGACGACCCGTCCGTGCGGCTGATCGGCTGCGAGGCCGGCGGCGACGGCGTCGACACCAGCCGGCACGCGGCCACGATCTCGGGCGGCTCGCCCGGCGTAATCCACGGGATGCGCACGTACGTCATGCAGGACGGCGACGGCCAGACGCTGCCCACGCACTCGATCTCGGCCGGACTCGACTACCCCGGTGTCGGTCCAGAGCATTCCTGGCTGCACGAGACCGGTCGGGCCAGTTATCGCCCGGTGACCGACGCCGAGGCGATGGCCGCGTTCGAGTTGCTGTGCCGGACCGAAGGCATTATCCCGGCGATCGAGTCCGCGCACGCACTGGCCGGCGCGCTGGCAGTCGGCCGGGAACTGGGCAAGGACGCGGTGATCGTCGTCGGCTTGTCCGGCCGGGGCGATAAGGACGTGGACATAGCGGCCCGGTGGTTCGGCCACTTCGACGGCCAGGGAGCCGGTAAGTGACGCTTACAGATGCGGCGACCGGCACGGCCAAGCTCGCCGGAGCCTTCGCTGCCGCCAAGGCGCAGAGTCGCGCCGCCCTGATCGGCTACCTGCCGGCCGGATTCCCGACCGTCACCGCCGCGATCGAGGCGGCTAAGGCAATGGTGACCGCGGGCGCTGACGTCATCGAGATCGGGCTGCCGTACACGGACCCGCTGATGGATGGCCCGGTCATCCAGGAGGCGGTGCACCGCGCCCTGCTCGGCGGCGTGCATGTCACCGACGTACTGCGGACGGTGCAGGCCATTGCCGCTTCCGGAGCGCCGGTGCTGGTGATGACCTACTGGAATCCGGTCGACCACTACGGGGTCGACGCATTCGCGCGGGACCTGGCGAGCGCGGGCGGCAGCGGCCTGATCACCCCTGACCTGCCGCCGGAAGAGGCCACCGAGTGGCTGGAGGCCGCTGGCAAGTATGACCTCGACCCCGTATTCCTCGTGGCCCCGAGTTCGCCTGAGGACCGGATCAAGCTGATCTCCTCGGTCAGCGGCGGGTTCGTCTACGCGGCGTCGGTGATGGGCATCACCGGCGCCAGGACCAGCGTCAGCGACGCCGCAGCCGGCCTGGTGGCGAGAGTCAGGAAGCACACGCAGACTCCGGTGGCGGTGGGCCTTGGGGTGAGCACGGCCGCTCAGGCCGAGCAGGTGGCGCAGTTCGCCGACGGAGTGATCGTAGGGTCCGCGTTCGTCAAGCGGTTGCTCGAAGCTCCCGACGAGGCTGCCGGGCGGGACAGCGTCGCTGAGCTCGCGGCCCAGCTAGCTGCGGGTGTACGGGGCTCGGCTAGCTAATCAGGCACAGTGCTGGTCAATCAGACACGGGGATCGTTAGGAAACAAAGCACCGGCCAGGAAACATAGAATTTACCCGCAGGTAATGTAAATCCTCGGCTTGATATGATGAGCTAGTAAGGCTGCCGCTGATCAGAAGGGTTAGCGCAGCCGGTGGTGGGCCAAAGTCGTCCCTCCGATTTTCGCAGGTAAAGGCGTAACGGACGAGACGACAGGAGCGCGGATGACGCCTACCCCAAGGCCCCATCTACCGAGCACAGCTTCAGCGATTGCGCAGGCCGCCCCAGAGGCGGCTTTCTTGTCCACGGGACTCTACGATCCGTCGTACGAGCACGACGCGTGCGGAGTTGGCCTGGTCGCCGACCTGTCTGGACGGCGCAGCCACGCGCCGGTCGCCCAGGCGCTCACCGTGCTGGCCAACCTTGACCACCGCGGCGCCAAGGGCGCCGACCCGGAGACGGGGGACGGCGCCGGGATCCTGACCCAGATCCCCGATGAGTTCTTCCGCGCGGTCTGCGACTTTCCGTTGCCGCCGGCCGGGCACTATGCGGCCGGGATGGTCTTCTTGCCGGCCGGCGGCCGGCGAGAAGCGACCAGTCAGATCGAGTCGCTGGCGCAGGCCGAGAGCCTGCAGGTGCTGGGCTGGCGGGACGTGCCGCACGACGAGGACGCCTGCGGGACCGGCGCCCGCAATTCTTTTCCCGAGCTGGTGCAGCTGTTCGTGACCGGCCCGGATGGCGAGCAAGGATCAGAGCTTGACCGGCGTGCGTACTGCCTGCGCAAGCGAGTCGAGCACGAGGCCGGGATTTACGTCGTGACGCTGTCGGCCGCCACGATCGGGTACAAGGGCATGCTGACCGCCAAGCAACTGGAGCGGTTCTACCCGGACCTGGCCGATCCGAGGTACACCTCGGCGCTCGCGCTGGCGCACTCGAGATTCTCGACCAACACGTTCCCGTCCTGGCCGCTCGCGCATCCGTTCCGCTTCATCGCGCACAACGGCGAGATCAACACGGTCCGCGGCAACCGGAACTGGTGGCGCGCCAGAGAGACGATGCTGGCCACCAGCCTGTTTCCGGCCGCCGCCGACGGCACCGGGATCGAACGGCTGCTCCCGGTCGTGGGCCAGGCCGAGAGCGACTCGGCCAGCTTCGACGCCTGCCTGGAGCTACTGACCCTTGGCGGCCGTTCACTGCCGCACTCAGTGCTCATGATGATCCCCCAGGCCTGGGAGAACGACCGGCAGATGCCGCCTGCGCTGCGGGCGTTCTACCGGTTCCACGCCTCCCTGATGGAGCCGTGGGACGGTCCGGCGCTGATCGCGTTCATGGACGGGACGCTGGCCGGTGCGGTGCTAGACCGCAACGGGCTGCGGCCAGGCCGGTTCTGGGTCACCGATGACGGCCTGGTCGTACTGGCCAGCGAAGTCGGCGTGCTCGACATCGATCCGGCCAGGATCGTGCGCAAGGGACGGCTGCAGCCAGGCAAGATTTTCCTGGTCGACACCGAGGCGGGCCGGATCGTCGAAGACGAGGAAGTCAAGGCCGACCTGGCGGCCAGGCATCCGTACGACGAGTGGCTGCACGCCGGCTTGCTGCACCTGGACGACCTGCCTGATCGTGATCGGGAGCTGCCAGACAGCGCCGAGCTCGCCGCGGCTCAGCGGCTGTTCGGCTATACGGAGGAAGAGCGCCGGGTCGTGCTCGGCCCGATGGCCATGACCGGCGCCGAGCCGATCGGCTCGATGGGCGACGACACCCCGCTGGCCGTGCTCTCGGACCGGCCGCAGCAGCTTTTCGACTTCTTCAGCCAGCAGTTCGCGCAGGTCACCAACCCGCCGCTGGACGCGATCAGGGAAGAGGTCGTCACCTCGCTTGGCACCGTGACCGGCCCCGAGTACAACATCCTCGAGCCGGGACCGGCGTCGTGCCGGCAGATCGTGCTGCCGTACCCGATCCTCAGCGGCAGCGACCTAGCCAAGATCATTCACATAAACGAAGGCCGGGACCTGCCCGGCTTCGCCGCGCACGTCGTAGACGGCAGGTATCTCGCCGCGTCCGGCGGTGCAGGGCTGCGCGGCCGGCTGGCCGAGATCCGAGCCGAGGTCACCGACGCGATCAACGACGGGGCCAAGATCATCGTGCTCTCCGACCGGGCCTGCTCGGCCGGGCCCGGCGAATGGGCGCCGATCCCGTCGCTGCTGCTGACCGGCGCGGTGCACCACCACCTGATCGCCGACCAGAGCCGGACCGGAGTCGGCTTGGTCGTCGAGGCCGGTGACGTCAGGGAGACCCACCACGTGGCGCTGCTGATCGGGTACGGCGCGGCTGCGGTCTGCCCTTACCTGGCGATCGAGTCCGTGCAGGACCTGGCTAGGTCCGGGCTGCTGGACGGGGTCAGCGGGCGCAAGGCCGCGGCGAACCTGATCAAGGCGCTCGGCAAGGGCCTGATGAAGATCATGTCCAAGATGGGCGTGTCGACGGTGGCGTCCTACACCGGAGCGCAGATCTTCGAGGCGATCGGGCTCGGATCGGCGGTCATTGACGAGTGCTTCGCCGGGACCTCATCCCGGCTCGGCGGGATCGGCTACGACCAGATCGCCGCGAGCGTTCTGGCCCGCCTAGAGGCCGCCTACCCGGACCGGCCGGCCTCGCCAGGGTCGATCGGCTTGCCCTCCGGCGGTGAGTACGCCTGGCGCCGTGACGGCGAACCGCATCTGTTCAGCCCCGAAGCGGTATTCCGGCTGCAGCACGCGACCCGGTCGGGACAGCAGGCCGTCTTCCGGCAGTACAGCAGCGAGATCGACGACCAGTCGGCCCGGCGGATGACCTTGCGCGGACTGCTGCGGATCCGGGGCGTCGATGAGGAGGCGGATGCCGCGCCGGCGCGTCCGGCGGTCCCGCTTGACGAGGTCGAGCCGGTCAGCGAGATCGTCCGGCGGTTCTGCACCGGGGCGATGTCGTACGGGTCCCTGTCGGCTGAGGCGCACCAGACGCTCGCGATCGCGATGAACAGGATCGGCGGCCGGTCCAACTCCGGCGAGGGCGGCGAGGATGCCGACCGGTACGCCGCGGACGCCAACGGTGACCTGCGCCGGTCCGCGATCAAGCAGGTGGCCAGCGGCCGGTTCGGGGTGACCAGCGAGTACCTGGTCAACGCCGATGACCTGCAGATCAAGATGGCGCAGGGGGCCAAGCCGGGCGAGGGCGGGCAACTGCCTGGGTACAAGGCCTACCCGTGGATCGCCAAGACCAGGAACTCGACACCGGGCGTCGAGCTGATCTCGCCGCCGCCGCACCACGACATCTACTCGATCGAGGACCTGGCCCAGCTGATCAGCGACCTGAAGAACGCCAACCCGGCGGCCCGGGTATCGGTGAAGCTGGTCGCCGAGGTCGGGGTGGGGACGATCGCCGCCGGAGTCGCCAAGGCGCACAGCGACGTGATCCTGATCTCCGGTCACGACGGCGGCACCGGCGCCGCCCCGCTGACCGGCATCAAGCACGCCGGAGCACCGTGGGAGCTCGGCCTCGCCGAGACCCAGCAGACACTGCTGCGCAACGGCCTGCGGGACCGGGTCGTGATCCAGGTCGACGGCCAGCTCAAGACCGGCCGGGACGTCATCATCGCCGCCCTGCTCGGAGCGGAGGAGTTCGGGTTCGCGACCGCGCCGCTGGTGGTTTCCGGCTGCGTGATGATGCGCGCTTGCCATCAGGACACCTGCCCGGTCGGGGTGGCGACGCAGAATCCCGCGCTGCGGATGAAGTTCAGCGGCAAGCCGGATTTCGTGGTCAAGTTCTTCGAGTTCGTGGCGGCTGAGGTCAGGGAGTACCTGGCGCAGCTCGGATTCCGGACGCTGGACGAAGCGGTCGGCCAGGCCGAGCTGCTAAGGCCGGCGGGGCCGGCGGGCGATGCCAGCGTGTCCTATCTCGACCTGGAGCCGCTGCTGCACGTGCCCGAGCTGCCAGAAGGCGCGGCCAGACGGCGGGTCACGGCCCAGCAGCATCATCTCGACGAGGTGCTGGACAACACGCTGATCCAGCTGGCCGAGGGGGCGCTGGCCGAGGCTACCCCGGTCCGCCTTGACCTGCCGGTCAGGAACGTGAACCGGACCGTCGGGACGATGCTCGGCTATGAGGTGACCAGGCGGTGGGGCGGCGAGGGCCTGCCGGACGACACGATCCTGGTCGGCCTGCGCGGGTCGGCGGGGCAGTCGCTCGGTGCGTTCTTGCCGCGCGGCATCACGATTGAACTCACCGGCGACGCCAACGACTACGTCGGCAAGGGCCTGTCCGGCGGGCGGATCGTGGTCGTGCCCGACCGGGCCGCGCCGTTCGCCGCCCACCGGCAGATCATCGCCGGCAACGTGATCGGCTACGGCGCGACGAGCGGGGAGCTGTTCTTCCGCGGCGTCGTCGGCGAGCGGTTCTGCGTGCGCAACTCGGGCGCGGTCGCGGTGACCGAAGGCGTAGGCGACCATGGCTGTGAGTACATGACCGGCGGCCGGGTGGTCGTGCTCGGCCGGATCGGCAGGAACTTCGCGGCCGGAATGTCGGGCGGGATCGCTTATCTGCTCGATCCCGACCCAGGCCTGGTCAATACGGAAATGGCCGACCTTGAGCCGCTCGGCGCGGCCGACTCCGGCTACCTGCGCGAGCTCATCGGCCGTTATCACGCCAGCACCGGTTCTGCGGTCGCGTCCGGGCTGCTCGATGACTGGGACGACACCGCACGCCGCCTACGCCGAGTGATGCCGAGGGACTACAAGCGGGTGCTGGCGGCGACCAAGAACGTCGGCGAATCGGCGACCGGCACCGGGGCGGAGGCGATCAGGAATGGCTGAGCAAACCCCCGCAAATCTTTCTACCCAAAGAAGGACAGCGGCTCGGCGGCCGGTTGACATCCGGATCCAGGACTGGCGCGAGGTATACGTCACTTTTGATTCAGCCGAGCTAGAGTCGCAGGCCGGGCGGTGCATGAGCTGCGGCATCCCGTTCTGCCACAACGGCTGTCCGCTCGGCAATCTCATTCCCGAGTGGAATGAGCTGGTGCAGCGCCAGCACTGGCGCGAAGCCATCGAGCGGCTGCACGCCACCAACAATTTCCCCGAGTTCACCGGGCGGCTCTGCCCCGCGCCGTGCGAGTCGGCCTGCGTGCTCGGAATCAACGAGGACCCGGTGGCGATCAAGCAGGTCGAGGTCGAGATCATCGACCGGGCGTTCGCCGAGGGCTGGGTGGTGCCAGCGCCGCCTGGGCCGGTCGCGCTGGCCGGCGGACGGCGCGTCGCAGTGGTGGGCTCCGGGCCGGCTGGACTGGCGGCCGCTCAGCAACTGACCAGGGCCGGGCACGCGGTCACGGTGTTCGAGGCCGATGACCGGCCCGGCGGGCTGCTCCGGTACGGGATCCCCGAGTTCAAATGCGAGAAGCGGCTGCTCGACCGGCGGCTTGACCAGCTTCGGGCCGAGGGCACGGTCTTCGTGTGCGGGGTCAGGGTGGGGGAGGACCTGAGCGTCGAACGGCTGCGGGCCGACTTCGACGCCGTCGTGCTCGCCTGCGGCGCGCGGGTGCCGCGCGGGCTGCCGGTGCCCGGCGCCGGCCTTGACGGGATCCACCAGGCGATGGAGTACCTGCCGCTGGCGAACCGGGCCATAGCTGAAACCAGCACGGGCGGGGCCGGTGAATCGCCGATCTCGGCGCGGGGCAGGAACGTGGTGATCATCGGCGGCGGCGACACCGGGGCCGACTGCCTCGGGACCGCGTTGCGGCAGGGCGCCGCGTCTGTGACCCAGCTCGAGATCCTGCCGCAGCCGCCTGAACTGCGTCCGGAAGGCCAGCCTTGGCCGACCTACCCGATGACCTTCCGCACGTCCAGTGCGCACGAGGAAGGCGGCGAGCGGGTATACGCGGTGTCCACGCACGAGTTTCTGGCCGACGGGAGTGGTCGGGTGCGGGCGCTGCGGCTGGCGGAGGTCGACCTGAGCGGCGGGCGCCCGGTGCCGCGGTCTGGCACGGAAAAGGAGCTGGCTTGCGAGCTGGTGCTGCTGGCGATGGGGTTCACCGGGGCGGAAGATCGCGGGCTGGTGACCGGACTCGGCGTCGGCCTGGACGAGCGCGGCCGGGTGCCGCGCGACGATCAGTACGCCACCGGGGCGCCCGGCGTGTTCGTGGCTGGCGACATGGGCCGGGGACAGTCGCTGATCGTGTGGGCGATCGCTGAGGGCCGGTCAGCGGCAGCGGCGGTGGACCGGTACCTGGCCGGCCAGACCGCGTTGCCGGTCGCGATCCCGGCCTCGGCGGCGCCGCTGCGGGTGTGAGAGCTGGTTTGGGGCGTTTGGGGCTCGTGCACGGGTCGGCGGCGGTGAAGTGGCCAAAGGGCTGGGGCGGGGGTAGCGTCTTCGATCATGCCAGCCGCCTACGTTCCGCTTGCCTATCTGCCTGGCCCGGTTAGTGGTGTCTGGCACCTCGGGCCGGCGACCGTGCACGGATATGCGCTGTGCGTAGTCCTTGGCGTGCTGGCGTTGCTGTGGCTGGCCGAGCGCAGGTACCGGGCCGCTGGCGGGGGCCGGTGGGCGATCGTGGACCTCGCGACCGTCGTGGTGCCGGCGGCGCTGGTCGGGGCACGGATCTACCGGATCGCGGTCGACTACCAGCGGTATTTCGGGCAAGGCCGGGACTGGGTCGGGATCTTCAGGGTCTGGGACGGCGGGCTCGGCCTGCCAGGGGCGGCGATCGCCGGAGTGGTGGCCGCGTGGCTGTGGTGCCGCTATCACGATCTTGAGATCGGGCCGGTTCTGGTGGCGGCGGCGCCCGGAGTCGCGATCGGCGCCGCGATCAGCTTTTTCGGCAACCTGTTCGCGCAGAGCTTGTACGGATCGCCGTCCGGCGTGTTCTGGGCCGTGCAGATTGCCCCGGCCAACCGGGTCGCCGGGTACCAGGATTTCGGGACATTCCAGCCGCTGTTCTTGTACGAGGCGATCTGGAACGTCGCGGTCGGCTTGGTGCTGATCAGGATGATCGCGCGGCTGAACCTGACCGGCGACCGGGCGCTGGCCATCTGCATCGCCGGTTACGCCGTCGGGCTGCTTGCGGTCGAGCCGTTCGTGCTGACCGGGCCCCAGCACCATGCGGTGGTGCTGATCAAGGAACTCGTCGCGGTCGCGGTGCTGGCCGGTGCCATCGCTTACTTCTTCGCTACCAGGGCCAGGATCGGCCCTGAGCCGCTCCTGGTCGCGCCGGGCCGGCGGCGTGGTAGCCGGCAGCCAGCGAACTCGGCTGCGGTGCCGGCTGGCGATGACTCCCAGCCGAGCCCGAACGCCTCGCGCACGGCCGGGGAAGCTGCCCGCCACCAGCCGTGATAGCCGATCTGTGACATAAGCCCGCTATCGTTGACTTATGTCGCTTGCTAGGTGCCCCGGGTGGGATTCGAACCCACACTTGATGGATTTTGAGGCCATTGACTCTGCCGTTGGTCTACCGGGGCGGGTACTAACTCGGGCGGTACTTCCTCTCTTGGCACAGAGCACGCTAACGCGGACTGGCGTGCCGTGCATCTGTTCAATGTAGCGGCTATGGATAGGCTTCAGCGGGTGAGCCAGACTCCCTACCGCGTGGTTATCGCCGAAGACGAGGCGTTGATCCGGCTTGACCTCAAAGAGATGCTGGAGGAGCCAGGTCAGGACGCCTATGTCGTAGTCGGCGAAGCGTCCGACGGCGACGCCGCCGTCAAGTTGGCCGCCGAGTTGCGGCCGGATTTGGTGATCATGGACGTCAAGATGCCGATACTCGACGGCATCTCGGCGGCTGAGCAGATCACAGCTCGCCGCCTGGCGCCCGTCGTCATCTTGACCGCCTTCTCTCAGCGCGACCTCGTCCAGCGGGCCAGCAGCGCCGGTGCGATGGCTTACCTGGTAAAACCCTTCACCCGGGCCGATTTGATCCCGGCGATCGATATCGCCGTGAGCCGGTTCGCGGAAGTCAGCGCGCTTCAGGCGGAGGTCGGCGATCTGCGCGAGCGGCTTGAGATGCGCAAGCTGCTCGACCGGGCCAAGGGCGTGCTGCAGGCGAGCCGCGGGATCAGCGAGCCCGAGGCCTTCCGGTGGATCCAGAAGACTTCGATGGACCGCCGGATGACCATGCGCGCGCTCGCCCAGGAGATCCTGGCCGAACACCAGAACGCGGCTAAGTCGGCCAAGGATCCGGGGGCGGACGGGGGGAACACCGCCGCGAGTCCGGAGAGTCCGACTAGTCACGCGGATCACTCTATTACCAAGGATGAGGCCAATGAGCCCGGTCCGGATGTGGCCAAAGAGTAAGTAACGGCTGCTTTTAGGCAAGCGAGCGGGGCCAGGTCTTTACCCCCCGCGCAGACCCGGCGCCCGCTCGCTTGCTGCCGCCCTCCGCGGCCCTGTGGGTTACAGCGCCGCAGCGACGGTACAGAGCTGGCGGATTCTTTGGTGCCGTGTCGGCCTTCCCCAGGTCGGCACGTTCTCTACTCGAATCCTTCAAGCTCCGGGGAACACCGTAGCGAGCAGCGCATGGCCGCGTGCGGACACTGCCATTACCAGGCCGGTATGGGCCAAACATCCGTTCGGTGCGGCCGGCCCGAACCGGGCGGCTAGCAGCGGCTTCGCCCGGCCAGCTATCGCCCCAACATCGCGATTGCGGGCTTCAGTCCCGCGGGAAGCGGTCGCTGCGCTCGGCGTCGTCGTCGGTGCCGACCGGCCCGCCGGGAACGGCCTTGCGCAGCAGGCAGCTGAGCCTGGCCGTGCAGATCCGGCGGCCCCGGTCATCGCTGATCACGATGTCGTAGGTCGCGAGCGTCTGCCCGGCGTGCACCTGGGTGGCGACTCCGGTCACCTCGCCGCTGCGCGCGGCCCGATGATGCGTGGCGTTGATCTCGATGCCGACGGTGAAGTTGCTCGCCCCGGCGTGCAGCGCCGCGCCGACCGAGCCGAGGGTCTCGGCGAGCACGCACGAGGCGCCGCCGTGCAAGAGCCCGTAGGGCTGGGTATTGCCAGCCACCGGCATAGTGCCGACCACCCGCAGCGGCGACGCTTCGGTGATCTTGATGCCCATCCGCTGGGCGAGCGTCTCGCCGCTGGCGATCGCGCGATTGAGCGCGATCAGGTCAGGTTGCGCTGTCATGTCCACCACGCGTGGCAGCTTAGTGCTCGCTCAGAGACCAGTTCACTGACAGTAGGGGCCACTAGGATTACCGGGTGGCTCCCAAGACCAAAGCCCCAGAGGGCGCAACTCAAAAGGGCACTGACCAGCGCGACCTGCTCTTGCTGCTAGATGGGCACTCCGTTGCCTACCGGGCGTTCTTCGCGCTGCCGATCGAGAACTTCTCGACCACGACGGGTCAGCCGACCAACGCGGTGTACGGATTCACCGCGATGCTGATCAACGTCCTGCGCGATGAGAAACCGACGCACGTCGCCATCGCCTTCGACCGGAGCGAGCCCACGTTCAGGCATGAGCAGTACGTCGAGTACAAAGCGACCCGCAAGGAGACGCCCAGCGACTTCAAGAGTCAGCTGAGCCTGATCTTCGAGGTGCTCGATGCGCTCGGCATCCGCTGGCTGTCCTCGGCCGGCTTCGAGGCCGACGACGTGATCGCGACGCTGGCCACCAAGGCTGTGGCCGACGGGATGCGGGTGCTGATCGTGACCGGTGACCGGGACGCGTTCCAGCTGGTCAACGATGACATCACGGTGCTGTACACCGTGCGCGGCATCAGCGAGATGAACCGGTTCACCCCTGAGGCGGTGTTCGCCAAGTACGGGCTGACCCCGACGCAGTACCCGGACTTCGCGGCGCTGCGCGGCGATCCGAGTGACAACTTGCCCAGCATTCCCGGCGTGGGGGAGAAAACCGCCACCAAGTGGATCGCCGACTACGGCTCGCTGGGCGCATTGGTTGACAATGTCGATCAGGTTAAGGGCCGGGCCGGGGACAACCTGCGCGAGCACCTAGACAACGTGCTGCGCAACCGGCGGCTCACCGAGCTCGCCAGAGACGTGCCGCTCGAAGCCGGCCCGCACGACCTGGCCCCCGTTCCCTGGGACCGGGATCAGATCCATCAGCTCTTCGACACCCTTCAGTTCCGGGTGCTGCGCGACCGGCTGTACTCGACCCTCCCGAACGGGATCCTGGGACAGCTGACGGCGCCGCCTTCGCCGGCGGCCGAAGGCGGCTTCGACGTGGACCTGGCCCGGCTCGGTCCTGATGAGGTAAGGGCGTGGCTCGCCGAGCACGGGCATGGCGGCCGGATCGGGCTGGCGCCCAGCGGTACCTGGGGCCGCGGGACCGGCAACCTCACCGGCCTGGCGCTAGCTGGTGTAGGGCAGGGGGACAAGCCGAGCCCGGCGGCATTCATCGACCCGGTGCGGCTCACCGAAGACGATGAGCGGGCGCTGGCCGACTGGCTTGGTGATGAGTCCGCCGCCAAGGCCATGCACGACGCGAAGGGGCCGATCCACGCGCTGGCCTCGCGCGGCTGGGCGCTGCGCGGCCTGACCAGCGACACGGCGCTGGCCGCCTATCTGGCGCTGCCCGGGCAGCGTTCGTTCGACCTGGCTGACCTGGCGCTGCGCTACACCAAGCACCAGCTCGGCGATGCCGGCGAGACGGCCTCGGGGCAGCTCACGCTCGATATGGCCACTGAGGACGCCGAAGATGCGGAGGCGCAGGCCGCGATGGCGCTGGCCGAGCGCGCGCTCGCCACCGCCGAGCTGGCGGACGCGCTCGATGCCGATCTGGCCCGGCGGGGCGCCAGCGAGCTGCTCGCCGACGTCGAGCTGCCGCTGGTCACCGTGCTGGCCAAGATGGAGCACGCCGGGATCGCGGCTGACATCGAGCATTTCGCGTCGATGTCAGCGAGCCTGGGCGCCGAGGTCAAGGCGGCCGAGCAGGGTGCCTACGCCGCCACCGGGCACGAGTTCAACCTGGGGTCGCCCAAGCAGCTGCAGGAAGTGCTGTTCACCGAGCTCGGCCTGCCGAAGACCAAGCGGATCAAGACCGGCTACACGACCGACTCAGAGGCGCTGACCGGCCTGCTGGCGCAGACCGAGCACCCGGTGCTCGCGCACCTGCTCAGGTACCGCGACGTGGCCAAGCTGAAGAGCATCGTCGACTCGCTGATCCCGATGGCCGGTACCGACGGCAGGATCCACACCACGTACAACCAGATGATCGCGGCGACCGGCCGGCTCAGCTCGACCGATCCGAATCTGCAGAACATCCCGATCAGGTCCGAGGAAGGCCGGCGGATCAGGCAGGGCTTCGTGGTCGGCGAGAGCTATGAGTGCCTGCTGACGGCCGACTACAGCCAGATCGAGCTGCGGATCATGGCCCACTTGTCCGGCGATGAGGCGCTCGCGTCCGCGTTCGGCTCCGGCCACGACTTCCACGCGGCGACCGCTTCGCGGGTTTTCGGCCTGCCGACAGAGGACATTACCGGCGACCTGCGCAGCAAGATCAAGGCGATGAACTACGGACTCGCCTACGGGCTATCGGTCTACGGGCTGTCCCAGCAGCTCAACGTTCCGGCCACTGAGGCCCGCGGCTACATGGACGAGTACTTCGGCGTGTTCGGCGGCGTGCGCGATTACCTGCAGGACGTGGTCGCACAGGCCCGTCAGGACGGGTACACCCAGACGATCCTGGGCCGCAGGCGCTATTTGCCCGATTTGACCTCTGACAACCGGCAGCGCAGGGAAATGGCAGAGCGGATGGCGCTGAACGCCCCGATCCAGGGCTCGGCGGCCGACATCATCAAGGTCGCCATGCTGGCGGTCGATGATGCGCTGGCGACCAGCGGGCTGACTTCGCGGATGCTGCTGCAGGTCCACGACGAGCTTTTGTTCGAGGTCGCGCCGGGCGAACTTGACCAGCTCAGCGAGCTAGTCAGGACAGCCATGGGCGGTGCGTTCACTATGACGGTGCCGCTCGATGTGTCGATGGGAACTGGCGGGAGCTGGGCGGAAGCCGCGCATTGAGACCCGATGCGGCCGCTGGACACAGTGGGTTGCCGGCTGCTGTACGCAAGGTGAGAGCAGGGCAAACACCAGGTAGCCGGGCGACTCGGAGTCGTGAACCCCGATTGACCGCTCGGCCAGGTTCTCATAAGCTGATCGATGCGTTGTGATCTCACGCAGTCCGGCCATGGAAAGGCACCGACGGGAGTCTGTAGCCCAGCCGGTGTTCCTTACCAGGGCACTCCAGCTATCATGTCGGACGCGCTGTGCACTGCGCGCCAAACCAGACCCTGTCCGCATCCGGAGCCCATTCACACATGACGACCAGCAGCACGCAGGCCACCTCGATTCCCCAGGTTGCCGTTAACGACATCGGTTCTGAGGAAGCCTTCCTCGCAGCGATCGACGAGACCATCAAGTACTTCAACGACGGCGACATTGTCGACGGGACAGTCGTCAAGGTCGATCGGGACGAGGTTCTTCTCGACATCGGCTACAAGACCGAGGGCGTGATCCCGTCCAGAGAACTGTCGATCAAGCATGATGTTGATCCGAATGACGTCGTCAAGACCGGCGATCACATCGAGGCTCTTGTCCTGCAGAAGGAGGACAAGGAAGGTCGGCTGATCCTGTCCAAGAAGCGCGCTCAGTACGAGCGGGCGTGGGGCACGATCGAGAAGATCAAGGACGAGGACGGCGTCGTCACCGGCACGGTCATCGAGGTCGTCAAGGGCGGGCTGATCCTGGACATCGGGCTGCGCGGGTTCTTGCCGGCGTCGCTGGTGGAGATGCGCAGGGTCCGCGATCTGCAGCCGTACGTGGGCAAGGAGATCGAAGCCAAGATCATCGAGCTGGACAAGAACCGCAACAACGTGGTCCTGTCCCGCCGGGCCTGGCTTGAGCAGACCCAGTCCGAGGTCCGCCAGAACTTCCTGAACACGCTCCAGAAGGGCCAGATCCGCAAGGGCGTCGTGAGTTCGATCGTGAACTTCGGTGCCTTCGTTGACCTGGGCGGCGTGGACGGACTGGTGCACGTCTCCGAGCTGTCCTGGAAGCACATCGACCACCCGGGTGAGGTTGTCGAGGTCGGCCAGGAGGTCACGGTCGAGGTACTGGACGTGGACATGGACCGCGAGCGCGTCTCGCTGTCCCTGAAGTCCACCCAGGAAGACCCGTGGCAGCAGTTCGCGCGGATGCACCAGATCGGCCAGGTCGTGCCTGGGCGGGTCACCAAGCTGGTGCCGTTCGGCGCGTTCGTCCGGGTCGAGGAGGGCATCGAGGGCCTGGTGCACATCTCCGAGCTCGCGGACCGGCACGTCGAGATCCCCGAGCAGGTCGTTCAGGTGGGCGACGAGATCTTCGTGAAGATCATCGACATCGACCTGGACCGGCGGCGGATCAGCCTGTCTCTCAAGCAGGCCAACGAGGGCCAGACCGGCGAGATCACCGGCGACGACTTCGACCCGACGCTGTACGGCATGCCGGCCACCTACGACGAGCAGGGCAACTACGTCTACCCAGACGGGTTCGACTCGGAGTCGGGCGAGTGGCTGGAAGGCTTCGAAGCCCAGCGCGAGGAGTGGGAGCGGCAGTACGCCGAGGCCCGCGCCCGGTTCGAGGCACACCAGCGCCAGGTCGCCGAGGCCCGGAGCAAGGCCGAGGGCGAGGACGCCGACGACCCGGATGCCGCGAGCACGCATACGTCGGGCTCGGATGACTCCGAGGACTCGGGTGGCGGTGCGCTCGCCTCTGACGAGGCGCTCGCGGCGCTGCGTGAGAAGCTCTCGGGCGGTCGTAACTAACCAGAGGCGCAACTAATCACGGGCGCAACTGACAACCATCAGCTAGCCACGAACATGGCGGGCTTACCTGGCGAGATCGCGGGTAGCCCGCCATGATCATGTGCAGCGCGGTCCGCGGATGCCGTCCGCGGACCGCACTATGTCAGCAAGCACAGCCAATCCAGGGAAGTGAGCTGAGATGCTCAGGGTAGGGCTGACCGGCGGCATCGGCATGGGCAAGAGCGAGGTCTCGCGCCGGCTTGTCACCCACGGTGCCGTACTGATCGACGCCGACGCCATCGCCAGGGAGGTCGTCGGGCCCGGCACGCCCGGGCTTGACCGGGTGATCGCAACGTTCGGCGAGGCGCTGCGGCAGGCAGACGGCTCGCTGGACCGGGAGCGGCTCGGCGAAATCGTGTTCGCTGACAAGGAGAAGCTCGGCCAGCTCAACGCGATCGTGCATCCGCTGGTCGGCCAGCGCATGGTCGAGCTGGAGACCTCGGCTGCTGCCGACGCGAACGCGATTGTCGTCCACGACGTGCCGCTGATTGCCGAGAACGATCTGGCCGGCAACTACGATCTGGTGGTTGTCGTCGACGCGCCCGCGATGCTTCAGCTGGACCGGCTGACCAGGTTGCGCGGGATGAGCAAGGAGCAGGCCGAGGCCAGGATGGGCGCGCAGGCGAGCAGGGAGAAGAGATTGTCGATCGCGGACTTCGTGATCGACAACTCGGCTTCGCTGAGCGAGCTTGACCGCCAGGTCGGTGATTTGTGGGCGGAGTTGCGGCGGCGCGCGCGGCTGGAGGACCGGCCTCGGGCCGCGCGACGGGCCCGGACGAACTGACAGCGGCAGCATAGGCCCGGCTGGCGGCCTTCCCAATGGTCACATCAGTCGCAAGTGCAACTCCAAGCCCATTCACGTGGTCGAGATCATTTACGAAACAGGTGAATGCGCATATTCATCCAGGATCTGTAGGTCATCGGGTTGTGTGCACGTGTGAGGCCGGCACCTGAGCGGGAGTAGCACCGCGGGCTTTGCCGGAGCCGGCCGCCGCCGCCCCGGTGAGGCTGCGGGGGAACTGCACCGGAGCCTCGGTGGTGTAGTTGCTTCCCGGGAAGCAGCTACACCAGGTGAGCAACGGTGCAGTCAGGGCTGCACCAGGGAGGCAGCGGTGTAGCGGCTTCCGGGGACGGAACTGCACCAGAGAGGCTCCGGTGCACCTGACCGGCAGCCAGCCCGCCAATGTGACCCCGGATCCGGAAACCCTGATGCACCGAACCCGATTTGCAACCTCCGGGGGATGAATGCGCATATTCATCCCCGACAAACCAGATGAAACCGCATATTCATCCGAATCGAAAA
>DASYAT010000047.1:0-43712 GCA_036501205.1 Streptosporangiaceae bacterium | reverse complement strand
CACTGACATCGCCGTGACGGACAGGCGCCATCGGCGCCGGAGAACAGGCAGCGTACGGGAGAGCATCGGTTACCTCCGCAGGGGCCGGGGCAGCACCCGCCAGGCCGGTGCCCGGCGGGGACACACATGCGTTACTGGAAGACCGTCGCCAGGCCTCGGCCTGGGGACGGTCGCACGGTCAGCCGGACTTGGCGGCCAGCTTGCGGTGCGCGGTCTGGACCGCCGTCCGCAGGAAGGCCTGCGCCGGCGCTGACCAGGAGGCCCACATCTGAGTGGGGGAGACGGTGGCGCCGAGTTGGCTGAGCGGGGCGAGCACGACCTTGCCGCTGCTGTTGACCGTCAGGACGGCGGGCTCGGCGAACTGGCCGGTGAAGTTCAGGGCGGTGGAGTTGTCCGGGGCGCCGAAGCTGAATGCGGTTTCGTAGCCGGCGTTGATCAGGTCGGTGAAGCCATTGGCCTCGTTGCTCGCGTCCACGATCCACAAGGTGGCGGCCGTGGTCCCGCACTGCGCGGTCCCTACGGTCAGGGTCGGGGCGAAGAACGGCGCCTGGGTTGAGGTGAGCGGCGTGGTGAACTGGTCGGCCAGGCAGTTGTCGGAGGGGACTCCGTTAGGTGCGGTCTGGAGCTCGATCACCGGGTCCGTGCTGTACAGCAGGTTCAGCTTGGGAGCCAGCACCCCGGCGGCGACCGCGTTCGCGACGCTCCCTTCCTGCTCGGGCGTCCAGTCCTGGGAAGAGCTGGTCGTGTTAGCGGCCGACAGGGTCACGCTGCCCCCGGACACGGCCAGTACCGTGCCGGTCGACTGGTTCGACGGACTGGTGCACGAACCGCCGCACGCGGTCGTCGTCGCTTTGACCGGAAGTTTGACCGGGAGAATTGCAGGCGGCCGACCATCCGACTCTCTGGTTCTCCGGCCCAGCCCGGGGAGCGATAGGGTGGCCGGCGTGCCAGATTCGGTATTGATTGCGAACCGGGGCGAGATCGCCCGCCGCGTGATCAGGACGGCCCGTCGCCTGGGTGTCCGGGCCATCGCCGTCTACTCAGAAGCCGACGCCGGCCTGCCGTACGTCGCCGAAGCGGACGAGGCCGTCAGCATCGGCCCGGCCCCGGCCAAAGACAGTTACCTGAACGTCCCCGCCATCCTCGCCGCCGCGAAGCAGACCGGCGCGCGGTCGATCCACCCGGGCTACGGCTTCCTGGCCGAGAGCGCCGACTTCGCCCAGCAGGTCATCGACGCGGGCCTGACCTGGATCGGCCCGCCGCCCGACGCGATCGACCAGATGGGTGACAAGATCCGCGCCCGCAACCTCATGCAGGCCGCCGGCGTCCCCGTAGCCGCCGGCACCCAGGACCCGGTGCAGGACGTAGACGAGGCCCTCCGACGAGCGGAAACCATCGGCTACCCGGTCATGATCAAGGCCGCCGCCGGCGGAGGCGGCATCGGCATGAGCGTGGCCCTTGATCCCGAGCAGCTGCGCAAGGGGTTCGAGACGGCGAGATCGCGGGCGGAGCGGTTCTTCGCCAGCCCGGCCATCTTGCTGGAGCGCTACATCAGCTCAGCCAGGCACGTCGAGATCCAGATCCTCGGCCTCGCCGACGGCCAGGTGATCGCGCTCGGCGAAAGGGACTGCTCGGTCCAGCGCCGCCACCAGAAGGTCGCCGAGGAGACACCGTCGCCAGGGGTCAGCCCAGAGCTCAGAGAGCGCATGTTCCAAGCCGCGATCCGGGCCGGCGAGGCCGTCGGCTACCGGGGTGCCGGGACAGTGGAGTGCCTAGTCGACACCCAGACCGGCGACTTCGTGTTCCTTGAGATGAATACCCGGCTGCAAGTCGAGCATCCGGTCACTGAGATGGTCACCGGAATCGACCTGGTAGAGCAGCAGTTCCTGATCGCTGATGGCCTCGCCGCGAACATTCCCGCGCAAAGCTTTCAACCAAATGGCTGTGCTCTTGAACTTAGGGTCTATGCCGAAGACCCAGTCCGCTTCCTGCCGAGCCCAGGCACGATCACGCAGTGGGATGAGCCGGCCGGGCCTGGCGTGCGAGTGGACGCCGGGTATGCCGCCGGCAACGTCGTGACGCCGTATTACGACCCGCTGCTGGCCAAGCTGGTCACCCACGGGGCGACCAGGGACGAGGCACTGGCCCGGGCCATCCAGGCCGTCGCCGGGTTCGCGATCGCCGGACTGAAGACGAATCTTCCATTTCATGTCGATCTGCTGAATAGCGCGCAGTTCGGCAGTGGAGACTATGACACGTCTATCGTGAGCCATCTGCGCCCGTAACGGGCGCCGCTAAGCCAGGGAGGTGCGCGTGACCGAGATCCGCGCGGAGATGGTCGCCAATGTGTGGAAGGTCGTCGCGGTCGAGGGCGACTCCGTGGCCGACGGCGACACGCTGGTGATTCTTGAGTCGATGAAGATGGAGATTCCGGTGCTCGCCGAGGGCAGCGGCAAGCTCGCCCGGCTCGCGGTCGCCGAGGGTGACGTCATCCAGGAAGGCGACCTGATCGCAGTCATCGAATGAGCGCGGTCAGCCTGACGGTTGGCCTGCAGGCCACGGTAACGGCCGAGGTCGGCGAGGACGACACGGCGATCGCGTTCGGCAGCGGAGACCTGCCCGTGCTGGGCACGCCCAGGCTGCTGGCGCTGGCCGAGGCCGCCTGCGTGGCCGCCGTCGCTCCGGTCCTGCCAGCGGGCCAGACGACGGTCGCCTCCGCCGTCTCGCTCGAGCACCGCAAGCCGAGCCCGCTCGGCACCCAGGTCGAAGTCAGGGCCGAGCTGGTCGAGATCACCGGACGCAAGCTGTTCTTCGGATTCATCGCGTACGGTCCTGGCGCCGACGATGAAGCCGTGATCGGGGGCGGGACCGTCCAGCGGGTGCTGGTCGACGCCGAGCAGTTCCTGCGCAAGGCCGGGGCCGGCTAGACGCCCGTAGTCGACCGAGGGTAGGCGATCGCCGGGTCGGTCGCGACATTGACCAGGTACGGCACCCCGGCGTCGAACGCCCGCCGCAGCGCCGCCCCGATCTCCCCAGGCTTCGTCACCAGCTCACCGGCACCGCCGAGCGCCGTGACGACCTGGTCGTAGCGGCATTCCGGCTGCAGGTCGGCGGCTACGTCATAGCCGTACAACGCCTGCATCGGGTGCTTCTCCAGGCCCCAGATGCCGTTGTTACCGCAGATCATTACCACGGGCAGCCGGTGCCGCACCAAGGTGTCGACGTCCATCAGCGAGAACCCGCTCGCCCCGTCCCCAAGCAGCAGCACCACCTGCGCCGACGGCCGCGCGACGCGGGCCGCGATCGCGTACCCGAGCCCGGTGCCAAGGCACCCGTAAGGCCCCGGATCGAGCCATCCGCCCGGCTGGCTCGGCTCGACGTACTTGCCCGCGTAGCTGACGAAGTCGCCTCCGTCGCCGATCACGACGGCGTCGCCTTCTAGGAGTTGGGTGAGTTCTCCGTAGATCCGCATCGGGTGAATCGGATCGGCATCGCTGTCCAGCAGCGCCTGGTCGCCGGCCGCCGCGCGGTCTCGGGCTGCGGTCAGCCTGGGCAGCCATTCGGTGCGCCATGCCCGCTTAAGGTCGGCGCCTTGCGCGGTATTTACAAGCTTTTGGAAGAAAGCTTTGAGCGGGCCTGCTGCCTGGCCGGCAAGGTCGACGTGCTTGGCGACCTGGTCTGGGGCGTCGGCGACGTGGACGACCTTGGCTTGCGGGGCGCCGTTCTTGCCGCCGAACTCGCCGTAGCCCAGCCGGAAGTCGAGCGGCGTTCCGACGACGATCACCAGGTCCGCTTCGCCGAAGGCGGTCGATCGCGCTCTGGTCATCAGGAGGGGGTGGCCGGCCGGCAGGATGCCGCGGCCCTGGCCGTTGGCGATGACGGGCAGGTCGAGTTCCCCGGCGGCCGCGCGGGCCTCGTTCTCGGCGCCGTCGATCCAGACGTCGGAACCTAGGACCAGGACCGGTCGCTGGGCCTGAGCTAGAAGCTGGGCAATGCTGGCTATCTGCTCATCGTCGGGGCCGGTGTCGGGGGGCTGCGCTGATGGCGCGGGCTCGGGGATGGGGGTCGGCGGCGAGCCGAACAGCGCTTCCAGGCTCACGTCGAGGAACACAGGCCCGCGGTGCCGGGCCGAGGCCAGGTCGAACGCCGCGCTGACCGACTGCCCGACCTTAGCCGGGTCGTGCTCGGTCCAGGCCCGCTTAGTGATCGACCCGAGCAGTGCCGGATGGTCGAACTCCTGGAGACTGCCCGAGCCCCAGCGATAGTCAGGCGCCCGGCCGCCGAGCACCACGACGCTAGATCCGTTGAAGTGCGCGGTCGTGATCGCGCTGATCCCGTTGGTCACGCCCGGCCCGGCCGTGAGCACCGCCCAGCCCGGTGTCCTGGTCAGCCTGGCCGTCGCCTCGGCCGCGAACACCGCCGTCTGCTCATGCCTGACATCGGTGATCGTCATCGGCGGGTCGGCGTTAACCGCCCCGTCGTACACCGGGAAGATGTGCCCGCCGGACAGCGTGAACATGGTCTTGACGCCATGGGCGCGGGCGGCGGCGACCGCCTGCGCGCCGCCGTGAGTGACGATCTTGCGGTTGGGTGCAGGGGCCATGCGGTGACGTTACCAGGCGGTAAGGCGCATGCGATGATGTGCTAATGCCCACGCTCAATGACCTTGCCCGCCGGGCTCAGATCGTGGCTGGGGACCTTGAGTGGCTGCACGCGCTGGTGTCGGACTGGGACCTGCTTTCCGATCTGTCGATCGCTGACCTGACGCTGTGGGCGCAGCTGCCGGAGGAGGCGTGCTGGATCGCGCTGGCTCAGGTCAGGCCCACGACCGGGCCGACCGCGTTCCCTGAGGACCGGGTCGGCAGCGTGATCGCGGCGGTCAAGCAGCCGCTGCTCGCGGCGGCCGTGCAGGAAGGCCGCATCTGCCGGGAGGGTGACCCCGAGTGGCACCGGGGGGTGCCGGTCCGGCACGAGACGATCCCGGTCAGCCGGGTCGGCCGGGTGATCGCGGTCCTTGAGCGATCCACCAACCTCGAATCGGCGCGTGCCCTGTCCCGGATGGATCTGGCCTACCTGAACTCGGCCGATGACCTGGCTCAGATGATCGCGGCGGGCCTGTTCCCCGGGCCGGGCAGTTCACCGGCTCTGGTGCAGTCGCCCAGGGTCAACGACGGGATGATCAGGCTCGGCCGCTCGGGCAAGGTCAGCTACGCGAGCCCGAACGCGCTGTCGGCCTACCGGCGGCTCGGCCTGACCGCGGACCTGACCGGCCGCGAGCTCGGCCCGCTGACCGCCCGGCTGTGCGCTCCCGCGATGCCGATCGACGACTCGCTGATGCTCGCGGCCAGCGGCCGGGCCCACATGGAGACCGAGGTCGAGGCGAACGGAACCGTGGTCCAGCTGCGCACGATCCCGCTGATCGTGAGCGGCGGATCAGCCGGCGCGCTGATCCTGATCAGGGACGTGACCGAGCTCAGGCACCGGGAACGGGAGCTGATCACCAAGGACGCCACGATCCGCGAGATCCACCATCGGGTGAAAAACAACCTGCAGACCGTGGCCGCGCTGCTCCGGCTGCAGGCCCGCCGGATGCGGGTGCCAGAGGCGTCCTCAGCGCTGCAGGAGGCGGTCAGGCGGGTCGGGTCGATCGCGCTGGTGCACGAGACGCTGTCGCAGGCCAGCGGTGAGGTGGTGGAGTTCGACGACGTGGTCCGCCGGATCGCGGCGATGGCGGGCGAGCTGTCGGCTCCTGAGGCCAGGGTCACGCCGGTGCTCGCGGGCCGGTTTGGTGCGCTGTCCGCGCCGGTCGCGACGCCGCTGGCGCTCGTGCTCACCGAATTGCTGCACAACGCGGTGCAGCACGGACTGTCCAAGCCGGGCGGCCGGGCTAGCGGGACGCTGGAGCTGACGGCGATCAGGAACGGCCGGCAACTGATGGTGACGGTGGCCGATAACGGCGTCGGGTTCCCGGCGGACTTCGATCTGGAATCGGCTACGAGCCTCGGCCTGCAGATCGTCAGGACCCTCGCGGTCAGCGAGCTTGGCGGGAAGCTCGACATCTCCGGACGGCCAGAGGGCGGCACTATCGTGCGGCTAGAGTTGCCGCTGCCGCCCGCCGACCAGGCCACTTAGTGCGGGGGTTCCGGGGGTCGCCCCCCGGGCCAGCACAGTGCGGGGGTTCCGGGCGTCGCCCCGGGCCAACGCAACTTCGGCCTGGTCGGGATAACTAACCTCAGGCGCTGACTCCGACCTTGGTCCGCCGCTTCAGTGCGCGCCGCTCGTCTTCGCCCAGACCGCCCCAGACACCGGCGTCCTGGCCGCTTTCGAGCGCCCACTGCAGGCAAGCCTCTGTTACCTTGCAGCGAGCGCACACTTGCTTCGCTTCGTCGATCTGGAGCAGCGCGGGACCAGTGTTCCCGATCGGGAAGAACAGTTCCGGATCGACGTCACGACAGGCGGCGTAGTTACGCCAGTCCATGCGGTCCACACTCCTCTATGAGTGCCGACAGGTCCGTCCAGGACCCATCGCCTCCGTCGCGCTTGTGAACGAATTCACGAGCTATGCCGTATGTAAGGTCCGCTTCAAAAGCGAACCTATTTACCGCTGTACGGGACTCAACTTCCCAGCCGGTCCCGCACTCACTGTCAGACCACGCCCCCGTGGACAGCGCCCGCGCAGACATCGCCCGCCTGGCCAGCGCGTGCGTACTCACTACCAGCCAGGAGCGTTACAACCCTCCCAAGTTATTCGATCAAGCGCAAGACCCAGGGGCAAAGGTTAGGCCGGATTTCGGTGTCAGATGAGTCACATCTCGGGCATGGCCTGTGCGCCGGGTACGGTGCTCAGACCGGCTGGTGTAGCCCTTTGCCTGATTCGCACCATAACGGATGCGAATGCGTGGTGCAGATCGGTGCGAGGTGTGACGTTTCAGGCGATCACGCGGAGCGCGTTCGGTACCGAACTGAGCCTCACTAGCTCACGTTCGCCGACGTACTCACCGTCGATCTGAAAGGCCACCGGGCGGTCAGCGCGCAGCGTCAGTGACGGCTGGTCGTGCAGCGCCAGGATGCGGCGGCCGTGCAGCTCGCCGCCTTTCGTGGTCAGCATCTGGCTGAGCGCATAAAGCGTGCTGAATGAGGACATGTGCCGCAGCGTGAAAACGTCAAGGCCGGCGTCGAACCGCGCCCGCGGGTTGGCGTTCACCTCGCGGTCGCCCAGATAGGTCCACGGCGCCGCGTTGGAGACGATCACCAGGAACACGGGTCCCTCCGACCGGCCGCCGGGAACCTCGATCCTGATCGCCGGGTGGCTGCGATCGGTCTGGGAGTAGAACTGGCGCAAAGCCAGCCGCAGGTAGAGCGAGGTCGATGCCTGCCGTCCGTGCGCCCGAAGGCCTTGCACGGCCCGGACGACCTCCGCGTCGAGTCCCAGCCCGGAGTTGAACGTGAAATACCGGCCATCAGCGTTCCCGAGGCCGATCGTGCGTTCCCGGCCCTCTTCGAGGGCCTTCAGGATGTGACCGGTCGCGTCGACGGAGTCCCTGGGCAGCCCGAGCGCCCCGGCGAAGACGTTTCCGCTGCCGCCGGGGATAGGGGCCAGGGCCGGGAGTTCGGCCGCCGTCGGCCGATCTGCGGGCCGCTCAGCTACCGTCAGCCCCTCAGCTACCGCCTGCCCCTCGGCGTCATCCGGCTGCGTTACGCTCAGCATGCCGTTGACCGCCTCGTTGACGGTTCCGTCGCCGCCGAGGGTCAGCACCAGCCCGAAACCCTCATTGCGTGCACTTGCCGCCAGGGTGCTGGCGTGACCCCGGTAGCGTGTTTCTACGACTTCGAGCTTGACGGCGGACGCCAGGGCCGATGCGATGACATCCCGGCGCAGCCGGGTCGTGGAGGTAGCACGTGGGTTCACGATCAAAAGCGCGCGCACGCGCTCAGGCTAGCGCCGCTGCCGGCGAGCAAGTGAACGGGCGTCCGCCTGCGGCCGCCGATCCCGGCCCGGCAGCCGACGTAAGTACCCCCACCTTGATGGCCGCCGCCGTGGTCGAAGGCGTCGAGGTGATCGGCATCCTGATCGCCGCCGTCCTCGCCGGAATCGCCACGCTCCAGGGCAAGTCGTATCAGAACGCCAGCGGGATCGCGATCACCCTGATCGGCATCGGTGCCGCGATCGCGCTTGGCTTCGTGGCCTACGGCCTGGCCAGGGCCAGGCGCTGGAGCCGGACGCCCGCCCTGCTCACCCAGCTGTTCACCGGGATCATCGGGATCTACCTGGTGCAGGGCGCGCGCTACCTATGGGGAGTGCCGGCCCTGGTGCTGTGCGTCGGCGGTTTCATCTTGCTGCTGGTTCCGCCCAGCATCAGGGCCTTTGCCGACCAGGGGGGAGGACCCCCCGGGTCCCCCCGCGGGACTGATCAGTCGTCCCCGGTCAGCCCTTCGCGCAGCTGAGTCAGCGTCCTGGCGAGCAGCCTGGACACGTGCATCTGCGAGATGCCGAGCTCAGTGGCGATCTGCGACTGCGTCATGTTGCCGAAGAAGCGCAGCAGCAGGATCCGCTTCTCCCGCGGTGGCAGTCGTTCGAGCAGCGGCTTGAGCGACTCCCGGTACTCCACGCCCTCGAGCGCCTCATCGACCATGCCGAGCGACTCGGCGACGGCCGGCGCGTCCTCGTCGCCGGAGTCCGGTGCGTCCAGCGAGACCGTGGAGTAGGCGTTCGCGGACTCAAGGCCCTCGAGCACATCCTCCTCGCTCATCGACAGGTGCGCGGCGAGCTCGGCGACCGTCGGCGCCCGGCCGAGCCGCTGGGCCAGATCTCCGATCGCCTTGGTCAGCGCCAGCTTGAGCTCCTGCAGCCGGCGCGGCACCCGCACCGCCCAGCCCTTGTCCCTGAAGTGGCGCTTGATCTCGCCGACGATCGTCGGGGTCGCGTAGGTGGAAAACTCCACGCCCCGGCCCAGGTCGAAACGGTCAATCGACTTGATCAGGCCGATGGTCGCGACCTGGGTGAGGTCGTCGAGCCACTCGCCGCGATTGCGGAACCGCCTGGCCAGGTACTCGACCAGCGGCAGGTGCAGCTCGACGAGTTCGCCGCGGATCCGGAGCCGCTCTGGGTCACCCTGAGGCAACTCGCACAGCCGGGTGAACAGATCCCTGGCGTGGCCGCGATCACGCACCGCGTGCTGGATCCTGATCGCGCCGGAGAGCTGCTCTGCGGGGGACTCTTTTTCCTCGAGTTCAGCGCTGATCAGACCGGCGACGGCCAAGACCTCATCGGCGGCACCGATCGCCTGCCCCCCAGCAGGTTCAGCGGTTATCGTCTCGAACTCTTCGGTCAAAGCGACCTCAACTTCCCCCGTCATACCGACCTCGATGAGTCACGACACTTCCGTAGCACGATCGTGAGCACGTCGCCAGGTCCGACCTGGGCATCGACGCTGCCTGCCAGGGCAGAAAGCACCGTCCACGCGAACGTGTCGCCAGCGGGCACCCGAGGAGCCAGGCAACGAACAGAAACCGAGACAGTCATCTCATCCTGACCGAGATGGAACGTGCATTCAAGGTTGCTGCCAGGGATCGCCTGGGTGAGCAGCATCGCGCAGGCTTCATCCACGGCGATGCGCATGTCCTCGATCTCGTCGAGGGTGAAGTCCAGCCTGGCCGCCAGGCCCGCGGTCGCGGTCCTGAGTACGGACAGGTAGGCGCCGTCCGCGGGCATCTTGACCGTGACGCGGTCGCTGGCCTCGCCGTCGCCCAGACCGGCGGGCGCTGTCCTGACCGGGGCAGCGAGCACCGGGTCGGCTGCGATCACCTGATGCGGTCCAACTTGGCCTAGGTCGCTCATTTCACTTATCCGGGAAGTAGTTCCTTTATCGGTCATGCCAGTGTTCGCCCCTCCAACAACGGCTGATACCTGTTCTTTCGTCACTGCAGGAGTCAACGTCTCCTTGCAATTTATCTTGATCTGGGACCTGCCCTGGCTCACGCAGCGGCGAGCCAGCCTATCGGCTTCAATCGGCCGGTTCACGTCAGCGGCGCGGCGAGTTCCACCGAGGCTTCGGCCTCGACGCTCTCCACGGCCTCTTGAACCTTCTCGCGCGGCATCCCGCTGTAGACCGCCCAGTAGTAGATCGCCAGGCTGAAGATCGCGATCAGGCCGAGGTCCCACCACTGGCCGATCCGCAGCGTCGGGTTCAGCGTGAGGCCGAACACGGTGGTCGTGGCCGAAGTGTACTGCCCCTGCCAGGAGATGATGCCAAGGCCGAGCAGCCAGGGCAGCACCCAGTACGCCGACCGCCACTCGATCTCGGTGCGCCGGTGGGCCGGGATCGACAGCTGATAGATGCCGAAGACGATGATCCCGATCACGATGAACATGTACAGCCAGAAAACGTTGCTCCAGCCGGCGAAGTACACGATGCAGTTCGCGAAGATGAACGCGAGCGGGCAGAGCACCCCGGCGGCCGGCAGCCGGTAGAGCCGCGGCCGGTCGGGGTCGGTCCGTCGAAGGCCCGCGAGCGAGAGCGGCGCCATCGCGTACATCAGCACGGTGGCCGAGGTGACCAGGCCCACCAGGCCAGCCCAGCTCGGGAACGGCAGGAAGGTCAGCATCCCGACGACGAAGCAGATGACGATCGAGACCACCGGCACGCCCCGGCGGCTGACCTTGCTGATGATCTTGGGGAAGTAACCGTTCTGGCCGAGTCCGTAGGACAGTCGCGATGACGTGCCCAGGTAGATCAGGCCGGTTCCGGCCGGCGAGATCACCGCGTCGATGATCAGCAGCGTGGACAGCCAGCCGAGCCCGGCGGTCGTGGCCAGCGTCGAGTACGGCCCGAACGCGCCGACGCCCTTGATCGGATCGGCCCAGCCGTGCAGCAGGTTGGACGGGCTGAGCGCGCCGACGAAAGCGACCTCGAGCAGCAGGTAGATCACGGTGCCGATGATCATGGACCCGATCACCGCGCGCGGGATGTTGCGCTGCGGGTTCTCGGCCTCACCGCCGACCTGGATCGCCTGCTCGAAGCCTTCGAGCGCGAACACGATGCCCAGCGGCAGCGCCGAGAAGATGCCGTGGAATCCGTACGGGACGAAGCCGCCGCCCGCGCTGAAGTTCGAGGTGTGGAACACGCTGAACAACAGCGCGAAGATCGTGATCGTCGGGATCAGGATCTTCCAGTACGTGGCGATCGAGTTGCTCTCGGCCAGCCAGCGCACGCCCAGGATGTTGATCACCGTGAACAGCAGCATGAAGCCGGCGCCGAGGGCGATGCCCTTGCCATCGAGCGTGCCGTTGGCCCTGATCAGGTCCAGGCTCGGATATTGCGAGTTGAGGTATCCGAGCGTCGCTTCGACCTCGATCGGCGCGATTGTGACCGCCTGAACCCAGGCCATCCAGCCGCCGGTGAAGCCGCCGATCGCGCCGAAGATCATGTAAGGGAACCGCGCCGTTCCGCCGGAGACCGGGTAGGTCGAGCCGAGTTCGGCGTGGACAAGGGCCAGCAGCGCAAGCACCGCACCGCCCAGGACCCAAGATACGAGTGATGCTGCCCCGGCTACCTTGGCCGCGGTCAGCGCGCCGAGCAGCCAGCCGGAGCCGATGATCGAGCCAAGCGAGATCATCGTGAGCGCGCGCAATCCGATGGCGCGGTGCAAGTGGTTCTGTGCCGACGACGGCGTCGCGCCAGAAACGGACGTGGCCATTACTTCCCCCCGAGAGTACTGACCTGCTGATCTGCCCCCTAGCAGACCATTACCTCTGGCCCGGTGCGGGCCGTCAAGGCCCGCACCGAACCCAAGGCATTAACTTTGCTTTGTGGCGGTGAAGATCTCCGCGATTTCGTCGATCTTGCCCAGCAGCGCGTCGGCCTTGGCCGGGTCGGTGCTGCCTTTGGTGCCGCCCGCTCCAGCCAGCTTGGTGGCGTCATTGAAGAGCTGGTTGAGCTGCGGGTACTTCTCAAAGTGCGGCGGCTTGAAGTAGTCGGTCCACAGCACCCACAGGTGGTGCTTGACCAACTCGGACCGCTCTTCCTTGATCTGCAGCGCCCGGGCGCGGAACTCAGGGTCAGCGTTCCCCTGGTACTTCTCGCAGATCGCCTTGACTGATTCGGCCTCTATCCTGGCCTGGGCCGGGTTGTAGACGCCGCAGGGAAGGTCACAGTGCGCGAACGCAGTGGCCTTCGGCGCGAGCACGCGGGCCAGCAGCCTCATGTTGTTGTCCTTCTCTCGTGTTCGAAGCGTTGGAATATGGGTTCCGACAGTACAGCTTTGAGGTCTCTACCCTCCCGGAGGGGCGCATGCATTGGCCGGTATGGCGTGTCGCCGTTGCCGAACGGTCAATGGAACCGGCGCTGGTGCCTGGGGATTGGCTGCTGGTGTGGCGCGGCCTGCGGCGAAGGCAGCCGGTGCGGATCAAGCCGGGTCAGCTCGTGGTAGCGAGGCACCCAGCGCGGCCGCAGACGCTGATCGTCAAGCGGGTGGCCTGGCGGGAGCGGGACGGCTGGTGGCTGAACTCCGACAACCCGAAGGCGGGGACTGCGGACAGCTTCCGGTTCGGTGCGGTCAGCCCGGAACTAATCGAGGGCCGTGTGCTCGGCCGGTTCTTTCCCCTGCGCCGAGAGGGCTAATACGACAGCGAGGGCCGGTCCGCGTTAACGGACCGGCCCTCGACTGCGCTTCGCGGGCTAGCCGGGTTAGCCGGCCAGGTTGATCTCGAGCTCAGCCGAGGCTTCGGTCTCGACCTCGGCCACAGCCTCCTGCACCTGCTCGTTCGACAGACCGCTGTTGGTGGCGATGTAGTAGATCACCAGGCTCATCGCGGCTACGACGAGCAGGTCCCACCAGTTGCCGAGGCGCTGCGATGCGAGCAGCGTCAGGCCGAACACCTTGGGCGGGTTTCCGTCGTAACGGCCGAGCCACGAGATCACCAGCAGCGAGCCGAGCCACGGCAAGATCCACCAGCCGGAGCGGAGGTTGAGAACCGTCCGTTTTGCGGCTGGCAAGGTCGCCTGGTAACCCAGGAAGAGCACGAAGCCGACCGCGATGAACACGTCCAGCCAGAAGAGCGTGCTGTATCCGGACACGTAGACGATGATGTTTGCCAGCACGAAGGCGAGCGGGCACAACACCGGCGCGGCGGGCAGCTTGTACTTGCGCTCCCGGTTGGGATCTTGCCTCCGCAGCCCGGTCAGCGTCAGCGGCGCCATCGCGTACATGATGACGGTGGCCGACGTAATGAGGCCGACCAGGCCGTACCAGTCGGGGAACGGCAAGAAGGTCAGCATGCCGATCACGAAGCAGATCACGATCGAGACGATGGGGACGCCTCGCGAATTGATCCGGCTGATGATCCTCGGGAAGTAGCCGTTACGACCGAGGCCGTACGAGAGCCGCGTCGAGGTGCCGAGGTAGACCAGGCCGGTACCGCCAGGAGACACCACGGCGTCGATGGTCAGCAGCGTGGCCAGCCAGCCAAGGCCGGCTTGGGTGGTCAGCGTGATGTACGGACCAAGGGCGGCCAGCTTGGGCAGCGGGTTCTGCCAGTTGTGCACGACGTCATGGGGATGCACGGCACCGACGAACGCGATGGCGAGCAGCAGGTAGAACACGGTCCCGATGGCGAAGGCCAGCAGCACCGCCCTCGGGATGTTGCGCTGCGGGTTCAGGGACTCCCCGCCGATCTGGATCGCCTGTTCGAAGCCTTCCAGAGCGAAGATGACACCGGCCGAGAGCGCGGCCAGGATGCCGTGCGCACCGGTCGGCGCGAATCCGCCGCCCGCAGTGAAGTTGCCGCTGTGGAAGCTGGTGAACAGCAGCGCGAAGATCGTGATGGTCGGGATCAGGAGCTTCCAGATCATCGCGATGCTGTTGGTCTCAGCGAGCCACTTCACGCCCAGGACATTGACCGTCGTGAAGAATGCCATGAACAGCAAGCCCCACAAGATGCCCGCGGTGGTAAGGGTCCCGTTGGTGGCGTACACGTGGAAGCCCGCGGGGAACCGGGCTTCAAGGTGGCTCAGCGAAGCCTCAACCTCGATCGGGGCGATCGTCACGGCCTGGATGAACGCCATCCACCCGCCGGTGAAGCCGCCGATGCCGCCGAAAATCATGAACGGGAAGCGCGCTGTTCCGCCGGAGACCGGGTAGGTCGATCCGAGTTCCGCGTGCACGAGCGCGAGCAGCAACAGCACCAGCGCCCCGAAAATCCAAGTCAGCAGCGAGCCGCCACCACCGGCCAGCTTCGCGGCGCCGAGGGCGCCGAACAGCCAGCCTGAGCCGATAATGGAGCCAAGCGACACCAAGGTCAGGCCACGAAGGCCGACCTTCCGTTGAAGGTGGTGCTCTTGGCCTACTGCATCTGACGAAGTGGCCATACTTCCTCCGAAGTTGCCGTGTCGAAACCGTGTTGCAGGTTTGCTAACACGTTCCTAACGCCCGCGAGTAGGCCTCATGGTAATGATCATTGGCGGACGTGAGAAGAAGCCCGAAGGTGTCGGTTCGGTAACGCAAGGGACATCACTAGAGCTAAGAGGCGTAAGTATGCCTAGCTCGCAGCAGAGGCAACCGTCCCAGTCGCTTCATCTATGAGCCCATGCCGCTTTGACGGCAGGGAAGTGACGTTGGTTCTGGCGGCCGAATGGTCCGCGCAGTAACGCCGCGACTTGTTGCTGCTTCCGTCAATGAAGACCCGGTCGCACGAAGCGATCGCGCAGATCCCGAATCGCTCCGCGCCGAGCTGGCTGAACAGCAACGACAGGCTGATGGTCGACGCGGCCGCGTACCGGTCTGTGATCGAGCCCGCCTCGGCCAGGTGAATGTGCCACGGCTCGCCGTCGTGGGCGACCAGCATCGGCTGCACCGGGTGAATCATCATCAGGCTGTTGAGCCGATCGACCGCTGTCTTCTCGTTACCGGCGACCGCGCTGGTGAATACGGTCGTGAGGTCGGTGCGAAGCAGTCTTAGCTGAGCCAGATCGGGTCCGGTAACCGGGACCGCCAAAAACGGACGATCCGCTATGAATTCGCGGAACGCCTCACAAGTACGCAACGGGTCAGCTTCGGCATCACAAACGGCCGAGTTAACCAGGCGCACCGCTAGTTCGGCAAACGAGGCCAGATTCACGCCGGTCCTTGCTGGGTTTGGGGATCGGTACCAGCCTTTGCGGAGTATGCCACAGCCCGTACCACTCGCACCCGGGCTTCGGGAGAACCCGTCGCCTGCCAGCGGCGCGTCGAATAGAACGCGCTATGGTCCTGGCATGTTCGCAGTCACCGCAGCCAGGTTCAGCCCCGATGACCCGATCTCCGCACTTGAGCTGGGGGAGCACGCCGAGCCGACCCCGCCGCCGGACTGGACCACCGTCACGGTCAAGGCGACCTCGCTCAACCACCACGATGTCTGGACGCTGCGCGGCGTCGGCATCACGGAGGACAAACTGCCGATGGTGCTCGGCTGCGACGCGGCCGGCCTGGACGAGGACGGCAACGAGGTCGTCGTCCACGGCGTGATCAGCGACCCGACGGCTGGCGTAGCCGACGAGACCCTGGACCCGCGCCGGTCCCTGCTATCCGAGCGCTACGACGGCACGTTCGCCGAGCGGGTCGCCGTACCGCGCAGGAACCTGATCGCAAAGCCGGCCAGCCTCTCGTTCGAAGCGGCCGCCTGCCTGCCGACCGCTTACCTGACCGCCTACAAGATGCTGTTCGACAAGTCGGGGCTTCAGCCAGGCAGTACGGTCCTCGTCCAGGGCGCCGGCGGTGGCGTGGCCACCGCCCTGATCCTGCTCGGCCGCGCCGCCGGCTACCGAATCTGGGTAACCAGCCGAACCGAAGCCAAGCGCGACCGCGCCATCGAACTAGGCGCCGACCAGGCCTTCCCAGTCGGCGCGAGACTGCCCGAGCGAGTCGATGCGGTAATGGAGACCGTCGGCGAGGCCACCTGGTCCCACTCGGTCAAGTCCCTCCGCCCCGGCGGCCGCATCGTCATCTCAGGCGCGACCAGTGGCGCGATGCCTCCCGCAGACCTGACCAGGATCTTCTTCCTGCAACTGTCGGTAGTCGGCTCCACCATGGGCACCCGCGACCAGCTATCTCGCCTCCTGAGCTTCTGCGACCAAACCGGCGTCCGCCCCCTAATCGACCGCACCATCCCCCTGACCGAAGCCAAAGACGGCATAGCCGCCATGATCACCGGCGACCTATTCGGAAAGGTAGTCTTCACCCTCTGACCGGCCCGGTAGAGCGCTCGAAGCGGTCCTGATCACCACTGTCCTGAGCAACACTCTCCTGACCAACACTCTCCTGACCAACAGCAGCAGCGGGTCAGCGTTGTAGTAGCTCCACCCAGGCCAACGACAACGCTGACCCGCAGACGTTGCCCCCAACAACACCTGCGGGCCGACGATGCAGCAGGCCTCACCGGCCCGCAACATCGCTGACCCGCGCGCGTCGTGGCCCCCCGGGCCGGACGACATTGTTGACCCGCGCGCGCACCTCCAGCAACGCGTGCGGGCCGGCAATGCTGTAGACCTCGCGCGTTCACGACATTGTTGACCCGTGCACGTCGTAGTCCCCTCGGCCCGGCGACATTGTTGACCCGTGCACGTCGTAGTCCGCTCGGCCCGGCGACATTTTGACCCGCACGCGCACCATTCCGCGACAGCCCGCCCCACGACAGCTCCGGGTCAACGTTGTTGTTGTGTCCCGGGCTACGACATCAGGTGGGCAACCACGCCGTTAAACCCGGGCCCGAGGTCCGGCTAAGTGCGAGCGCCCGGGTCGTCTGGGGTTGATGGGTCTGGTGGAGCTGGCGGCGTTGGGGCGTCGGGCGGGGCTGGGGGTTGGTCTTGGGGCTTGAAGACTTCGGTTCTGATGCGGTTCAGGGCGTCGCCGAGGATCCGGCCCAGGCTGCCGACCGCGTCTTCGCCGGTGTTTTCGGCTTGGTGGGCTACGCCGCGGATCTCGCGGGCGAACGCGGCGGCCAAGTGCTCAAGGTCGGAGACCAGGTCGGGGCCGGGGTCGCGGCGGTCCTTGCGGTCCCTACCTGAGCCGGGCTCGCGCTGGTCCTTGCGGTCTCTTGGTCCGGCGCCCCTGATCCAGTCTTGGCGGCCGTGCTGAGCCCAACCGGATGGGGTCCAGCCGGACTGGGCGCGTTCCGACCAGTCGGCGGCGCCGGCCTTGGCCCGGTCTTTCCAGTCCTGCTTGCCGACCCAGTCGCCCCAGGGCTGGCGCTTGGCCCAGTCGGCCCACTCGCGCCAGTCGCCGCGCTCGGCCCAGTCGGTCCAGTCGCGCCAGTCACCACGGCGGCGATCCCGCGACTCGTCGTCGGCACCGTCATCTGTACCCGAGCCCGCACCGGCAGCATCCGGCCGGGCGTCCGACTGTGCGCCGTCGCCAGCGGTTCGCCTGGCGCCGTCGGTCGGGCGAGCGTCTTCGGCGCGCGCCTCCTCGGGGCGGGCGTCTTGGGGGCGAGCGTCAGTCGCCTTGCCGTTGGCACCCCCGGACTGCGCTTCATCCGACTCGGACTCGGCCGTAGAGGTCGCCCAGGCGCCTCGTTCCGCCTTGCCAGACCGGTCGGTTTCAGCGGCCCGATCGGCGTCGGCCGTTCCGTCGGCCCGCGTCGTTCCGTCGGCCCGCGTCGTTCCGTCAGCCCTCGTCGTTCCGTCAGCCCTCGCCGGCCGGTCGGCAGCGTCGGTCCGATCGGTTGCGTCGGTTCGGCCAGACGCGCTGGCCGGCGCCTTGTCCTCGGCGCGATCTTTGCCGCCTTGGCCAGCCGCGTCGCCGTCATCTGAGTGATCGCCATCAGCGGCCGGAGCGGTGTCCTTAGCCGGCCCGCCTGGATCTGGCTTTCCGGCTCGGCCGGCCTCGCGCACCGCGAACGTCAGCTCGTCGCGCAGGCTGCGGACTGTCTCCCGGACGTCGCGGCTGATTTCGCGGGCGATGTCGCGCACCGATGCGGCCAGCTCGTCTTCTAGGTCGGCCAGGTCATCGAGCCGTCGGTTGAGCTCGGCTCGGCCCGCATCGGTGATCTTGTAGATCTTCTTGCCGTCCAGGGTCTCGTGCGTGACTAGGCCTTCTTCTTCTAGTCGCGCCAGCCGTGGATAGATTGTGCCTGGAGAGGGAGAGTAGACGCCCAGGAACCGATCCTGGAGCAGCCTGATTACGTCATAGCCATGCCGAGGCGCCTCATCGAGTAGCTTCAGCAGGTACAGCCGCAGCCCTCCGTGCCTGAACACTGGGCTCATCGAGCGTTCCCCCTCTCAGCTAACTCGATCCTACATGAGATATATCGCGTTCGCCAAGGCGCAGGCAGCGGCTCCGAGCGGGCGGGCCGTGCAGGCCGTGCAGGCCGACTGGGCGCTCCGGCTGGGCGACCGGGCTGGCCGTGCAGTCAGGGCTGGCCGTGCAGGCCGGGCGCGTCGGCTGGGGGCTCCGGCTGGGCGGGCGGCTGACCCGACCAGCGGTCAGCCTTCGTCGTCGAGGTCGTCGGTGGTTTCATCGTCGCCTCGGGCCAGCCAGGTCGCCAGCCGGTCGACGGCTGTCTCGTGCTCGGGGTAGGCATCGACGAACTCGGTCAGCTTCGCCCCAAGCCAGGCGAAAGTAACCTCTTCATCGCCTCGCCGGTCGGCAAGCTCTTCGATGCCCCGGTCGGTGAAGTACATCGCGGCTCCAGCATCAATCAGAAGTCTAGGAAGGCGGACGCTGTCTAGGAAGACGGACGCTGTCTAGCAAGGACGCTGTCTGGCCAGGGACAGCAAGGGCCGTCGTCTAGAAAGAGGAGGCCACGAGTGCGGCGTGGTCGGCGGCGTGCGCCTTGGCCGAGCCGGAGGCCGGCGCCGAGCTCTCTGGCAGCGCGACGACGCTGAGCCCGCGTCCGAGCAGCCTGGGCAGGTGCATCGCCAGGTACGGCCAGGCGCCCATGTTGACCGGCTCCTCTTGCACCCAGACCAGCTCGGTAGCGTTCGGGAACGCCTCGAGCGCGGCCGCGATCTCAGCGGTCGGCAGCGGGTAAAGCCGCTCCACCCGAACGATCGCCGTATCTCCGCTTTGCAGCTTGTTCCGCTGTTCGACCAGGTCGTAGTAGATCTTGCCGGAGCACATCAGCACCTTGCGTACCTGCGCGGGATCGATGCTGCCGCCCGTCCTGGCCGCAGGATCATCGATCACCGGCTGGAACGTCCCCGATGTGAAATCGCCCGCCGCAGAGACTGCTGTCTTCAGTCTCAACATCGATTTTGGCGTGAAAACTACCAGCGGCTTGATCCGGCCGGAGAGCACATGCCAGCGAAGCAGATGGAAATAGCTCGCCGGGCTGCTCGGCATCGCGACGGTCATGTTGTCCTGCGCGCACAGCGACATGAACCGCTCGATCCGGGCCGAGGAGTGGTCAGGGCCCTGGCCCTCATAGCCGTGCGGCAGCAGCAGCACGACGGCCGATCGCTGACCCCACTTCTGCTCGCCCGAGGAGACGAACTCGTCCAGCACCGTCTGGGCGCCGTTGACGAAGTCGCCGAACTGGGCTTCCCAGCAGACCAGCGCGTCGGGCCGGGCGACCGAGTAGCCGTACTCGAACCCGACGGCCGCGAACTCTGACAGCAGCGAGTCGTAGGCGTGGAACTTCGCATTGCCGTTGTTGAGGTGGCGGAGCGGGGTGTATTCCTCGCCGGTGTTCCGGTCCACCAGGCCCGCGTGGCGCTGGCCGAACGTGCCGCGCCGGGTGTCCTGGCCGACCAGCCGCACCCCGTGGCCGTCGAGCAGCGTCGCGCCGAAGGCCAGCAGCTCGCCGGTGGCCCAGTCGATCTGGTTGTGCTCGACCATGACAGCCCGCCGGGCCAGCTGCGGCGCCAGCCTCGGGTGCGGGGTGAAGCCATCGGGAAGGTTCAGCTGGGTATCGATGATCTGCTTGACCATCTCCTGGGTGATCGCGGTCTGGATCGCGTGATCGACCGGAGTTGGCTCGGCCGGCGGTCTCGGGAGCACGGTGCCTGGCTCGGGCGGCCGGTGCTGGGCCTCGCGGGTCTCGGTGAACGCGCGCTCAAGCTCAGCTTGATACTCGCGAAGAATGTGCTCGGCCTCATCCAGGGTGATGTCGCCCCGGCCGATCAGCGATTCGGTGTAGAGCTTGCGGGTCGACCGCTTGGCGTCGATCAGGTCGTACATCATCGGCTGAGTGAACGAGGGGTTGTCGGCCTCGTTGTGCCCACGGCGGCGGTAGCAGACCATGTCGATCACGACGTCCTTGGCGAACGCCTGCCGGTAGGCGAAGGCCAGCCGGCCGACCCTGACCACGGCCTCCGGGTCATCGCCGTTGACGTGGAAAATCGGCGCCTGGATCGTGCGGGCGACGTCCGTGCTGTAGGTGCTTGAGCGAGAGGACGTGGGGTCGGTAGTGAAGCCGACCTGGTTGTTCACCACGATGTGCACGGTGCCGCCGGTGCGGTAGCCGCGCAGCTGGGACAGCTCCAGGGTCTCGGCGACCACGCCCTGGCCGGCGAACGCCGCGTCGCCGTGGATCAGCAGCGGGAGAACCGTGAAGCTAGTGCCCAGGTCGATGAGGTCCTGCTTGGCCCGGACGACGCCTTCCAGCACCGGGTCGACCGCCTCCAGGTGGCTGGGGTTCGCGACCAGGCTGACCGGGATCGTGGTGCCGTCGGTCGCCTTGTACTTGCCGTCGGCGCCTAGGTGGTATTTGACATCCCCCGAACCATGGGTGCTGCTCGGGTCGACGTAGCCCTCGAACTCGTTGAAGATCTGGCCGTAGGACTTGCCGACGATATTGGCGAGCACGTTGAGCCGGCCCCGGTGGGCCATGCCGAGCACGGCCTCGTGCAGGCCGTCCTGGGCGGCCTCGCCCAGCACGGCGTCGAGCAGCGGGATCAGCGACTCGGCGCCCTCAAGCGAGAACCGGCGCTGGCCGACGAACTTGGTCTGCAGGAACATCTCGAAGGCCTCGGCGACGTTCAGCCGCGACAGGATCCGCATCTGCTCGTCGTGGTCGGGGGCCAGATGCGGCACCTCGACCCTGGCCTGGAGCCAGGCGCGCTCGGCGGGCTCCTGGATGTGCATGTACTCCAGGCCGACGGTGCGGCAGTAGGCGTCCCGCAGCACGCCGAGGATCTCGCGGAGAAGCATCCGGGGCTTGCCGCCGAAGCCGCCGGTGGCGAACTCGCGCTCAAGGTCCCACAGAGTCAGCCCGTGCTGGTTGATGTCCAGGTCGGGATGCTTGCGCTGCTGGTACCGCAGCGGGTCGGTGTCGGCCAGCAGGTGGCCGCGGACCCGGTAGGCGTGGATTAGCTCGTGGACCCGAGCAGCCTTGGCGATGTCGTCCTCGTGGCCGGCCGGGATGTCACGGACCCAGCGGACCGGCTCGTACGGAATCCGCAGCGCGGTGAAGACGTCGTCGTAGAAGCCGTGCTCGCCCAGCAAAAGCCCGCTGATGATCTTCAGCAACTCGCCGGACTGAGCGCCCTGGATGATCCGGTGGTCATAGGTCGAGGTCAGCGTCACGGTCTGGCTGATCGCGTCCCTGGCCAGAGTCTCCGCCGAGGCGCCGAGGTAGGCGGCCGGGTACTCCATCGCGCCGACGCCGATGATGCAGCCCTGCCCGGGCATCAGCCTGGGCACTGAGTGCATGGTGCCGATCGTGCCGGGGTTGGTCAGGCTGATCGTGGTGCCGGCGAAGTCCTCGACGGCGAGCTTGCCGCTGCGGGCCTTGCGGACGACGTCCTCGTAGGCCAGCCAGAACTGGCGGAAGTCCATCTGCTCAGCGGCCTTGATGTTCGGCACGAGCAGTTGCCGGGAGCCGTCGTCCTTGCGCACGTCGATCGCCAGGCCCAGGTTGACGTGGGCTGGGGCGACGAGCACGGGCTTGCCGTCGACCTCGGTGAAGGACTCGTTCAGCGCGGGCGCCGAGGCGAGCGCCTTGACGATCGCGTAGCCGATCAGGTGGGTGAACGAGATCTTGCCGCCTCGGCCGCGGGCCAGGTGATTATTGATCACGATCCGGTTGTCGATCAGCAGCTTGGCCGGGACCGAGCGGACCGAGGTCGCGGTCGGGACCGAGAGGCTGGCCTCCATGTTGACGGCGGTACGCGCGGCGGCGCCGCGCAGCCGGGTCTGGGCGCCGGCGCCGGCGGCTGGTGCGGCTGGCTGCTGAGCGGGCGAAGCCTGCGTGGCCGTGGTCGCGGCGGCCTGGGCAGCCGCGGGCGGTTGGCTGGCCGAAGGACTGGCGGCGGCTGGCGGGGCGGCCTGGGAGCCGTTGTCGGGGGACTCGGTTGGCGGTCGGTAGTCGGCGAAGAAGCTCCACCAGGCTCGGTCGACCGAGGCTGGGTCCTTCTGATAGCGCTGGTACAGCTCGTCAACTAGCCATTCATTGGGCCCGAAGTCGGTCCCCGCTCTGCTCGGCTGGGGGGACGACCCCTGTGAACCCCCCGCAGTGCTGGCCGGGGGGGACGACCCCCCTGAACCCCCCGCAGTGGCAGGACGCTTGTCCGGTCCGCTTTTCTGCTGACCGGACGATGACGCAACGCCCGAAGGCGCATGCGAAGACTCGGCTGACACGGCCGACATCGCCTCTTCCAGAGCTTGATTTGCCTGTAACGACCCCTGTCGCTAAGGCTACCCGTCCCGGCTGGCCGTGCGGAGTTGGCCGGGGCGGCTGCGCGGGAGGTGAAGCGGGTGATACTCCCGGTCAACCCCCGCTATGACCTCAGCCGGGCAACCGGCTTCTGCCGTGGGGCTCGGACCAGTTTATCTGCGGGCCGATCGGGATCAGGTCGTACTTACCTCGATTGCCGTGCTCCCCCCATTCGGCCGACAGATAGTAGTGCCGCTTGATCTGCCCAAGGTCGGTCGTTTCACCGAAACCGGGATGGGTGTACAGGTCACGGGCGTAGGCCCACAGATTCGGGTAGTCGGTCAGCCGGCGCAGGTTGCAGTTGAACATCTGGTAGTAGACCGAGTCGAACCTGGCCAGCGTCGGGTACAGCCGGATGTCGGCCTCGGTCAGCATGTCGCCGAGCAGGAACCGGCGCCTGGCCAGCCGCTCGTCTAGTGCGTCCAGCGTCGTGAACAGCGCCTCGACGGCCTGGTCATACGCGGGCTGCGTGGTGGCCAGGCCCGCCTTGTACACACCGGTGTTCACGGTGTGGAAGATCAGCGTGGCCAGCGACTCGATGTCGCGGCGGCGAGCCGAGGGATACAGGTCGGGGACGCCAGGGCGGTGGAACGGCCGGAACTCCGTCTCCAGCATGATCGTGATCTGCGCGACATCGTTGCTGACAATTCGCCGTGTCTTCATGTCCCAGATCAGCGGCACGCTGTACGGGCCCGGATAGCTGGGGTCGGTCGCCCGGTACAGGTCAGAGAGCAGCTTCGCGCCGGTCAGCGGATCGCCGCCGGAGTCCTCGTTGAACCGCCAGCCGCGGGCGTCGGCCACCGGGTCGGTGAGCGTGAGCCCGATCACCCGGTCAAGGCCGAGCAACCGGCAGGCGATCAGCGCCCGCTGCGACCACGGGCAGGCCAGCGATGCGTAGAGCTGATACCGGGCTGGTTCGGCAGCGAACCCGGTCGAGCCATCCCGGGTGATCCGCCCGGTAAAGCTCCCTTGACGGCGGATAAGACCGCCCGTTATCGCTGGTAGGCTGCCCGTGCTCGGGGCGGAATCGCCCGAGCTGGGCTGGCTGGCCGGCGGCCGCTGCGGCAGTGAAGGCGGCGGCTGGCGGTTCGGCGGCTCGGCGGGCGGCCACGGCGGCGGAGCGCTGGGCGGCGGTTGGCTTTCCGGCCATGGCGGCGTGCTGCGTACCGGCCGGTCCGCTGGCGGCCGTGGTCCTGGGCCACCGGGGCCCGGCGCCGGACGACCCGGGGCTGGCTGGCCTGGAGCGGGCTGGCGCGGCGGCGGTTGGCTGGGCGGCGGCTGACTCGGCGGCCAGGGAGGCGAGCTCTTGACCGGACGTTCGCTTGGCGGCCATGGAGGTGCACCGGTGCTAGCTGCGCTCGCAGCGCCCGCGGCTTCGTTGAGCGCCCAAGGCGGAGCGCCGGCCACGGCAGGTCGGCTGGTCAGTGCTGACCGATCGACCATGCCTGGCCTGCCAGCCGACAATGGTGGCTGGGAACTAGCTGGCATCAGCGTTCTCCTCCCGGGCCGGGTGCTACGAGGCATTATGGCCGTCTACATCACAATCTGGGAGCTATTCGGCCAGTCGGGTTTCCGAGTCGCGGGTTGGGTGGTGGATGGCGGGGGCGAGCTATTCGGTCGGTCGGGCCTTCGAGTTGCGGGCGGGACGGCGGAGGGTGGGTGCAGGCTATTCGGTCGGTCCGGCCTTCGAGTTGCGGGCGGAACGGTGCATGGTGGGGGCGGGCTATTCGGTCAGCCGGGTTTCCGAGTTGCGGGCTGGACGGTGGATGGTGGGAGCGAGCTAGTCGGTCGGTCGGGCCTGCGAGTTTGCGGGCCGACGGTAGCAGGCGGGAGCTGACGAGATTTGGCCGGGATTGTCGCTAGCCTGACGTCGGCGCTCGATCACCTCAACAGCTGGCTCGCGATCGGCTTGATCGCCGCGCTTGTCTTCGGTGAGACGGCCATCTTCCTGGGGTTCGTGCTGCCCGGTGAGGCCGCTGTGGTGCTCGGCGGGGTGCTGGCCAGCCGCGGCCACATCTCGCTCGCGATTCTGATCCCGGTGGTGGTTGTCGCGGCGGTGACCGGCCCGATGGTTGGCTATGAGATTGGCCGGAGACTGGGCGGGCGGCTGTTCGGGGCCCGCGCCCTTTCCCGGATGCCTGGCGCGGTTGACCGGACCCGAGCGGCGCTGCGGGACAAGGGCGGGGCGGCGGTGTTCGGCGGGCGGTTTGTTGCGATCTTGCGGGCATTGATGCCGGCCGCTGCGGGGGCGGCGGGCACGCCGTACCGGGTGTTCGCGGTGTACAACCTGATCAGCGGCGTGCTGTGGGGGGTTGGGTACTGCCTGCTCGGTTACCTGGCCGGGGCGGCGTACGCGGCGGTCGAGCGGACGGTGGGGGCCGGGCTGGCGATCGCGGTTGGCGTGGTGGTGCTCGCGGCCGTCGGGGTTGTGGTGCTGCGGCGGCATCGGCGGGTGGCGCACCAGGCTGGGCCGCAAGCAACTGGGCCGCAAGCAACTGGGCCGCAGGCCGCTGGGCCGCAGGCCACTTGGCCGCAGGCCGCTGGGCGGCAAACAGCCGGGCCGCAAACAGCCGTACCGCAACCGGACGGGCCGCTGCCGGAGGCTGAGTGACCCCGGGGGCGGCTGGTGAGGCTACGGCGATGCAAAGCCACGCAAAGCTTTCTGCCTAAAGGATCTTTCAGTCCTTGAAAAGATCTGGCCTGCGATGCTGCAGGCTGGGCAGGACCGACCTGACCTGTGCGGTCATCTCGGTGTCGACGATCCCCGCGGCGATGCCGGCGGCCGAGCCAAGATCGAGCCGGACGGTGCCCATCGGGTCCACGAGCAAGCTTCGGCCTACGCCGGTTGGGGCTTTGGTGGGGGGTTCGTCGGGGTCGGGGACTTGATCGGCGGCCGCGATCCAGATCGTGTTCTCTATTGCCCTGGCCCGCAGGAGAGTGACCCAGTGCTCCTCTTTGAACAGGCCGGCGGCCCAGGCCGACGGGATCACGATGAGGTCGGCCCCGCGGGTGGTGAGCGCTCTGGCAAGTTCGGGGAACCGCACGTCGTAGCAGGTCAGGAAGCCGACCTTCAGGCCGGCGAGATCGGCGAGTACTACCTCGTCACCGGGGGCGACTGTCTCTGATTCGCGCGTGCCGAGCGCGTCGAACAGGTGGATTTTCCGGTAGGCCGCCACCAGCTGGCCGGTGGCGTCGAAGGCCACTGTCGTGTTGTAGACGCGATTGCCGGGGCCGGGAGTGAAGATCCCGGCGGCGAGGGCTACTCCGCTGCTGAGAGCCGCCTGTGATAGCCCGGTGCAGAACGGGCCATCGAGCGGCTCGGCGGCGGCGCGCAGGTCGGCCGAGAACCTGACCATGGCCGACTCAGGGAAGACCGCAAGGTCAGACCCCTGCTCTTTCGCGCTGGTCAGGGCGGATTCGATGCGCTTGAGATTGATAGACGGCTCGCTGCTGACCGGCAGCTGACACAGTGCGACTCGCATAAGCCAAGCCTACTTCTGGCCGCCGACGCGGCGCTGACTTGGGCATCTGCCCGGGAGCGAGCGCTCCGATGTTGGCGGTGCGGAAGCCTACGATCCGGCGGGCGACGCGCTGGCCGAGGCCGGGAGCGTCGTTACCGAGGCTGTGCTGGTTCTCTTCACGCACGCTGCCCATGCTGACGACCACGATGGCCAAGAGCGGCAGGCCGACTGCTGCTAGGGCGATGATGAACGCGGCTGCGATCAAGAGATACACGGCTACTCCGTTTCCACTTCGTTGTGTCGGCAGGCCGGGCGCTGGCTGGTGCCCTACACTCCCGTTAACATCAACCCGATGTTCCTGCTCATCTCACTCATACCAAACAGTTGGCCGTTTCAAACGACAGGACTGGGTAGAATCTTTCTGAACAGTCCAAGTCGCGGAGGGTGACGGTTGCTGCGGGCAAGGGCAGGCGAGGGCGGGTAGGGGAAGGAGGCCGGGCATGGCTCAGGCCAAATATCAGGAGATCGCCGACCGATTGCGCGGTCAGATCGACATCGGATTGCTGCAGCCAGGAGAACGGCTTCCAAGCGAGCCCGACCTGGTGAAGATGTTCGACGCGTCGCGCAATACCGTTCGGCTGGCGATTGCTCTGCTGACCAATCAGGGGCTCGTGGTGACCAGGCAGGGCCTAGGCACTTTCGTCAACGAGCCTGCGGTGCCGTTCACGGCCCTGCTGTCCCGTGTAAAGCTGCAGCCGGCCGGACAGAGCCAGTCCACGTTGCTGCCCGAGGTGAGCAACACCGACGCCGAGGCCGAGACGTCCAGGCAGGTGGTGGAGAAATCACCGGCGTCGCCTAGCGTGGCCGAGAAGCTGGAGATCAAGGCGGGGGAGCTGGTCGTGGTGCGGCGGCGGCACGGCTCGATCGGCGGCGTCCCCTGGATGATGATGGCCTCGTACTTCCCGCTGGACATCGCCTCGGGCACGCCGCTCGAGCAGGCCGGCGACATCGCGATGGGCAGCATCAAGCTGCTGGGCGAGCTCGGCTACGCCCAGATGGGGTTCGTCGACGAGATCGGTGCCCGGATGCCGAACGCCAGGGAGTTCGCGTTCTTCGGATTGTCGACCGGCACGCCCGTGATCGTGGTCAACCGGACGGCGTACGCACAGGACCGGCCGATCCGGCTGACCCGGTACACCTATCGAGGTGACCGGGTCCGGCTGACGCACGAGGTCGGGAGTGTGCCGTCCCGCTAACGTGCCGTCCCGCTAACGTCCGGCCTTCTTGGCCAGGGCGGCCAGTTCGGGGACGAACAGGTTGCCGTTGATGGTGCCCAGGCCTGAGGCCAGGTCGTAGCCGGGGATCGCGTTCCAGCCCTTGACCGTGGTCTGTTTACCGTTCTGGTCCACGACGACCGTGTTGTTGCCGTGGGTGATGTCGACGATGCCTGGGTCCTTCTTGGCCGCCAGCTGGTAGAGGAAGCCGTTGATCGGCCCGAGCGGCCGTCCGGCGACCTGGGCGGCGAGCGCGACGATGCCGGCGAAGAGCGGCGTCGCCTCGCTGGTGCCGCAGATGACGTTCCAGCCGGACTGGTCGAACGTCGCGTAGATCGCGACCGGGTGGGTGCAGGACGCGCTCAGCGAGATGTCAGGGACGCCGCGATGGGTGCCGACGGTACCGGCGACCCCGTTCTGGAAGCTTGGCCGGCTGAAGATGACCGACAGGCCGCCGCCGCCGGCGCTCGGTGGCGGGCTGCCGTCGTTCCACACCTGGTCGGGGTCGTTCCTGGTGCCGGTCGAGGTCAGGTCCAGGTCAAGGCCGCCGACCGCCGTGACGAGCGGGTCGCTGGCCGGCCACGAGGTGACCCGGTGGGTGTAGTACAGCGACTCGTTCTTCTGCAGGTCGGTCGCGCCGGCGTCGCCCGAGGCGCCGAGCACGGTGATGTCGTGCGAGGGCAGCGCGGCTTCTGTGTAGGCGCCGCGCAGCGGCCGCAGCTTACCCTTGGGGAAGGTTTCCTCGGTGGCGCCGAAGCTCTGGCTGATCACATCCGCGAGGTGGTGCGCGATCACGTACTTCTCGGCCGTGACGATCTGCGGGAATCCGCTGGTGCCCTCGTTTTCCGAGGTCGGCGTCTCGACGAGGACGATCTTGGCGTCCGGGGCCATGGCGTGGGCCCATTCGACATCAAGCGTCGTCTCGGCGGCCCAGTCGGCCATGGTCTGGTTATTCGGGTTGAACTTGGGGATCGGGCCGGCCGGGTGGATGATGCTCAGTGCCGGCGGGCCATTGAGCTTGAAGGTGCGGTCGAACACCTTGAGGTCGTTCCTGATTGTCGGCGAGCCGAAGCTGTCGACAATGGCGATCGACGTGCCCTTGCCGTTGATGCCCTTCTTGAGCAATGGGTTCAGGAAGTAGGCCGCCCGGATCTGGCTCGGGTGGTAGCCGGGGATGGAGCCGTAGGCACCGGGCCCGTCCGGCGTTATCTGGGGCTTCGTGTGGTCAGGGGAGATCGAGATCTCGGGGGAGATGGCAATGGCTAGCTGATTCGCTGACTGATTGGCTGGCTTAGGCGCTGGCGCCGTGACCGCGATGCCCGCTATTGCCATGCCGCATAGCGGAGCCATTGCCGCTACGCCTGTCACCGCGCGCCCGACCTGACGCCTTAGCCGCATCCGAATCTCCCCGATCTACCTCGTCTGCCTCGGCACCTGACCGCCGCCACCTTAACCGCTGAGCACCGACGGCGGGCTGACCCGGCGGAACTGGATGGATTGCGTACGAGGAGACGTTCGCTAACGTTTAGTTGTGCTTGCCCTGGTTCTCGTCGCGGTCTCCGTTGGCGTATCCAACCTGGCCGCGTCGATCGGGATCGGCGCGGGAGGCGTCAGCGCGGCGATTCGGATGCGGGTGTTGCTGACGTTCGGCCTGTTCGAGGCGGCGATGCCGATCATCGGGCTGGCGATCGGCCATGACCTGGCTTCTGACATCGGCCGGGAAGCCCGGGTGGTCGGCGCGCTGCTGCTGGGCGGGGTTGGGGCCTACGGGATCGGCCGGTTCGTGCTGCTGCGGGCTCGCGCCACAAAGCCGTCAGACTCGGCTCGATCGGCTCCTGCAGGCGCGGAGGCGGGGTCGGCGGGCGAGTCGGTTGGGTCGTCGGGCGGGTCGGGCGGGTCGTCGGGCGGGTCGGTTGGGTCGTCGGGCGGGGTGCAGGTCGACGGTGACGGCGCTTCGCGTCGGCGGCTTTACCAGTGGATCAAGATCGGGGTCAGCGGGTTCGCGCTCAGCCTGGACAACCTGATCGCCGGGTTCGCGCTCGGCAGTTACCAGCTGAACCTGGTCGAGGGCGCGCTGGTGTTCGGCATCGTGAGCATCGGCATGTCGCTGGCCGGGCTCGAACTCGGCGCCAAGCTGGGGAACTGGGCCGGAGACGGCGGCGAGCTGATCGGTGGCGTGGTTCTCGTCGGTGTCGGCGTGGCGATCGGCACCGGCGTCCTGGGTTAACTCGGGCCGGTTACTCTTCCAGGCCCCGGCTACTCCTCCAGGCTCAGTGCGGCCTTGGGGCAGGACCTGACCGCGTGCCTGACTGAATCGATGAGGCCAGCGGGGACATCGTCGACCAGGATGTTGAGGTTGTCCTCGTCGTCTACTTCGAAGACCTCGGGGACGAGCCCGGCACAGATCGCGTTGGCCTCGCAGGCGTCGTAGTCGACAATCACCTTCACCGAGCGCCCTCCATAGTCTGCTCACCGAACTGCTCACCGAATTTGCTGTCTTGCAGACTATAGCCATGAGTTTTCTCTTGCCTGAGCAGTACAGGCGAGCCGCAGAAGCGGCCAAAGGGTTCATGCCGCCGGCCGAGGGCGAGGCGCTGTGCTCCGCGGCCGCCGCCTACGCTTCCGCCGGGCCGATCGTCGAGATCGGCACCTATTGCGGCAAGTCGACGATCTACCTGGCGGCCGTCGCCGAGCAAACCGGGCAGGTGGTGATCACCGTCGACCACCACCGCGGCTCCGAGGAGAACCAGGCCGGCTGGGAGTACCACGACACCAGCCTGGTCGATCAGGCGGTCGGCCTGCTCGACACGCTGCCAAGCTTCCGGTCGACGCTCGCGCCGACCGGCCTCGAGAGCCACGTGATCGCGATCGTCGGCAAGTCAGCGCAGGTCGCCAAGCTCTGGCAACACCCGATCGGGATGCTGTTCATCGACGGCGGCCACTCAGAGGCAGCCGCCCAGGCCGACTACGAGGGCTGGGCGCCGAGGATCACCTTCGGCGGCGCCCTGGCGATTCACGACGTCTTCCCTGACCCGGCCGATGGCGGCCGGCCGCCGTACAACATCTATCTGCGGGCGCTCGCTTCAGGCGCCTTCAAGGAAGTCTCGGTCACCGGCTCCCTGCGCGTGCTCGAACGAGTCGCCGACGGCATCGGCTAAGCTGCGGCCCGCAACTAACCCGCGGCCCGCTGTTAGCCCGCGTCGGCGGGCTGGTAGAGAGATTTCTTTACCGCGACTCTGGTGTCCTTGGTGGTGAAGCCGAGTCGTTCGTAGATGCCGACGGCGCCGGTGGGTGAGTCGGCGTCGACGCTCAAGGTCGCGGTGTCGTACCCCCCGGCCGCGGCCGCCCGCAGCGTCATGGCGAGCAGGCCGGTCGCGATGCCGCGCCGGCGCGCGGCTCGCCTCGTCCCGACCCGAGGGATGTATACATCCCTGGTGCCTGTCCTCTCGTTGTAGCCGTCGTACTCATCGGCCATGACCAGGCCGATCGGTTCGCCGCCGCTGTAGGCGAGGAAGCTCAACGCGGGCCGGAAGGCGCGGATTCCGGTATGGAACTCCCAGCTTTCCGGTGACGTCTCGGTCGAGCCCCAGTGGTCGCGGAAGGACTCGTTCCGCACCAGCAGGGCGTCGGCCGAGCGCTCAGGGGTGAAGCCGAGCACTTCGATGTCGGCGGGCAGTTCGCAGGCAGGGATCTCGGCCGACAAGTCGCGCATCATCTCGTGGAACCAGCGGGACTGCTCGTAGCCGTTGGCGGCGAACAGTTCGATGGCCTGGACGTTCTTGCTCAGCACATAGGAAACGAGCGAGGCCGGCCGATCAGGAAAGTGCTCGAGGTGCAGCCGAATCGCGACCTCTTCGGCCCAGCTGATCAGCTCCGAGCCGATTCCCTGGCCCCGGTACCGGGGCTCGACGCCGCCCCACTGGTGCAGGTCATGGACCGGCTCGGCCGTGCTGCCCCGCGTCACGACGGCGTAGGCGACCATCTCCTCGCCGTCGTAGCAGGCCAGCGAGCCACGCTCGAAGTCGATGAGCGGGTCAGCGAAGTCGTCGAGGATCTCCTCCTCGGACATGACCATGCTGTCCTCATCGGCGGTCATGATCGCCTTGTGCAGATTGGCGTAAGGCCGCATCTGCCCGGGATTGATCGGACGGCAGTCGAACCGAGCATCGAGGGCCATATGCCGATTGTTCTAGCCAGCCCGGCGGCGGGCAACGAAATTACCCGGGCGAGGGGCCCCGGGCGAGTCGCAGCGCTGCCAGTCAGGGCTCGTAGATAGGCCTGGCCGCGCTGACTTTGGTGAGCGCGGTGGTGAAGCCGAGGCGTTCGTACAGGCCGATCGCGCCGGTAGGGGAATCCGCGTCGACGCTCAGCGACGCGGTTTCGTAGCCATCGGCCCTGGCTTCCCGCAGGGTCATGGTGACCAGCGCCGACGCGACGCCGCGTCCACGGGCCGCCCGGCGGGTGCCGACCAGGTCGATGTGCGCATCCCGCAGACCGGTCTTCTCGTTGACACCGTCGTACTCGTGGCTGATCACTATTGCCATCGGCTCACCGTGGCTGTAGGCGATGAAGCTCAGGCCGGGCCTGAAGCTCCGGCCACTGATCCTGAACGCCCAGCTCTCCTGCGTTACCTCGGTCGATCCCCAATGATCGTGAAACGACTCGTTGCGCACCAGCAGTGCGTCGGCAGCGCGCTCCGGCGTGAAGCCAGTCACCTCGACGTCGGTCGGCAGTTCGCGGGACGGGATGTCGGCTTTCAGCTCCCGCACCATCTCGCGGAACCAGCGGGACTGCTTGTAGCCCCTGGCCGCCAATAGCTCGATCGCCGGAGTGTTATCGGTCTGGACATAACAGCCGAGCGAGGCGGAATTGGCCGGGAAGTGCCTAAGATGCAGCCGGACCGCGGCCGCTTCGGCCCATTCGAGCAGTCCGGTGCCGATCCCGCGGCCCCGATAGGCCGGATGCACACCGCCCCACTGTCGCATTTCGTGGATCGGATCGGCCGAGCTCCGCCGCACGATAGTGGAATAGCCGACCATGAGCTCACCGTCGTAGCAGGCCAGCGAGCCGCGCTCGAAGTCGAGGCGCGGATCGGAGAAGTCTTCGAGCAGGTCATCGGTGGTCATGATGTCGTTGTCGTCATCGGCGGCCACGATCGAGGCGAGCAGGTCGGCGTGCGCCTGCACCTGTCCGGGGTCCAGCGGTCGGCAATCGAAATCAGCGTCGAGGGCCATCTAGGCAATTGTTCTACTCGCGGTCGCATCGAGCAAAAGGATTACCCGGGCGAGGCGGCTTCCTGATCGCTGGCGACGAGTTCGCAGCCGCAGGCCGCATCGCCCGAGGACGACACCGTGGCCGGATCGGCCGCTATCGTCCGGAACAGCGACGACGCGTCGGTGGCCCCGCACATGGTGTCGGCGGCCAGGATCATCGCCGCGGCGGTATAGCTGCTCTGCTCGTTCGGGTAGTGCTTCTGATTCACGTACTGCCAGCCAGTCCAGTAAGCACCGCTCGGATCGCGCAGCATCTGGATCTGGTCAAGCAGATCCAGCGCCTTGGCCGGGTCGCCGATCGCCTCCAGCGTGATCGCCAGCTCAGCGGTCTCGGCGGCGGTCACCCACGGCTCGTCGCTGACGCACCTGACCCCGAGGTCTGGCACCACATAGGTGTCCCAGCCCGCGTCCAGCCGGTCAAAGGCGGCCGGCCCGCGCACCGGTCCGCCCAGCACCGGGTAGTACCAGTCCATCGAGAACCGGCTCTTATCGGCGAATGCCTCCGGGTGGTTGGCCACCGCGTGGGCGAGCTGGTCGGCGGCGAGTTCCCAGTCGGGCTGGGGCTCGGCCAGGTACTCGGCGAGCATGGATCCGCAGCGCAGGCTGGTGTACATGCTCGCGCTGCCGGTCAGGAGCGCGTACTGGCCGGGGGAGCCGTCTTCCTCGCGCCGCCAGGTGATCTCTCCCCTGGGCGTCTGCAAGCCGAGCACGAAGTCCATCGCGGCCTTCACGGTTGGCCACATCCGCTGGACGAAGCCCTCGTCCCGGCTCACCAGCAGCTCGTGCCAGACCCCGACCGCGCAGTAGGCCGCGTGGTTGCTCTCGGTCGTGAGATTGACCTCGCCCGGCGGCATCTTCATTAGCCAGGAGCCGTCTTCGCGCTGGCGCGTCCGAAGCCACTCGTACGCTCGACGGCTGGCGTCCCGCAGGCCGCAGACGCTCAGCGCCATCGCGCACTCGACGTGGTTCCAGCCGTCCACGTGCCCGTCGGGCCAGCCGATCGACCCGTCGGCGCCCTGCACCGCCACGATCGCATGGCCCGAGTCAATGATCTGCTCGGCGGTCAGGATCCCGGCGACCTCTGGCACCCAGCTGGCGGTCCGGGATCGGGAAGAGTTATCCGACTGGCGCATGCTTGTCCAGGTAGATCACGAGGCTCTTGCCCAGCAGCGGGTTCAGCGCCTGGTCGGCCAGCCGGGTGAGAGCCGGCTTGTGCATGATGTCCCAGACCAGCAGCTTGTGGTACGCCGAGGCCAGCGGGTGATCGTCGTTGTGGACGCCGACCGCGCACTTGAGCCACCAGTACGGCGAGTGCAGCGCGTGCGCCCGGTGGTGTCCCTTGACCGTCAGGCCCGACCGGCTCAGCTTCGTTACCAGCTCGCGCCGGGTGAAGATCCGGATGTGCCCGCCCGGCGTGTTGTGGTAGTCATCGGACAGCCGCCAGCAGACCCGCTCGGGCAGCCAGGCGGGTACGGTGACCGCCGCCACCCCGCCCGGACGCAGCACCCGCGCGATCTCGTTCATCGCGATCTGGTCGGCGGGCAGGTGCTCGAGCACCTCGGCGGCGATGATCTTGTCGAAGGCCCCGTCGGGAAACGGCAGCCGGGTGGCGTCGCCGCTGACCGCCATGCCGCTTCCGCCAGCCGGGATCTCGCCAGCCTCTGCCATGGCGGCGAACAGGGCGCTGACCTGCCCAAGCTCCGACCGATCAAGATCGACGGCCACCACCCTCGCGCCGCGCCGCGCTGCCTCGAACGCGTGCCGCCCGGCCCCGCAGCCCAGATCAAGCACCCGGTCGCCGGGCTCAATCTTCAGCAGGTCGTAGTTAACGGTCAGCACCGGCGACCGCTTCCTGCTTGGCGATGGCGATGGCCCGCCGGTACTCGGCCACCGTGGCGCGAGCGACGGCTGACCAGGCGAAGCGCTCCTGAACCCGGGCGAGCGCGATCTCCGACAGCCGCTCCCGCTCGCGCGGCGAATCCTGCAGCCGCCGGATCGCGGCGGCCAGTTCCTCGGGGTCACCGGGCTTGACGAGCATGGCCGCGTCGCCGACGACCTCAGGCAGCGCACCGGTCCGGCTCGCGATCAGCGGCGTCCCCGACGCCATGTGCTCGACCGCCGGCAGCGAGAACCCTTCATACAGCGAAGGCACGAGCGCCACCTCAGTGCTGGCGACGAGCTCGGCCAGCTCCTTGTCGCTGATCCCGGTGACGAACCTGACCTTGTCGCCGAGCGACAGCTCGCCGATCAGCTTTTCAGTCGGGCCGCCGGGAGACGGCTTGCCGACGACGGTCAGCGTCGCATCTCGTTCTGTCAAAATCTTGGCGAAGGCTCGCAGCAGCGTCGGTATGCCTTTCACAGGCGAGTCAGCGCTGGCCACGGCGAGAAGGCTGCCCGGTACCCGCGGGATCGCCCTCGGGTGGAACAGCCTGGTGTCCACACCCAGCGGGATCACGCTGATGTTCTCCCGCGGCACCTTGAAGTCGCGCAGGATGTCATCGCGGGATGACTCAGAGCCGGTCATCACGATGCCGACCTGTCGCGCCACCTTGGCCTGCATCCGCACGAAGGAATACCAGCGCCGTTTGGTGAACTTGCCGAAACCCTTGGCTTGCTCGAGCTCGATGCGGCGATCCACGCTGATCGGGTGGTGGATGCTCGTGACCAGCGGGAAGCCGAGCTTGCGGATGCCGAGCATCCCGTAAGCCAGCACCTGATTGTCATGAATTATGTCGAAAGCATTTCGGCGGGCGCGAAGCGCGCGTTGCACCCTGAGGCTGAACGTGAGCGGCTCGGGAAAGGCGGCCGTCCACATCATTCCGACTTCCAGCAGGTCGATCCAGTCTCTGTACTCCCGCAGGCCGGGGGTGCGGAACGGATCTTCGTCGCGATACAAGTCCAGGCTTGGCAGCTTGAGCAGCTCAGGACCGGGTTCGAGCTCGGGGTAGGGCTGACCCGAGTAGACCTCGACGTGGTGCCCGAGCGCCGCTACCTCACGCGAGACGTGCCGCAGGTAGATGCCCTGCCCGCCGCAGTGCGGCTTGCTCCGGTAGGAGAGCATTGCCACCCGCAGCGGTCCGTCGTCAGCAACTTCCTGCGCATCGGAATCTGGCAGGCCCTTTGGCAGTGTGGTCACGCGGGTCCGCCTCCTTGTCACGCCGGCCGTGCGGTGCAGAGCCGCTGACCTTCCTGGCAGCGAACATTATCACTGTTCACTTAGGCGCCCAGAGGCCCCAGCAGGGACTTGAATATGTATTGATCCGCAGTTGCAGTTGGCGCGGGTGGCGTACCGGGTGGGGCACCTCTTTGACCCCCCGAAATGGGCAGTGCGCCGGGGATGTCACTGGCAACGGCGCATAGGGTCGATATGCTGCCGCGACGTAGACAGGTTGGCTAGGGAGGACGTCCTGAGCAAGCGAGCGCTGATCACTGGCATCACCGGCCAGGACGGTTCCTATCTGGCTGAGTACCTGACCGAGCAGGGATATGAGGTCTGGGGCTTGGCCCGCGGCCAGCAGAATCCCCGGGTGCGGCAACTCAGGCAGCTTCTCAGCGACGTCAGGCTGGTCAGGGGCGACCCGCTGGACCAGGGCAGCCTGATCTCGGCCGTTGAGCGGGTCCAGCCCGACGAGGTCTACAACCTCGCCGCGATCTCCTACGTGCCGATGTCATGGCAGCAGGCCGAGCTGACCGGCGAGGTGACCGGGCTCGGCGTGCTCCGGGTACTCGAGGCGATCAGGGTCTGCAGCGGCGTCAGCGCCTCCCGCAGCCCAGGGCGCGGCCAGATCCGCTTTTACCAGGCCTCGTCTTCTGAGATGTTCGGCATGGTCAGGGAGTCGCCGCAGACCGAGCAGACCCCATTCCATCCGCGCAGTCCCTATGGGGTGGCCAAGTCCTACGGCCATTTCCTGACTCAGAATTACCGCGAGTCATACGGGATGTTCGCGGTGTCGGGAATCTTGTTCAACCACGAGTCACCCCGGCGCGGGGCGGAGTTCGTGACCCGCAAGGTGTCGCTCGGCGTCGCCAAGATCAAGCTCGGCTATGAGCGCCAGCTAAGGCTGGGCAACTTGTCGGCCAGGCGGGACTGGGGCTTTGCCGGGGATTACGTCCGGGCAATGCACCTGATGATCGGCCAGGACGAGCCCGCCGACTTCGTCATCGGGACCGGCGTGACGCATTCGGTCGCCGATCTGCTGGAAGAGGCGTTCAAGGCGGTCGGGCTCGACTGGCGGGACCACGTGATCACCGATGCGGCGTTTATCCGGCCGGCCGAGGTGGACAAGCTGTGCGCCGATCCGGCGGCTGCCAGGGACCGGCTCGGCTGGGAGCCGAAGATCGGGTTCGAGGAGCTGGTCGGGATGATGGTCCAGGCCGACCTGGCGCTGCTTTCGTCCGGCGGCCACGCCGAGGACAGCTTCGGCACTGACATCTGGTAACGATCGGCCCGGCCTGTGACGGCGCTGACCTGTTTCCGCTGCTGGAGCCACGGCGTTGGCCCGCCGCCGCTGTGGTCCGGCGGGCGTCAGGCTGAGTGCGCGGCGCCGTCTTGGCTGGCGAGGTGAAGTGCGCAGCGAAGGAACGGGGCCAGCCGGGGCTTTCTGCCTTGCGCCCGCAGGCGTCGGCGTGCTAAACGGATATTCCCGGCGAAATAACCAATGTCTGCGACGGCGCGCCATCACTTCCCATCCGTTAGACGCCACTTCCCATCCGTTAGACGCGACTTCCCATCCGTTGCGATGACTTCCCATCCGTTAGACCCAAATTTTGTCGGTTTTATGGTGATTCGAGGGCCGGCAACGGATGGGAGGTCGCCGCAACGGATGGGAAGTGGCCGGCAACGGATGGGAAGTGGCTGGGGCTCGGGTGGGTGTGGCTGGGGCTCGGGTGGGTGTGGCTGGGCTCGGGTGGGGTGTGGCTGGGCTCGGGTGGGTGTGGCTGGGCTCGGGCGGGCGAGGGCTAGACGAGTTTGGTGCCGAAGATGGCGCCTGCCGCCAGGCCGATTGAGTAGGTGAGGCCGGCTGCGGTGGCGGCCAGGAGGAGCTGGCGGAGGGCGCCGAACCAGAATGGGCGGTTGGTGATGCGGGAGACCAGGCCGCCGCCGGCGAAGGCGGCGATTCCGGCCAGGATCAGGGCGGCGGGAAGCGAGCTGAAGCCGAGCAGGTAGGGGAACAGGGGGATCAGGGCGCCGATCGCGAACGTGATGAGGGAGGCTCCGGCGGCGACGTACGGCGACGGCAGTTCGTGGTGATCGACGCCGAGTTCTTCGCGTACGTGCAGGCGCAGGGCTTCCTCGGGGCGGGACGACACCTGGCGGGCGACCTGGTCGGCCAGGTCGGCGTCGACGCCGTGCCGCCGGAACACGGCGGCTAGCTCCCGACGCTCGGCTTCCGGATGGTGTTCGAGTTCGTGCTTTTCCTTGGTGACCTCGGCGGCGATCAGCTCGTTCTGGGAGGAGACCGAGACGAACTCGCCGGTGGCCATCGAGAACGCGCCGGCCGCCAGCCCAGCGAGGCCGGTCAGGGCGATCGCCTTGGAAGCCACGCCGGCTCCGCCGACACCGGCGATCAGCGAGACGTTGGTGACCAGGCCGTCCATGGCGCCGAAGACGGCTGGCCGCAGCCAGCCGCCAGACACGTCACGATGGTGATGACCGTGGGCCTCGCTTCGCTGGCGGGAGCTCTCCTCGCGCTGGCTGGACAGGCCGAGGCGCCGCTTGACAAGCTCGACAGTGCTGCCCTGACCAGAAGCCATCGGTAACCCTTCCGCGATCCGGTCGACCCGGTGCCGCTTGCTGGAGTTACCAGGATATTCGGCGCGGAAACCGTCCGGCTGGGACGGCCGGGCATCGAGGCGCCGGCCGTCCCAGCGGAGATCAGGACTTCGTGGTGTTGTACAGGAACAGGTGGCCGATCGCGGTCGGGTAAATGCCGGAGACGTTCTTGGCGCTCGCCGACAGGTAGTTGTAGAAGTAGCCGTAGATGATCGGGGTCTCGTTCAGCAGCAGCGTCTCGATCTGGCCGGCGATCTGCCGCTGGGTGCTCAGGTCGACGGCCGCGATGTACTGAGCGGCCAGCTTGTCGTACTGGCTGCTGGCGAAATGGGCCGCGTTCCACGCGCCCGTGCCGGTCTTGGAGTTGATCGTCTGCAGCGGGTTGGTCAGGAACGCGTTCGGCACGCCTCGGTGGCCGTAGTCGACCAAGCTCATGGTGGCGTCCAGCCAGTTCGAGTTACCGAACGTCGCCTTGCCGTAGTAGGTGCTCGACGGCTGGGCGTGCACGGCGATGTCGACGCCGATGGCCTTGGCCGACTGCTGCACGATCTGGGCGTAGTCAGGGATCTCCTGCACGGCGTTGGCGTACAGCGGGACCGAGAAGCCCTTGCTGTGCCCGGCGGCGCTCAGCAGCGACTTGGCCTTCGCGATGTCCTTGGCCCGCTGGGCGACCGAGGTGTCGGTGGACGGGAACACCGGGGCGAAGGGGCTGTCGTTGCCGATGTCGGCGAAGCCGTTGAACAGCGACTTCACGATCGCGGGCCGGTCCAGGGTGAGCGCGACCGCCTGGCGCACCCGGGCGTCGGTGAACGGGGCCTGGTCGTTGCGCATCGACAGCTCGCGGTGCGCACTGGACCGCAGCTTGACGATGTTGTACTGCCCATTCAAAAGCTGCGGGCCGCCGCTGACCGAGAACTGGCCGAGCACGTCGATAGTCCCGCCGGTCAGGGCGAGCACGCCGGGCGTCTCGGTGCCGTAGAAGGTGAACTCGGTGGCCGCCGGGAGCGCCTTCTTGCCCCAGTAGCTCTCGTTGCGTGTAAACGCCGCGCCGACGTTCGGGGTGTAGCTCTTGAACACGAACGGACCGGTGCCAGGGAAGCTCTTTACCCACGTCCCCGGGTCCTGGCCCTTCTGCATGATGATCGTGTTGTAGTTGTCGGAGGAGACCAGGTAAGGGAAGTTCCCGTTCGGCGCTTCGAGGTGAAAGGCAACCGTGAAGTCGTCGACCTTCTTCACCCCGGACGGCTGGACCACGCCGGCCAGCGTCGGGTTAGCGCCCTTGGTGGTCAGCGTCTGGAATGTGTACACGACGTCGTCGGCGGTCAGCGAGTGCCCGTTGTGGAACTTCACGCCCTGGCGGATCTTGAACGTCCACACGGTGGCCTTGGTGTTCGATGACCAACTGGTCGCGAGCACCGGCTTGAGCGTGAGCGTCTGGTCGGACAGGGCAAGGTACTCGCCGGTCTGCGCGAGCATGTCCAGGCCACCCTGGTCGGCGACGGTTACCGGGTTGATGTCGCCGGACGGAGTGATGATGCCGGCCTTGATCGTGGCGTTAGCGCCAGCGGCGCCGGTGCCGCCGCCGGCTGGGGTGCTCGACGTCGACGAGCCGCCGCAGGCGGCCAGGATGCCGCTGAGCACTGGGAGCGAGATCCCCACGACCGCGCCGCGCCGAAGCAGGTCGCGGCGGCTGATCCGGCCGGCGACGAACTCGTCGATGACGTGGTTAGCGATCTCTCCTTGGCCCGCGCGCAACTCATCGAGCCCGGGTTGATCAACGTTCACGGTTCCTCCGTGTGTTCGTCTGCCGGTGAACCCGTCTAAGGCAAACGCCCGGCAACAGATTTCCTACCTAATCGGAGATGTAACGGCCGCGCAAACTTCTTATCCTTTCGGCGCGGCGTTTCCTTGAAGCACTCGAAGCTGGTCAATTGGTATATGACAGCTGATTTGGTGACCTGGCTCGACTTCGGCGAGCGGAGGTTCTGTGGTCTCGCACACGCCGGTCGGCAGGCGTCGCGGGCAGCGGGTGTGGAATACGCAGCCGGACGGCGGATTCGCCGCTGACGGTATTTCGCCAGTCAGCTTAATCCGCTCGGTGCGCTGGCCGTCCAGGCTTGGAACCGCGGACAGCAACGCCTCGGTGTAGGGGTGGTGGGGTCCGGCGAACACCGTCTCGGCTGGGCCCAGCTCGAGCACGCGGCCCAGGTAGAGCACGGCGATCCGATCGGACAGGTATCGCACGACGCCAAGGTCGTGCGAGATGAACAGGTACGTGACCTGCTCTTTGGCTTGCAAGTCGGCGAGCAGGTTGAGGATGGCGGCCTGCACCGAGACGTCGAGCGCCGAAGTTGGCTCGTCGCAGACCACCAGCCGGGGTCCGCCGCCGAACGCGCGCGCGATCGCTACCCGCTGCTTCAGCCCGCCGGACAACTGCCCTGGGCGCAGGGACAGGTGTCGCTTTTCCATCCTGACCGACCTGATCAAATCGGTCAGCCGCTCGGCCAGCTGGTCTCCGGACAGGCCCGCCAGCCGGCGCAGCGGCTGGCTGATCAGCCAGCGGACCGTGCGGCGCCGGTTCAGCGCCGAGTCGGGGTTCTGGAACACGATCTGCAGCGACTTGAGCTGGTCAAGCGGCCGCCGGGCCAGGCCAGGAGCGAGCGGGACCGTGTCGAAGGCGATCACCGAGCCGGGATCGGGCTCCGTGAGGCCCAGCAGCGTCCGGGCGAGCGTGGTCTTGCCGCTGCCGGACTCGCCGACCAGGCCGAGCGTCTCGCCTCGCAGCACCTCGATGTTCACGTTGTGCAGTGCCTTGACCGCGGTCTCGCCGCCGCCGAAGGTCTTATCGAGCGAGCGGATCGTTACGATCGGATCCAGATCCGCGGTGTCAGCGACCTCAGGCAGCCCGAGCGGGCTGGACCGCTGGTCTTCTTCTGGAGCCGTGCCGGGCATCTCGGGCACGTCCGCGTGCCGGTAGCAGCGGGCGGTGTGCGCGGGACCGACCTCGAAGCCGGGCGGCGGGAGCTGACGGCACTCATCGACCACCATCGAGCAGCGCTCGGCGAACACGCAGCCGGTCATGACCTGCCCGGGCTGGGGCAGGAAGCCGGGGATCGCGTCGAGCCGTCCGGAGTCTTTGCGCTGCCCCCGCCGGGGGATGCAGCGCAGCAACCCGACCGTGTACGGATGCCGCGAGGCGGCGAACACCTCGCTGGCCGGACCCTCCTCGATCAGTTCGCCCGCGTAAAGGACGCCGACCCGGTCGCACATCTTGGCCACTACCGCCAGGTTGTGGCTGATGAACAGAACCGACGTCGACATCTGCTCGCGCAGCCCGGCCACCAGGTCCAGGATCTCGGCTTCCACGGTGGCATCGAGCGCGGTCGTCGGCTCGTCGAGGATCAGCAGCGCTGGTTCGGTCGCCAGCGCCATCGCGATGATCACCCGCTGGGCCATCCCGCCGGACAGTTCGTGCGGGTAGCGGTCCATGACCCGGCCGGGGTCGGCGATCTGCACCCGGCGCAGCATGTCCTCGGCGCGATCGAGCGAGGATTTCCTGTCAAGGCCCGCGATCTCGAATACCTCGGCGATCTGCCGGCCCGCCTTGATCGACGGGTTCAGGGCCAGACCGGGCTCCTGGTAGACCATCGACACGGTCCTGGCCCGCAGTTGGCGCAGGTCTTCCTTCGACATTGCCAGCGGGTTGAGTCCGCTGATGCCGATCGATCCGCCGCTGATCCGGCCGTTGCGGGCCAGGTACCTGGTGAGCGCCAGCGCTACCGTCGACTTCCCAGATCCCGACTCGCCGACCAGCCCGTAGGACTCCCGCCGCCCGACCGTGAACGAGACGTCCCTGACCACCGGCCGGTCCTGGCCGCGCACCCGGTAAGTCACGTCCAGGTGCTCGACCACCAAAGTTGGCCCTTCGGGGCCAGCTTCCTTGCCCAGATCGGAGCTTGACTGCAGTCCGGTCACGAGGAGATCACCTGCTCGATCGAGTCCGTCACCAAGTTCAGCGCCATCACCAGCGACGCGATCGCCAGCGCGGGAAACAGCGTCTCCCACCAGTAGCCGGCTCCGAGCAGGCCGTAGTTGGCGGCGATGTCACCGCCCCAGTCCGGGGTCGGCTGCTGCACCCCGAAGCCGAGGAACGACAAGGTGGCGACGGCGAAGATCGCGTAGCCGAGCCGGACGGTGAACTCGACCACGATGACCGGCAGCACGTTCGGCAGGATCTCGGCGAACATGATGAATCCCGGCCGCTCGCCGAGCAGGCGGGCTGAGGCCAGGTAGTCCTGCTGGCGTTCGACGAGCACCGCGGTCCGCACGGTCCTGGCGATCAGCGGCGTGAAGATGAAGCCGATGACCAGGATCAGCGTGATCGAGGACGGGCCGACGGCCACGATGAACAGGAACGCCACGATCACGACCGGCAGCGCGAGCACAGCCTCCACTACCCGGCCGAGCAGCGTGTCAACCACGCCGCCGAAGTAGCCCATTACCAGCCCGAGCATGGTGCCGAGCGCCGCTCCGAGCAGGGTGGCGACGGGCGCGATCAGCAAGATGTCCCTGGCGCCGACAATGACCCTGGACAGCACGTCGCGGCCGAGGTTGTCGGTGCCGAACAGGTGCGCGCCTGACGGTGCGCTGTTCTTGGCCAGCAGTTGCTGGGCGAGCGGGTCGAACGGCGCGATGAAGTGCCCGAACAGCGCGCAGACCAGCCAGAGCAGCAAGATGCCGGCTCCGATGATGAACGTCGGCTTGCGCAGCAGCAGGCGCCACTGCGCGGGCGGCGCTGCGAACGCGGAGGCGACCGCTGTCCCACCGGGCGCGGCGCTCGGGACCGCCGTCAGGTCGCTCATCCCGTCACCCCTGACCGCAACCTCGGATTGAGCAAGGTGTAGAGCACGTCGGCGATCAGCGTCGCCACCATGTACACCACCCCGATGACCAGGACTCCGGCTTCGAGCATCGGAAAGTCCTTGCTGGTGGCCGCGTTGAGTATCAGCCGCCCGATGCCCTGGTAGTTGAACAGAAGCTCGACGACCACCAGCCCGCCGATCAGGTACCCGGTCTGAGTCGCGATCACCGTGATCGTCGGCAGCAGCGAGTTGCGCAGCACGTGCCGGCGGATCACCACCGAGCGCGGCAGCCCCTTGAGCGTCGCCGTGCGCGCGTAGTCAGAGTCGAGCGCCTCGATAGTCCCTGCCCTGGCCATCCTGGCGATGTAGCCGAACAGCACCAGCACCAGGGGGATCACCGGCAGGATCAGGTGATCGAGCTGATCGGGAAACGATGCGCCTG
>DASYAT010000046.1:0-16638 GCA_036501205.1 Streptosporangiaceae bacterium | reverse complement strand
TCTGTCACCGGCAGCTCAGCGAGCTCATCCAGCCTGTGCAGGGTCTCGTCCACTCTCGGCTCGCCGGTAACGACCGCCGGCGTCCCCAGCTCGGCACCGGTCTGTTCTTCCACGCCTGACCAGCTCCATTCGTCCGCCGGACGATCAGCTAACCCGATCCGCCCGGTCATTAACGCTACCGTTTGGCCGGCCCGTGCTGGGCGCGCCAGACCAACCAGCCCGCCAGGAGCGGCCACAATAGCCTTGAGAGCGAGGTGGGGATGGCAACGAAAGAACAATGTCGTAAGGCGCTCGAAAGCCTTACCGGCCGCTTGTCGAGTCCTGAGGTGCTTCAGCGGTCGGCAAAACTCGGCGAGAAGACCCTGAGCTGTCGCGTCACCGACCTGGGTGTGACCTTCGTGACCAAGCTGACGCCGCACGGGGCCGAGCCGGTGACCGAGGCGACCGATAGCACCCCGCCCGCGCAGATCAGGGTCATCGCCAGCGGGGATCACGTCGTCGCGATCGCCGACAATCCCGCCGAGTTCGCCAAGGCGTGGCTCACCGGCCGGCTGCGGGTCGAAGGCAGCATCAAGGACCTGCTGCAGCTTCGGAAGCTGCTCTAGCCGATGGCCGATCGCTCAAGGAAGCTGCACGCGGCCCGCGCAAATCTTTCAAAGAATAAAAAGAATAATTAAGGAGAAAATTTTGCGCGGCTTCAGGCCCCCTTTCCTGAGGCCGGTCAGACTCAGGCGGCTCTGTGAGCGCAGCGCAGAGACACCAACTCGGACTGATGACGGCGTCGTGACCACCACGGCGCGGCAGCGATTAACGTAAAGCGAATGAGCGTGCTGTTCCGCCGCCCTCGGGCCCAAGTCGCACCCGGTGCGGTGCACGTACCTGGCTGGCTATCCACCGATACGCAGCGCCACCTCGTTGAGGCCTGCCGGGACTGGGCCAAGCCGCCGGCCGGGATCCGGCACACGGTGATGCCGACCGGCGGCGTGATGTCCGTGCAGACGGTGTGCCTGGGCTGGCACTGGGTGCCATATAAGTACCTGCCCACCGCCGACGACGGCGCGCCGGTCAAGCCGTTCCCCGGCTGGCTGGCCGAACTCGGTCGCCGCGCGGTCGCGGACGCCTACGCCGGCACCGATCCCGACCGGGTGATATCGGCCAGCTACCGGCCCGACGTGGCGCTGATCAACTTCTACGACGGCCCGGCCAAGATGGGCATGCACGTCGACAAGGACGAACGCAGCCCAGCGCCGGTCGTTTCGCTCAGCCTTGGCGCCACCTGCGTGTTCAGGTTCGGCAACCCGGCCAGCCGCAACCGGCCCTGGCAGGACCTCCAGCTGGAGTCCGGCGACCTGTTCGTCTTCGGCGGCGAGTCACGGCTCGCCTACCACGGCGTGCTCAAGACGCTGCCAGGCACCGACCAGCAGGAAATCGGCCTGCCGTCCGGCCGGCTCAACCTCACGCTGCGTGAGTCTGGCCTGCACGCAGCCGGCCAGGCGACTGGCGATGCCTGAGGGCGACACCGTCTGGCGGTCCTGCCGCCAGCTGCACGCGGCGCTCGCCGGCCGCGTGCTCACCCGCAGCGATTTCCGGGTGCCGCGCTACGCCACCACCGACCTGGTCGGCCGGCCAGTGCTCGAGGTCGTGTCCAGGGGCAAGCATCAACTGACCAGGGTCGACGGAGACCTGACCGTCCACACCCATCTGCGGATGGAAGGGACCTGGCGGATCAGGCCGGTCGCCGAAACGAGCGGCTATCCGCCGCGCGACCACCGGGTCAGGCTGGTGCTCGCCAACACCGACTTTCAGGCGGTCGGATATCAGCTCGGTGTCGTCGAGGTGCTGAAGACCAGCCGGGAAGACCAGGCGGTCGGCCACCTCGGCCCGGACTTGCTCGGGCCGGACTGGGATCAGGCTGAGGCCGTGCGCAGGCTGCTCATCAAGCCGGACCGGCCGATCGGCGAGGCCCTGCTCGACCAGTCCAACCTGGCCGGCATCGGAAACCTCTACAAGGCGGAGATGCTGTTCCTGCGCGGCATCAACCCGTGGCGGCCGGCCGGCGCCGCCGGTGACCTCGGGCCGCTGGTCGAGCTGGCCAGGCAGCTGCTTGACGCCAACAAGGAACGCTTCTCCCAGGTCACTACCGGAAACCCGGCCCGGGGCCAGGAGACCTGGGTCTACGGCCGGTCCGGCCGCCCGTGCCGCCGCTGCCGTACCCCGATCAAGTCCGACGGCTACGCGGGTTTGGGCACCATCACGAAAGAACGGATCACGTTCTGGTGCCCAAGCTGCCAGAGCTAGGGCTCAGGCCTGGCCTGGGTACTTGCCGGGTACGTGCCGGAAACCCGGCCCGCGGCCAGGAGACCTGGGTTCTACGGCCGGTCCGGACGCCCGTGCCGGCGCTCCCGCACCCCGATCAAGTCCGAGGGGTATGCAGGCCGGCCGGCCGCCAGCCCGTCTCCATGATCTGGTCAGGCGACTGGTACGTCCCCGGGCTCGGGTGGTGCTGGGCACGGCTTGGGCCACAGCGGCTGCGGGCCGGCGTTGTTGCGGCCCGGTCGTGAAACGCAGACCGGATGCCGGACTCCGGCTCCCCTATCCCACTCTCTCAGAGCACCTCATCGAATCACGGGCCAGGCTTAAATGACCGTTTTTGTGGCGGGCGAATGCGCATATTCACATTGGATAGTAAACATTCCAAAATAAGGTGGGTTTACGGCGTGTCGGTAGTGGCGATTGTGGTATTCGGGGTGGTGGCGGCGCTGGCCGGGACGGTGCCCGCCCGGGCCGCGCCACCAGGCCATCGGTACCGACATCGCCGCCCACGGGCGGCCGATAACCGTCACGAGGTTCACGATCGCTGGCGACAGGATCGTTGCCATCGACCTGATCGGCAACGCGGACCGCATCGCCGACGACGGCCTGACTATCCTCAACTGCTAACGATGATCAATCCAGCCCACGCCGCCTTCATCCGCGCGCACACCAAGATCGGCATGGTGCCGGCGGTTCCCGAGATCCGGCTGCACCTGTCCCAGGACGCGATCGGCCTGTGGGAACAGACCGAGACCGAGGCTGGCGAGTCCGACCGGCAGCCGCCGTTCTGGGGATTCGCCTGGGCCGGCGGACAGGCGCTGGCCCGCTACGTTATCGACCACCCAGAAACGGTTGCCGGGCGCAAGGTGATCGACCTCGGCTCGGGCTCCGGCCTGACCGCGATCGCGGCGGCGCTAGCCGGAGCGTCGGCCGTGCTGGCCAGCGAACTCGATCCGTTCGCTTTCGCGGCGATCGAGCTTAACGCGGCCGTGAACGGCGTGAGCATCGACACCGCCGGCGATCTGCTCGATCAGCAGGCGGATGACGTGGACGTGGTGCTGGCCGGCGATATCTGGTACGAGAAGGAACTCGCCGCTCGCGCTCTCGCCTACTGCCAGCGGGCGGCCGGCCACGGCGCAGCCGTGCTGGTCGGAGACATCGGCCGGAAGTTCCTGCCCCGCGAGTTGATGCGCGAGCTCGCCGCCTACGAGGTCCCGGTGATCGCCGATCTCGAGAGCACGGCGGTCAAGAAGGCACTTGTGCTCGCGCTGCCTGGAAACTAATACCGGGAAATATCTGCCACCTATGGGCTCGCGCGACTCAGCAGATCGAGCTCAGCGGCGTCATAGTCACATGAAGGACAAACCCCGATCGGGAACGCCGGTGCTGGACTCCCCCGTCAGCCAGTCCGGCGACTTTGTGACCCAGCTGTACCGCGCCCACGCCGTCGAGTTGGTCAGGATCGGGCTGCTGCTGCTCGGCGACCAGCAGTCGGCCGAAGACGTGGTCCAGGATGCCTTCCTCGGCCTGCACCGCGGCCTCGTCCGGCTGCGCGATCCGTCCAAGGCACTTGCCTACCTGCGAGCGTCGGTGGTCAACGGCTGCCGCAGCATCCAGCGCCGTCGCAGCCGGATGAGCCAGAGCGATCAAGCCGCCGAACCGCCGCCGGTCTGGTCAGCCGAGACCGCGGCGATCGCCAGCGAGGATCGTCGCGCGGTGCTTGCCGCCGTGGCCAGCCTGCCCCAGCGCTCCCGCGAAGTTCTTGCGTTCCGATACTTCCTTGGCCTGCCCGACGGCGAGATCGCGGCCGCACTTGGCGTCAGCCGGTCCACCGTCTCATCGACCGCATCCCGCGCGCTGGTCACCCTCGCGCGCAAACTTGAGGAGAACCAGTGAACCAATTGCAAGACCGTCTGAAGGACGCCTATGCCGCGGCGGCCGGCACGGTAGGCCCAGAAAACATCCGTCAGCTCGACGAGCAATCGGCCGTCATCACCTGGCCGACTGCCAAGCCCCAGCGATCGACTCGCCGCTGGGCGATGCCGCTGGCCATCGCCGCCACGGCGCTTGCGGTCATCGCCGCGACCGCACTGCCGCAGTACCTGACCTCCAGAAGCGGCAACGTCCCGGCCAGTTCGCTCGGCGAGCACTTCGTGAGCGCGCTGGCCCCAGGCAAGAACCTTGTCATCCTTAAACTGTCCACGGGCGCGAAAACCGCGACCGTCACCCCGCCCTCGCCGCTGGACTCCTTCAAGGCCGCTGCCACCGGGAACGGCGTCCGGTACGTGGTGGCGGTCGCCAGGCAGGGCCGGTGCGGAACTTCGCTGTACCAGTTCAGGCTGAACTCGGCCGGTAAACCGAGCCGCCTCACCCCCTTCGACGGGGGCCACGTCCACCAGAAAGTGAACCAGCTTCAGCTGAGCGCAGACGGACGCGTCTTCGGCTACCTGGCCCACCGGTGCGGAACTGCCGGAGCCGACTTGAACATCGTCAATCTGAAGTCCGGGCAGCACCGGCAGTGGACGGTGCCGGGCAAGGCCTCAATCAGCCAGCTTTCGCTGTCCGGCGATGGCGGCAGGCTGACCTTCGGCGCGAGCCAGCCCGATGGCTCTGACACAGCGGTCTACCTGCTGGACACCGCCAGTGCTCAGGGCCCGGTCGTCCAGCGCAGCCGGATCCTGGTCAGAGGTGCCCAGTTCGGCAACGGTGAGAAGGTTGAGCAGCCGAGAATCTCGCTGAATGGCCGCATCGTGTACTTCACCAGCGACAGCGGCAGCTTGGCCCACGCAGCTACGCAGGTCAGGTCCATCAACGTCCGCACCGGTCATCTGAAGGTCCTCGCCAGCACCCTCGGAGCCTTCTTCACCCTCGACGCCGACCCCTCCGTACACCGGGCAATCTCGATCATCAGGGCGGACCTTCTTAATCCGTACGCACTGGTTATCAACCTCAGGACCGGGAGATTCGCCAAGCTGAAGCCGTCGTTCTACGTTCCGGATAACGGCACATACGTCTGGTAGCGCGAGCCGCTGGTGCCCGGAACCAGTCCCGGGTGTCAGATTCGCCGATTGCCATAGTGAGCAACGGCCGGTGCCCGGGCTTGTCCCGGGCACCGGCCGCGCATCATCAGGTTGCTAGGCGTCGCGGCGCAGGAACAGGAACAGTCCCCCGCAGATCGCCGCCGCCGCGTAGGCGCAGAAGACACCGAACCCGATCCAGGGCGAGAACGGGTTGATCCCGACCATCTGGTTCTGCCAGATGTGCGCGCCCGCGTAGAACGGGATCCACTTGTCGATGTCGACCTGGCCGAACCAGCCGCTGGGCGGTCCCGGCAGGAAGTTCGACAAGATCAGCACCACGAACAGCAGGCCGATCGCCGACGAGATCGCCCCGGCGGTGTGCCGCAGGATCGCGCCGATGCCGAAGGCCAGCAGCCCGCAGGCGGCCAGGAACAGCCCGCCGCCGATCACCGACCGCAGCACGTTGTGGTCGCCCAGGGTGACGTTCACGTGCCAGCTCGACAGGATCAGCTGCCCGACGAAGAACGACGTGAAGCTGGTGATCAATCCGGTGACCAGCGCCACCAGGGCGAACACCAGGCCCTTGGCGGCGAACCAGGTGCCCCGCCTCGGCATCGTCGCCAGCGAGGTCCTGATCATGCCGGTCGAGTACTCAGAGGTGATGGTCAGCGCGCCGAGCACGGTGATGATCAGCTGGCCGATCAGCAGGCCGAACAGGCTGATAGACGAGGCCGATGCCCTGATCTCGTGCTCGCGCTGGACCAGGAAACTGTGCTGGGCGGCCGACGGGATCGGGTGCCCGTTCAGCGTCGTGCCGCCGGAGATCGACGCCAGCCGCTCGGTCTGACCCCAGGCGAACAGCGCGCCGATGCCGACGCAGACGATGAACAACGCCAGCAGCGTCCACCAGGTAGAGCGGACCGAGCGGATCTTAGTGAATTCCGAGCGGACCGCGCCGAAGAAGCTGGCCCGGCCCGGCGCGTTATGCGAAACCGCGCCGCCGACCAGCCGTTCGTGAGCCGTTACCGTTGCCATCGCTAGGCCACCTCTCCTGCCGTGACCACGTCCCGTTCAGGTGACGGCAATCCGGCGTGGAACTCGACGCTGGACGCGGTCAGCTCCATGAACGCCTCCTCCAGCGAGGCCTGGGCCGGAGCGAGCTCGTGCAGCCTGATGCCGTTCTCGAAAGCCAGGTCGCCGACCTGGGCGGGGGTCAGGCCAAGCACCACGAGCCTGCCGGCCGCGTCGTCGCGAACGGTGGCCCCGGCGGCGGCCACCGCGGCGGCGAGCAGATCGCGGTGCGGCGTGCTGACCCGCACCGACTGCTGGCTGTTCGCGGAGATGAACTCCGCGACCGTGCTCTGGGCGATGAGCCGGCCCCGGCCGATCACGATCAGCTCATCGGCGGTGTTCTCCATCTCCGACATCAGGTGACTGGAGACGAACACGGTCCGGCCCTCGGACGCGAGCGCCTTCATCAGGTTGCGGATCCACAAGATGCCCTCAGGGTCGAGCCCGTTGACCGGCTCGTCAAACATCAAGATGCTCGGGTCGCCGAGCAGCGCGGCGGCGATGCCTAGCCGCTGCCCCATGCCGAGCGAGAAGCCCTTCGACCGCTTCCTCGCCACCTCATGCAAGCCGACCAGGTCAAGCACCTCAGTGACCCGGCGAACCGGCAGGTTGTTGGTCTGCGCCAGGCAGAGCAGGTGGTTGTAGGCGGACCGGCCGCCATGGACCGCCTTGGCATCGAGCAGAGCGCCAACCTCGCGCATCGGCCAGGCGAGCTGCCGCAGCCGCTTGCCGTTCACCGTCACGGTCCCGCTAGTGGGCCGGTCCAGGCCGAGGATGCAACGCATCGTGGTGGTCTTGCCTGCGCCGTTCGGGCCGAGGAATCCCGTAATCTTGCCCGGCTCGACGTTGAACGTCAGGTTGTCGACGGCGACCGTATCGCCGTACCTTTTCGTGAGGCCGCGTGCCTCGATCATTTTCCGATTCCTTCCTGCGGGCATGACGCCGCGGATCAGCATGATCAGTGTGGCGGCAAGAAGGCTCGGACGGCGTCGGCCAAAGGGCGCGTCTTGCTACGACCTGAGTCTGATATTTGCGGGCCGAGACTGGCCTCAGAGACTATCTTTGAGCACCTTGAGCGCGGTATCGGCTTGCTCGGCGGTGATTTGCGGACCTGACCAGGCGAGCGCGCACAGCGCCCGGAGCCCGTCGATTGCCTCGCCGTCACCGGTCAGTTCGATCTGGCCGTCCGGCGTTTCCCGCCGGGCTATCCAGCCCTGGCACTGGGCGGCATTCCCGAACTCGACCGCGTCGCTGCCTCGCCGGACGCCGACGACAGGCTGGGGCTCGAGCAGGCCGCGCAGGTCGGAACTCACATAGGTCGGCCGCTGGGAAGGCGGGGCGAGCACGAGGTCTGCAGGCGTGCTGACGCCGGTCAGCACCAGCATGCTGTCGGCATCCCCGCGCACTGCGCCTTCGATATCGGTGTCCAGCCGGTCGCCCACCACCAGCGGTCTCTTGGCACCGGTCCGCGCGACTGCCTCTGCGTGCAGCGGCAGCTCCGGCTTTCCGGCCACGATCGGCTGAACGCCGGTCGACGTGGCGATCACCTGCAGCATTGAGCCGTTTCCCGGCTGCAGCCCGCGCGGTGACGGCAGGGTCAGGTCGGCGTTGGCGCCCACGAACAGCGCTCCCGCCCGCACCGCGAGTGCCGCCTCGGCGAGCAGGCCGTAGCTCATGTCCGGCGCGTATCCCTGCACGACCGCCAGCGGCCGCTCGGCCGCGACCGAGACCGGCCGGAGCCCGCGGGCGCGGAGCGCTAGCCGCAGCCCCATCGCGCCGGCCACCAGGACCGGGGATCCTGGCGGGACGCGTTCGGCGATGAGGCTCGCTGCGGCCTGAGCCGAGGTCACCACGTCGTTGTCGGTCGCCGGAACCCCGAGCCTGGTCAGATGCGCGGCCACGGCCGAAGGTGACCGCGAGGCGTTGTTCGTGACAAACGCCAGGCGCTGGCCGGCCTTCCTGGCCTGCGCCAGCGCCTGCACGGCCTGCGGGACGGCACCCTGGCCGGTGTAGACCACGCCATCGAGGTCGAGCAGCGCGACATCGTATTCAGTCGCTGGAGGGCGCTGGTGATGCAACATTGGAGGAGAACCCGCGGAAAGCGTTTCGTAGCCCATTAGTTAAATTCTTTACCATCGGCGAGGTCCCGGGCCGCGCGGGTAGCCCGCACCGAACGCAGGGCTTCGGTGTAGTGCCGCAGGTCCGGGCGCATCGCGGCGGCCAGTGCCAGGTGCTCGGCCGCCCCGCCATGGTCGCCGGTGCGCGACAGGGCCAGGCCCAGGCCGAACTGGGCGTAGTCATCGGTCGGGCTGGCGTCGACGATCCGCCGGAAACTGGACGCGGCCGCCTCGTAACGCCTGGTATCGAACTGGGCCCTGGCCAGCGCCTCGAGGATGCTCCGCGACTCAGGCTCGGCGGCAGCGGCCCGCTCGAGCAGTTGCGCCGCCGCGGCGGCACTGCCCCGGCCAAGCAGGTCCAAGCCGCGCCGGTATAGGGAGTAGGTGTCATCGGATGAGCCGGCTTGGGCACTGTCGCCGGGTCTGCTGCCATCAGGGGCGCTTCCGCCCGATCGCCGGTCAGACTTTCCGCTGGAACGGGAATCCTTGCCCCCGGTTGATCCTTCTGACATATGTGCAGATCCCTCCGTCTTATCGAACGTCAGCCGACCGGCCAGTCGCCGGCCTGGAGCTGGCGCCGTTTCGCGGCGTCCGCTATGCGCAGGACCGGGTGAGCGGGCTTGCCGATGTCACCTCTCCACCGTACGACGTCATCTTCAGAGATAACGAGGACCAGTTGATGGCGGCAGACCCGCACAACGTGGTCCGGCTTATCCTTCCTCGTCCGATACCCGCCAGACCGGGCGAAGAATACAGTGACGCGGCAGTTTTGCTGCGGCAATGGGTGGCCGAGCAGATCCTGGTGGCCGATCCGGTACCCGCGTTGTACGTGTACGAACAGGCCGAGCCGGCGAACGGGTCCGGCGACGGCTACGTGCCGATTCAGCGCGGGCTGATCGGGCGGCTGCGGCTGGTGCCGCCCGAAGCCGGCATTGTGCTGCCGCACGAGGATGTCTCTCCTGGCCCGGTGGCTGGCCGGCTGCAGTTGATGGAAGCCACCCAGGCCAACCTGGAGCCGATCTTCCTGCTCTACGACGGCGCCGACGCCGCGGCTGCGGGCGGGACGAGCGCGGCTGCGATCGTAACTGAGACCGCTGCCGGCACGCCGCTGCTTGAGGCACGGACCGCCGATGGGCTGCGGCACCGGCTCTGGGCGGTCACCGCGCAGGAGCAACTCGCCGCTATCGCCTCTGACCTGGCGCCGCGGCAGGCACTGATCGCCGACGGTCACCACCGGTACGCCGCCTACCTTCGGCTTCAGGAACGCCGGCATAGCGCGGGCGAAGGTCCGGGTCCATGGGACTACGGGCTCGCGCTCCTCGTTGACTCGAGCAGCTATCCGCCGCACATCGGGTCGATCCACCGCGTCGTGCCCGGCCTGGAGGTGCAGCAGGCGGCCAAGCTGGCCGCCGGGGCGTTCACGGTCCGGCCGCTCGCCGCCGGCGAGGCTCACTTGCCCGCCGCGATGAGCGCGCTAGCCTCGGCCAGCGCGGCCGGGCCCGCGTTCATCCTGGCCGGGAGCGGTCACGCGTACCTGCTCACCGATCCCGATCCTGACCAGGCGGAGGCCACCATGCCGGCCGGCCAGTCCGAGCAGTGGCGGGCGCTGCCTGCCGCTGTGCTGCAGGAACTGCTGATCAGCAGGCTGTGGGGGCTGACCGACGACGAGCGCTCGATCCGGGTGGTGCACCACGATGCCGCCGCGGCGGTGCGGACAGCGGAGGCCGCGGGCGGAACAGCGGTGCTGTCCAGCCCGATGGCGCCGGCCGAGGTGTACGCGGTGGCCGCGCGGGGCGAGAAGGTCCCGCGCAAGTCGACGTCGTTCGCCCCGAAGCCTCGCACCGGCTTGGTACTGCGGATGTTCGCTCAGGGCTGAATTTCACGTTGCGGGTCAACCTGGGACTATAGGCGCATGAAGGACGTGATCACGGCTCTCGGGCACGAGGTCTTCCAGATCGACACCCGGATGGCCGGGTACGACGGCATCACCGCTGGCTACCTGATCAGGTCAGAGCGCCCGTGCCTGGTGGAGACCGGTACGGCGCCCTCGGCGCCGGTCGTCAGCGACGCGCTCTCCGAACTCGGGGTCGGCCCGCAGGACCTGGCCACGATCGTGGTCACGCATATCCACCTGGATCACGCCGGCGGCGTCGGTGACCTGGCGAAGAGCCACCCGAATGCGGAAATCGTCGTCCATGAACGCGGCGCCAGGCACCTGGCCGACCCATCCAGGCTGATGGCGAGTGCCCGGATGGTCTACGGCGATGAGCTGGACGCGTTGTTCGGCGAACTGCTGCCGACGCCAGCCGAGCGGATTCGCGCCGTCGATCAGACCGGTGCGGTCGATCTCGGCGCTGGCCGGACGCTGGCGAGCCACTACGCTCCCGGGCACGCCAAGCACCACGTCGGCTTGCTCGACTCGGTGAGCGGCGACCTGTACGTCGGCGACGCGGCCGGGATCTACGTACCGGAAACCGGTGACCAGCGGCCAGCCACTCCCCCGCCGGATTTCGATCTTGCCGCCGCGCTCGCGTCACTGCGGTTGTTCGCTGAGCTGGCCCCGACCAGGCTGCTGTTCAGTCACTACGGGCCGGCGGCGGCCGTCGAGCAGGCGCTTGACCGGTCAGCGGAAGAGCTTCAGGTCTGGGTCGAGGAAACCAGCCGGGCGCACCGAGCGGGCCTTGACCTAGATCACGCGGTCGCGATGGTCGCCGAGCGCACCGCCAGCCGGTACGCGCTGCTCGCGCCCGGCAGCGATCCTGAGCTGGCCGCCAAATACGACCGAGTCGGCGGAACCGCGTCCAACGTGTCCGGAATCCTGCACTGGCTCAGCAAGTCACCCCCCGAGTTCTAACCCCAGACACCAGGCAGGAACCAGACGTCGGCTCGTCGACCCGTCCGAACCAGGCGCCGCCCCGGCATATCTATGCCCAGCCCGTCTAGTCTCCACGCCGCAAGCACCTCCTTGCCATGCCTGGCGTTCCGGGTTTTGTCGGTGCCTGGTGGCATGATGCCGCCATGCGGTACTTAGTTGAGGTTCCGAATTTCGGGGAGTTCGCGGCGCCTGGGGTCTTTGCCGGGGTCGCCCGCCGGGCAGAGGAGGCCGGCTGGGATGCGCTGCTCGTCTGGGATCATGTTGTCGGGGAGAAGGATCTGCGCTGGGAAATCGCGGATCCGTGGATCCTGCTCGCCGCGGCGGCCCTGGCGACGCGCCTGATCCGGCTGGGCACGTCGGTTACGCCTGTGGCCCGGCGGCGGCCGTCCAAGCTGGCCAGGGAAGTGGCCACGTTGGACCGCCTGACCGGCGGGCGCATGATCCTCGGCGCCGGGTTGGGCGCACCGGTGGCGGGCGAGTATGCCAGCTTCGGCGATACGACCGATACCCGGGTGCTCGCCGAGCGACTGGATGAGGGCCTGCATGCGCTGGATCTGCTCTGGTCCGGTGAGCCGGTGAGCTACCGGGGCCGCCAGGTCACGATCGATGATGTGGTTTTCCTGCCGACTCCGGTGCAGCGCCCGCGGGTGCCGGTCTGGGTCGGAGGTATCTGGCCGAACAAGGCGCCGATGCGGCGGGCGGCACGGTGGGACGGGGCCATCCCGGCGATGGCGGATTTTGCGACCGGCCGGCCGCCCGGCGTCAGCGAGGTCCGGGACCTGGTGCTGTTCCTGCGTTGCTGCCGGGCGGAGAACGGCCTTGCGGCCAAGCCGTTCGACATCGCCATAGGCGGCGCGAGCCCTGGCGGACCTGCGGGCCGTAACCTGACCTGCCCGCTGGCCGACCTCGGGGTGACGTGGTGGGTTGAGCGGATGCCCTGGACCGATGACCTGGGGCGTGCCGAGCCCGTCCTGCGCCGGATTGAGCAAGGCCCGCCGCGCATCTAACCGCACACCGCACCGGCCGCGAAACTAACTTGAGTATTGATCACACCTGGATCGGCGCATGAGGCAGTGACTTCTCCATGAAGACTCGACGGAATCCGTCGTCGGTGCGCCGGTCCGTTTCTCGGTAGCCGAGCCTGGTGTGTAGAAACCTCACTCAGGCCACGTTTCAGCTCCAGTGAGCGAACGAGAGCCCTGACCTGCTGGCTTGCCGGCAGGTCAGGACTCGATGAGTGGCACTAACCCGTCTCGCGGAGCCCGCCGGACACCAGACCCGCCGCTCGTCACCCGCGACTCAACAGCGGGAAGACTTCGCGTCAAATAGCACCCTCAAGTCTTCCGCTTGATCCATCGACGCACCGCGTGGCGCCAGACGGAAAGACAATGTCACAGAAAGCGACCAGGCAGGCCGCCTTCGTTACACATTGAAGCTGCCCATGCGGGTGCTCCCGCATCACCCAGCTTGGACCGCACTAAGTAGTCCTAACTCAGGTCGATCGGCGCATGAGGCAGTGACTTCTCCATGAAGACTCGACGGAATCCGTCGTCGGTGCGCCGGTCCGTTTCTCGGTAGCCGAGCCTGGTGTAGAAGGCAATGTTCTCGACCATGGTCTCGTGCGTATAGAGGGTCAGCAGGCCGAGGCCGGCCGTGGTCGCCTGTCGCTCGGCGAAATCCATCAACTGGCGGCCGATGCCTTGCCCCTGGGCGCTGGGATGCACGGCGATGTTGTTGACGAGCAGATAGTCCTCAGCTGGGACCAGCACGATCGCGGCCATGGGCGGTCGGCCAACCAGCCAGACCTGGCCGGCCGCGATCTCGGGTGCGTAGTCATGCTGGACTGGCCCTGGCGGCTGGTCCATCCGGTCTGAGTACTTGGCGTAGGCGGCCGCATTCAAATCCGTGACTGCGGGCAGATCCCGCGACTCGGCCAGGCGCGGCCTGAGCTGGTCAGCTTCCGGCATCGGCGAGGTGGTCGGCGTCCTTGAGATCGTGGTCGGCGTCCTTGAGATCGTCAGCGTCCTCAAGGTCGTCGATGTCTTCGGAGTCGCCGGTCTCTTCTAGGTCGCCATCTTCTTGGTCGTCGGCTTCCTCTAGATCATCGAAGTCCAGCAAGTCCAGGCTCTCGATTCGGTCGGCCGCGTCGGTCTCGCCGTCAGGATCGGCTGCCGCTGCCTTGCCGAACCAGTACCGGGCCTCCTCCTGACGATCAGCATCGGCCAGCGCGTCGGCGTAAGCGTAGTACAGCCGAGCCGATCCCGGCCGCTTCCGTCCATCGGTGAGCTCGGGGATCTGCAGCGCCACCACGCCAGCCTCGGGGAATCCCTGATCGCGGCGGATGCCGGATTCGACGATCCTCAGCTCGATCTGGGTCTGGCGGTCGAGTTCGTGCGTCTGCGGTCCCGTCACCAGGTCGAGTGCCCGGTCAAGCCGTCCAAGGGCCCGCTCGCAGTCCGCCATGAGCGGTACGTAGCTACCCTGACCGGTGATTCGCCGGGCCGCCCGCAACTCGGCCAGCGCCTCGTTCCACTTGCCCGCCCGGTACGCGGCGATCCCGCAGGTCTCCCTGACGATGCCAACCCGGGCGGCCAGATCACGGGCCGCGACCGCGTACTGATAGCCGCGGTCGGCGTCCTCGGCCAAGCCCGCCGCCACCAGCAGCCGCGCCACTGCCTCGGCTAGATCTCCGGGCAGCGTTCGCAGCTCGGCGCGAGCCTCAGGGTCAAGCCGGTCTGCCGTGATGCTGTCCGGCACGACCGGAGGCCGACCCGACTGCTCGTGCGGCCGAGAGCGCGGCGACCGGTCGCCCTGCCACGGCCGATCGTCCTGCCTTGGCCGGTCGCTCTGCCCTCGACCAGCGTAGGAACCACTCGATCCGCCACCAGGGCGGTCCGGGCGGCCAGGCCGCCCGGAATCCCGAACGCCAGCTCCGCCCCGAGGCCGGTCACCATAAGACCGATCACCGTAGGACCGGGTGTCGTCACGTCCGGACGATCGCGGGCCAGTGCGTGGTCCTGGCCCACGGTCATCGCGAGATCCGCCGGCCTGGGAGCCGCTGTAACGCGATGAGTCTCCAGTCGGCCGGCCACCGCGGGCTCCGCTGCTTCGGTTGTCGCCGCCGCGGTTATCGCCGCCGCGCGAGCCGCCGTACCGAGGACCCCCGCCTCCGCTGGTCGGCCGGCTGTCACCGGTCCGGCTGTCACCGGACCGATAGCCACGAGAGTCAAAGTCGCGGGATCCACCTGTTCGTGGGGCGCCAGAACGCGGCTCTCCGCCATCTCGAGGCCGCGAATCCCGAGGTGCAGCGTCACGAGATCCGCCGTAACGTGCCCCTCCGCCAGTCGATCCTCCGTCACGGGAGCCACTGGTACCTGAGCGTCCGTAGCGGGGGGCATCTCCCCGATCGAAGCCGCGGGAACTGCTCGTACCTGAGCGTCCGTAGCGCGGCGCGTCCCCCCGATCGAAATCGCGGGAGCCACCTGAGGGGGATCCACCCGTTCGGGGTCCATCTGAACGAGTACCGCCGTACCGAGCTCCTCCGCCAGAGAAGCCGCCATCGCGCGAAGCGCCGGAACCGGCAGTATTCGAACGCGGACCACCCGTACGCGGACCACCCGTACGCGGACCACCCGTACGCGGACCGCCAGAACGCGGGCCGTCCGAGCGCGGCCCACCCGTACGCGGGCTATCCGTGCGCGGGCCGCCGGAACGCGGGCCGTCCGAGCGCGGGCCGCCCGTACGCGGGCCATCTGAACGCGGACTGCCCGCGCGACCGCCGGCCGGGCCGGCGGCGCTGTAACGAGTTCCGGTCGACCGGGGACCATCTGAACGGGCACTGCCCGAACGAGAACCGTCATAGCGCCGACCCGCACCATCTCGGTCGCCGCCGCCATCACCTCGCCCAGCCGACGGCGACCGGCGGTCACCTGACCGGTCGCCTCCACGCCCCGTGCTCGGGTACGAGCCCGAGCGTCGACTCCGGTCGGCAGGCCACCAGTCCGATCCATACCGGCCAGGGTCCCTGTCATCAGGCTCGCTATCCCGTGGCCGACCCCCGCGGTCTGCAGTCGGCATCGACCCAGCCGACGCCGACCCGGCCGACGATCGACCTCGCCCGTCCTGACGGGCCGCACCAGGCCCGCGTGTCGAACCCGCACTCCGCCCGGTCGGCCGGCCTCCGCCCGATCCGCGGCTGTCGGATCCGCGGCCGGCCGACCCACGTCCGGCGCCGCCACGTCCGCCTGGACCTCCGCTTGTCCGGCTACCGCCTGCCTGACTGCGAGCACCACCGCCGCCTGGCCCGCGCCCGCCCGAGCCAGCCGCCTTCGGTTTACCTGATCCAGAACCGCCTGAACGCGAGCCGTCCGAGTTCGACGCGCCAACTGCCACCGATGATCTCCACCTATCAGATTCAAGCGCCGCATCGCTAGATCAACGGTCACTCGTCACGCGGACGCCCTACCTCACGCCGCAAGATGCACTACGAGCAACAACATCGTGCGCTCAGCTATGCCGTGCGAACGCAAACAAACGCTGGAAGCTATCGCGTTACCTGCGATAGCTTCCAGCGTGAAGAAGTCCGGCGGCGTCCTACTCTCCCACGCGGTCCCCCACGCAGTACCATCGGCGCTGAAGGGCTTAACTTCCGGGTTCGGAATGGAACCGGGTGTTTCCCCTTCGCTATGGCCACCGAAACACTATTGAGATGTACTGCCGTTCAAACACAACCGACCGCATCTCCAGAACCGCACAGTGGACGCGAAGCAATCATTAGCCGCCGTCCGAGAGCCAATTCCAACATTGCTGTTGCAACATGTCTCGGACGCGAGCAAGAGTAGAAGCCAAGCCACTCGGCCTATTAGTACCGGTCAGCTCCGCACGTTGCCGTGCTTCCACCTCCGGCCTATCAACCCAGTCGTCTAGCTGGGGGCCTTACCAGGTTAACCCTGAGGGAGACCTAATCTTGAGGCGAGCTTCCCGCTTAGATGCTTTCAGCGGTTATCCCTTCCAAACGTAGCTAACCAGCCGTGCTCTTGGCAGAACAACTGGCACACCAGAGGTTTGTCCGTCCCGGTCCTCTCGTACTAGGGACAGCCCTTCTCAAGACTCCTACGCGCGCAGCGGATAGGGACCGAACTGTCTCACGACGTTCTAAACCCAGCTCGCGTACCGCTTTAATGGGCGAACAGCCCAACCCTTGGGACCTGCTCCGGCCCCAGGATGCGACGAGCCGACATCG
>DASYAT010000045.1:0-10457 GCA_036501205.1 Streptosporangiaceae bacterium | reverse complement strand
ATCGAATTGGAAAGCCCAGCGATATCCGGCAGCGAGGGAAAGCCGAGGTTCGCGGTCTCGGTGAGGACGGCCGTCATCGACGCCGGTGGCTTGGCGTTCCTCAGCGCGAGCAATAGCTGCGCGGGGGTGCGCTTGGGCAGGTTCGGCCCGGCCGCGCTGGCGAGCATCGTGCCAGCCAGGACTCCGGCGACCGTAACGACCACTGCGGCCGACATCCACCCGACCTTGCTGCGGAACATCCGTCGGGGACTCATCGCGCTACCTCCTCAGGGATCGGCAGCCGCAGTATCAGCTACCGCCTCCTTGCTTCACGATACCCATTGGATCGTGCGCAAATAGGTTCCGCATTGGTCCGCCGACCGAAATCATCCCAAGGTAGGACCCAGATGTCCTACCAGAGGAGATGTCCTACCAGAGGTTGTGGCCGGTGGTGATCGGGTCGCCGGCCCAGGCGTTCATGGCCTTTACGTTGTCGTAGGCCGGGTGCTTGTGGGCGGCCGGGCCGTCGGCAAAGGCTTTCAGCACGTTGGCCGTCACCCTCCGGGTGAAGTTGCCGCATTCCTTGGTGATGCCCCAGTGATAGAGCGGCGCCGCGAACGACTCGACCCAGCGCATCGTGCCGACACTGAACACCCCGGCGCCGCCTTGGTGGGCGTAGTAGGCGGTGTCGGAGTAGCTGTTCACGCCATGGCAGGTCAACGGTGAGTGAGCGACGATCTCGATCGGCCGCTCGATCGGGAAGGCTGGATTGACCCGGTCGTACTCGATGCCGATCAGCGCCTTGAACCGGTGGCCTTCCTTAACCCCCGTGCCACGGAACATCCAGGCGCTCGGCTTGGTCACGACGTAGTCCGCGACGGTCGGGTAGCTCTCGTAGATCACGCCGGTCACCGATGATTCTGGATCAGCATGCGGCGGCTCCCTGAAGTCATTGGTAACTAGGGCGTCGTCCTTGCCGTACATCGGGTCGTGGGCGTAGTCGGTCTTGTAGCAGATGACCTGCCGGTCGGCGCCGAGCGCGCTCGGCTCGAGCCTGATCCGCCGGAACATGGCGTTAGCGCCGAGGAAAGCGAGGTTAGTTCCGCTGTTCCTGGCCGCGGTCACGTTCCAGCGCTCTTCCGGCGTCCAGTACTCGTCGTGGCCGGGCGAGACCAGCGCGTGGGCGCCCTGCAGGAGGCGGCCGTCCCTGGCGATGTCCATGCTGGTCAGGTAGGCCAGCGGCAGGCCCATCCGCTCGGCCAGGTTGATCAGCTTGCGCTCGTAGACCATGAATAGGTACGCGCCGGACTGATCGTAGGGCCGGTCCAGGCTCACCTCGAGCGCCCTGGTGCCGTAGCTGCCGTTCGGGCCTTTGTACAGGTCGTAGCCGCCCCAGGTGTTGTAGGCCTGCCAGGTCGAGACCCCGCTCTTCAGCACCACCTTGCCGGCGGTGCTCGCCGATCGCACCGTAATCGGCACGTATCGCTGGCCGGACTGGGCGTCGAGCCGCAGCAGATACTGGCCGGCGGGCCAGCCGTGGGTCGGTATGGTCATCGACCGGCCCCAGTGCGTGTGCACGGTATTGGTCTCGTGGACCCGAGTCGCGCCGCGCTGGCGGTGCCCGTGCACGTCCTTGGACGACTCCCACACCTTGCGGGCAAGATCGCCCCGGTACCAGCCCATTCGGAATGCCTTAACGCTGAATTCCCGCGACGTGGTCGAAACATACAAATGAATGGGCTCGCCAGGCAGAACGCTGGTCTGACCGGCATATCCCATAATCGCGTCCGGACGGCCTTGATGTTTGATCCACCAGTTCTTGTCGCCCGGCAGCGAGTTCTCAGGAATGACGCGTTTCGGCGGCGGAACGGGCTCGCTGCGGCCCGCCGTCCCGACCGAACTGGCTTGGCACCCGGCGACCGCTCCCGCGACCGGCACGGCCGCCGCGGCCGCCGCGGCCGCCGCGGCGGTGCCGAGGAACGAGCGCCTTGAGAAGTTCTGCGGAGCGTCGTTCTGCCGACTGCCCATGCTCCCAGCATGCCGCAGCCGACCGGGTGCAAGTCTCCGGCGGCATTGTTTTTACCTGCCGGAGTCACCGGTTTTAATCTGCGAGAGTTCCGGGGTCGTCCCCGGGCTCACACGGCGATCGACTCCAGGGCCAGCCTGAAATGGTCTTCCCAGTCGGCCAGTGACCTGGAAGGTTCACCTGCGGGTGGTTTGATCCGCTGCAGGTAGGCCAGGGCCGCCTTAACCACATCGACCGGCCGGTCGGAGGTCACCGCCGCGTCACCGAAGGCCAGTTCATGCTGCAGGTTGTCGCGGCCGTGCCCCTGCACCAGATCAAGTAGCAGCAGCGGGCGGCCGACTGTCCTAGCCTCCATGCAGGTGCCACCGGGACTGGTGACCACCAGGTCGGACGCCGCCATCAGCTCAGGCATCCGGTCGGTGAAGCCGAAGACCTGAACCCGGCGCCGCCTCGCGGCGATGGCCATCAGCTTGCGCTCGAGCCGCGGGTTGTAACCTGCCACCGCCAGCACCACCAGGCCGGCCCCGGCGAGCGCATCGGCTATCTCGGCCAGCGGCCCGAGGCCGCGACTGCCAGCGACCAGCATCACGCACCGCTCATGATCGGCGATGCCAAGGCCAATCCGCGCCGACCGCTGCGTCGGCGGGCGGTAGAACTCCGGCCGCACGGCCGGCGGGATTACGATCACCTTCGCCTCGGGCTGGAAGCGGTGCACGGCCGGCTCGGCCGCCACCGAGGTCACCAGGTACAGGTCGACGTTCTGGTGAATCCAGAGCCGATGCGGCACCGCGTCGGTGCAGAAAACCACGTGCTTCATCGAGGGATAGCGGGCGCGGACCGTGCTCACCGCGGACGCCCCGGTCGCGCTGATCGAGATCACCAGCTGAACCGGATGCCGGTCAAGGTAGTCGCGCAGCCTCGGCACGAGCTTGAATCTGCTAGCTGCGTCCGCCCGCAGCGCGAGCCGGTTTCCCGTGCGAAGCGAGGCGTAGTGAAACGCGTCATACAGCCCGGGAACGTTAAGCATGACCCGGAATGTCGACTCGGCCGCCGGTCCCCAGCCCTGACCGAGCAGCCAGTTCGCATCGAGAGTGGCCGTCGTCCAGCCAAGGGCTTCAAGCGTCGCCGCGCACGCGATCGCGGCGGCCTGATGGCCTGTGCTGATCGATCCTGGCACCAGGAGCGCCCGGCGTAGCGGCCAGCCCAACGCAATTCCCTCCCCTCGCTGGCGCCGTTTCTGCCCACCCGACGCCGCGTCCCTAAGCCGCCAGTCCGGACGGCGTGAACGACGTTACAGCGCATCATGGTGCACGCTGCGCTATTGCACCAGAGCTGATCGTGATATTGCTTTCCGCAAAGAGGGTAACTCACTCCACTTAACTAGCTAATTGCCCTAATTAAAGCTACAAATAAGATTGCCGGCCGGGTGGCCGCAGATCTACCTGCCGTCGGCCACATGACTGCGTCCGCTGTGGGCAAGATGACTGCGATGTGCCGACAAGCGCCTGCAACAGAGTCGATCTTCAGGTCGCGCTCAGGTAGTTTCCAGGCGGCTGATGCTTACTGTTAGGCGCGGCCCGGCGGAGTCGGGCCACGCTCGCCACGCGACCCGAAGCTGGCCAGCTAAGCCGCAGGCTGGACAGCTCGGGCGCGTTGGCTATTGACGCAGATCGGTTCCGGCGGCCGTAACCAAGTACGCTGGCACCGAGCGAAGGTGGTGGAGATGCAGGACGATCAGGGCAACGGCAGCGGCCAGCAGCCCGACGAACCCGGACCGGAGCACAGCGCCGCGGAGCCGGGCCAGCACGGCGGCCGCGTACCCGACCAGCCCGGCCTGTCCGACCAGCTTGCCAGCGGGCCCACCATCCGCTTTGAGCCGGCTGACCAGGCGTCCGGTCCCGCTGCCGCGGCCAGTCCTGAGCCATCCGGGCCGTTCAGCCCGCCGGACCCGAACTACAACAACCCCGCTTACGGGGCTGGCCAGGCGTCCGGGTCAGTGCCGCCACCACCGCGGCCGCGCTTCGGGACCGGCCAGGGACCAAACGAGGGCTCTGCGTATGGAGCGAGCCAGCCGTACGGCGCGTCGCAGCCCTACGGGGCCAGCCAGCCGCACGGGACGTCGCAGCCCTTCGGCGGGTCACAGCAATATGGCGGCAGCCAGCCCTACGGTGCCAGCCAGCCGCCAGGAACGGGCCAGCCGTACGGAGCGGGCCAGCCGGCGCCTGGAGCTGGCCAGCCTGGCTACGGCAACCCGGCGTTCAGTCAGACCGCACCGTACGGATACCAGGGCGGCTACGCCCAGCCTGGTGGCTACGGCCAGGCCGGGTTCCCGCCGCCACGAGCTTCGGCCGCGCGGCGCCGCCGGAATCTGCTGACTTACCTGATCGTCGCCGTCGTGGCGGCCGCGGCCGGAGCCGGTACCACTGCCTTCTTTGTCGGCAACCATCCGGCGAGCGTGTCGGCGAGCGGCCCGCAGAGTGGCGGCGGCAACAACGGCGGTACCGGCGGGGACAATGGCGGCGGGCTGCCGATCGTCCCCGACAACCCGAGCGGCAATTCCGGCAATTCGCACAGCGGGGTAAGCCCGTCGACCGAACGCACGGTGATCAACTCGGTCAAGCCCGGCCTGGTCGATATCTCGAGCAACCTGCAGTACCAGGGCAGCCAGGCGGCCGCGACTGGCATGGTGATCAGCAGCGACGGGCTCGTGCTCACGAACAACCATGTGATCACCGACACCACGCAGCTTTACGCGGTCGTGGTAGCGACCGGCCAGCGGTTCTCGGCCCGGTGGCTCGGCTACGACTCGACCGATGACGTGGCCGTGATCAAGCTGGTCAACGCGCACGGCCTGAAGACCGTGCCGCTCGGTGACTCCTCCAAGGTCAAGATCGGCGACGGCGTCGTGGCCATGGGCAACGCCGACGGCGCGGGCGGGGTTACCCCGGCGGCCGGCACGATTACCGGGCTGAATAAGACCATCACGGCCAGCGACAGCGGCGAGGCGACGAGCGAGACGCTGCACGGCATGTTCCAGACCAACGCCGGCATCGTCCAGGGTGACTCCGGCGGCGCCTTGGCCAGCGCCGATGGCCACGTGATCGCGATGAACACGGCGGCCGCCACCGGCAGCATCGGGCAGGGAGCGGTCGGCTTCGCGATCCCGATCAACAAGGCCCTGTCGATCGCCCAGATGATCATCCACGGCCAGGCGAGCAGCAAGATCCAGATCGGCTCCACCGGATTTCTGGGCGTGCTGGTTCCCGCGGGCGATGCCAGTAAGGCCTCTGACCCGAAGATCCAGCGGGCCCGCCAGCTGCAGCAGGACCAGAGCGACTCCAACTTCCCGGTGCAGCCCGCCACGCCGTCCTGCCTGGCCAACGACCTCACCGCTGGAGTGCCAGGCAAGGTCGCCCCGGTCAGCGCAGGAGCGCTGATCATCGGCGAGCTATGTAATACGCCGGCGGACCGGGCCGGGATCATCGCCGGGGACGTGATCACGGCGGTCGGCAAGGCCAAAGTGACCTCACCGGCCCAGCTGACCGAGGTCATGACCGGCTTCAAGCCCGGTAATCCGGTCCAGGTCACCTGGGTCGACATCCACGGCGGCATCCACCACACCGCAATGACCCTCATCGAGGCCCCGCCCCACTAGCCGAAGCGGAAAGCTAACACAACCAGGCGAGCATCTTGGTCTCGCATTCGGCGATTGCCGACAGCGAGGCGTACTCGCCCTTGGTGTGCGCTAGCAGCGGGTCGCCAGGGCCGTAGTTGACCGCCGGGATGCCGAGCGAGTCGAACCTGGCCACGTCGGTCCAGCCGAGCTTGGCTCGCGGCGTGCCGCCCATCGCGGCCACGAACGACCGCGCGGCCGGATGCTGCAGGCCGGGCCGGGCGCCGCCGGCCACGTCGGTGATCTCGACGTCCCACTCGGAGAACAAGTCGAGGATGTGCTCGCTGGCTTGCTCGGCCGATCGGTCGGGGGCGAACCGGTAGTTGACGGTGATCGTGCACCGGTCGGGGATCACGTTCCCGGCCACGCCGCCGCTGATCCCGACGGCATTGAGCCCCTCGTGGAAGGCGAGACCGTCAACGTCGGGCTCGCGGGCCTCGTAGCCGCGCAGCACGTCGAGCACGCCGCCGGCGTCGTGGATGGCGTTGTGCCCCATCCACGCCCGGGCGCTGTGCGCGCGCTCGCCTTTCGTCATGATCTCGGCACGGAGCGTACCCTGGCAGCCGCCCTCCACCACCCCGCCGGTCGGCTCGAGCAGGATGGCGAAATCGCCCGCCAGCTGATCCGGGCTGTTCCGGCTGATTCGCAGCAGGCCATTGCGGTGCGACTCGACCTCTTCGCAGTCATAGAACACGTAGCTAACGTCCATGGCCGGCTCGGCGGCTAGGGCCGCGAGCTTGAGCTGAACCGCGACCCCGGACTTCATGTCGGTGCTGCCGCAGCCGTAGAGCAGGCCATCCCGCACCGACGACGGCACGTTGCCTGCGATCGGGACCGTATCGATATGCCCGGCCAGCACGACCCGCTGCGGGCGCCCGAGGTCGGTCCTGGCCACGATCGCGTTGCCGTCCCTGTGCAGCTTCAGATGCGGCAATTGCCCCAGAGCGGCCTCGATCGCGTCGGCCAGCAGCTCTTCGTTCCCGCTCACCGACTCGGCGTCGACCAGCCGCGCGGTCAGCGTGCCGACATCCGCAGAAAGGTCAAGATCCATTCTCGGAGCATAGCCGTCACGCCGTAGAACTGGTCGCGGCCAGGCTGGCGCTCATCACCGGAACGGTTGCGATCGAGGTCCGCAACGAGCCCGGGGGCAGAGCCGCCAGCTCTGGCCGCTTGGCTACCAGGCCGTCTCCCGCCGAGACACCGTGCAGGCGGCGGCTCAGGTACGGGGCGGCGTGCTCGGTGACCCACTCGACATCGCTCCACCTGGCCGTCAGCCAGCTACGTGCGGCTCCCTTGAATCCTGGCCGCAGCAGCGGCTGCTCAAGCGGCGCGCCCCAGTCCTCGCCGACCTCGACCCCGGCGACCGCGCTGGCCAGCAGAGCCACCCGACGGTGCCCGTCGGCGTTCAGGTGCAGCCGGTCGGGGGACCAGAGCCGGCGGTCGGTCAGGATCCGCATCGGCCACAGGTCGGCGAGCAGGCAGTCGTACTTGGCCGCGATCACCCTGATGTGCATGCTGTACACGGCCGCCTTGCCGCGGATCAGCCGCAGCACAGGGAACGCCGTCGGGTCGAATCCGGTGAACACCATGACCTTGCTGCCCGCCGAGGTCAACCTGGCCACCGCGGTCTCGAACTCCTCCGCCAGCGTGTCGGGGTTGCAGCGCGGTTTCAGCATGTCGTTGCCGCCGGCGGCGAGTGACACCAGGTCGGGTGCCATCGCGACGGCCGCCGGAACCTGCTCGTCCAGCACTTCGCCAACGCACTTGCCGCGAATAGCCAGGTTCGCGTAGCGCAGGCCTGGCCGGCGGGCCGCCAGCTGCTCGGCGAACCGGTCGGACCACCCTCGGCAGCTCACTCCGTCGATGTACGGATCGCCTACGCCCTCGGTGAAGCTGTCACCCAAGGCAGCGAATGAGCCGAAACCACCCATGCCTGTCCCCCGCTCGGTTCCACGTAGTTATCCCGCCGCCTAAAGCGCCGACCGAGGTCTTATGCCCGCGCGCGGCCGCCAGGACCGGTCGTTGGCCAGCCTGCGCCTAGGTCTATGCGACCTCTTTGCATGGACTTCGTTAGGAATCGCGACCGGCCCGCATGAGGGCTGTCAGGGAACGGTATTTCGCCAGTTCAGAGCGGTTTACTAAGGCAGTCCTGCGGACGCGCCGAAGGAGGCACCATGTCCGATTTCCTCTACCTCTTGCTCACCGTCGTGGTCTTCGCCGCGCTGTTCCTCCTCGTGAAGGGGGTCGAGCGCTTTGAGCGCTAACAACTGGCTGGGATTGATCGCGGGCATCGCCCTGACCGTCTACCTGTTCCTCGCCCTGATCCTCCCTGAGAGGTTCTAAATGAATGCAACTTCCGCGGGCTGGCTTCAGGTCGGCCTGCTCGTTGTCGTGCTCGCGCTGTGCTACGTGCCGCTGGGCAACTACATGGCCTGGATCTTCACCAGCGACAAGCACTGGCGGGTTGAGCGCGTCACTTACAAGCTGATCGGCGCCGACCCGGCCGCCGATCAGAAGTGGTCGGGGTACCTGCGCAGCATGCTGTCATTCTCGGTGATCAGCGTGATCTTCCTGTACGGCATTGAGCGGCTGCAGCACTACCTGCTGCTCAATGTCTTCCACCTGCCGAACGTCCCGCCCGCCGTGGCCTGGAACACCGCCGTGTCGTTCGTGACCAACACGAACTGGCAGAACTACTCCGGTGAATCCACCATGAGCTACCTGACCCAGATGGCCGGGCTCGCGGTGCAGAACTTCATGTCGGCGGCGGTCGGCATCGTGATCGCGATCGCGCTGATCAGGGGTTTCGTCCGGCAGCGCACCGATAAGCTCGGCAACTTCTGGGTTGACGTCACCCGCTGCGTATATCGATTGCTGCTGCCGCTGTCGGTACTCGGCGCGATCGTGCTGCTCGCCACCGGCGCCATCGACAACTTCACGCACTACACCACCTACACCACGCTGGCGGGAGGCCACACCGTCATCCCCGGCGGCCCGTTCGCCTCGCAAGAGGCGATCAAGGATATGGGCAACAACGGCGGCGGGCCGTTCAACGCGAACTCGGCGCATCCGTTCGAGAACCCGAACGGATTCAGCGACCTGTTCGAGATCTTCCTGCTGCTGGTGATTCCGTTCGCCACGCCGCGTGCGTTCGGCAAGATGGTCGGCGACAACCGGCAGGGCTACGCGCTGGTCGCGGTCATGGTAATCATCTGGCTGGCGGCAGTCGGCGGCATCTCGTTCTTCGAGGCCCAGGGCGCCGGCACGGCGACTCACCTAGCGCACGGCGCGATGGAGGGGGTCGAGACCAGATTCGGACGGCCCGCCTGCTCATTGTTCGCCGCGTCCACCACGGTCACCTCGACCGGCTCGGTGAATTGCTTCCACGACTCGCTCACGCCGTTCGGCGGCGGAATCGCGCTGTTCGACATCGCGCTCGGCGAGATCGCGCCCGGAGGCGTCGGCGCTGGCATGTACGGGATCTTGGTCCTGGCCATCGTGACCGTCTTCGTCGGCGGCCTGATGGTGGGCCGGACGCCCGAGTACATCGGCAAGAAGATCAGGCCGACCGAAATGAAGTACGCGGCTTTGTATTTCCTCACGCTGCCTGTGGTCATCCTGACCTCGGCCGGATTGTCGCTCGGCCTGAAGAACTGGCCGTCCCCGACCACTTCGCCGCTGTCCTCGATCCTCAACTCAGGACCGCACGGCCTGACCGAGATCATGTACGCGTTCGGTTCGATGGCGAACAACAACGGGTCCGCCTTCGCCGGCCTGACTACGAACACCATCTGGTACAACACGGTCGGCGGCATCGTGATGCTGCTCGGCCGGTTCGCGCCGGAGATCTTCGCGCTCGGCCTCGCCGGATCGCTGGCTAGACAGGGCACGGTCCCCGAGAGCGTGGGCACGCTCGACACCCGCAAGCCGCTCTTCGTCGGCATGCTGGTCGCGGTGATCCTGGTCCTCGTCGGCCTCACCTATTTCCCGGCGCTCGCGCTAGGCCCGTTCGCAGAAGGGCTGCACTGATATGTCAGTTACGACAACCGACCAGGCAAAGGGCACCGGGCGTCCCCCTGCCGCCAAGCCTCAGTCCCGGGTAGTCGGCGGCGGGTTGCTCGACCCGAAGATGCTGTGGAAGGCAACTCCAGACGCGTTCAAGAAGCTGGACCCGCGGGTCCAGCTCAAGAACCCGGTCATGTTCGTGGTGGAGGTCGGCGCGGCGCTGACCACCTATACCGCGATCACCTCGCCGTCCATCTTCAACTGGACGATCGTGGTCTGGCTGTGGCTCACGGTGGTCTTCGCCAACCTGGCCGAGGCGGTCGCCGAGGGCAGGGGTAAGGCGCAGGCCGAGACGCTGCGCAGGACCAAGCGCGAGACCATGGCCCGCCGCCTGACCGGCTGGCAGCCGGGTCAGGCCGGCGGCCTCGCCCGAGAAGAGGAGGTGCCAGGCACCCAGCTCACGCTCGGCGACCACGTGGTGGTCGAGGCCGGTCAGATTATCCCCGGCGACGGCGACGTGGTCGAAGGCGTGGCCTCGGTCGACGAGTCGGCGATTACCGGAGAATCGGCGCCGGTGATCAGGGAATCGGGCGGTGACCGCTCCGCGGTCACCGGCGGCACCCGGGTGCTGTCGGACCGGATCGTGGTCAAGATCACCTCCAAGCCGGGCGAGACGTTCATCGACCGGATGATCGCCCTGGTCGAAGGCGCGAAGCGGCAGAAGACGCCGAACGAGATCGCGCTGAACATCCTGCTCGCCTCGCTGACCATCAT
>DASYAT010000044.1:0-58067 GCA_036501205.1 Streptosporangiaceae bacterium | reverse complement strand
GGCAGTGACGCCAAGCCGGCCAGCGGTGCCCGGTGCATCGGCACCGCTGAGAGCAAATCGCAGGTCGGCCCGTTCACCGCCGATGCCAAGCCGCTGGTCTGTTTTTCCCAGTACGGCCCCGCCGACCCGATGACCTCATCTCCCGGGAACCGGGTGCGCGGCGAGGGGGTAATCGACGCCTCGCCGGCGATCGTGACGGTCAGCGGCCAGCAGCGGCTGTACCTGGTCTACAAGACCCAGGCCGACCCGGGCATCGGCCAGCCGGCCACGATCAGGATGGCGCGCCTGTCCGCCGTCAACGGCACCGACGTGGTGGGCGCGAGCCATCAGCTGCTGGCGTCGGCGACCGGTATCTACGCTGACACCATCGAGGCACCCTCGCTGATCCAGCATGGCAGCTGGTTCATCCTGTTCGTGGCGCACGGCAACTTCGATTCGTGCAACTACTCCACCGAGTGGTTCAGGTCGCAGCACATCTGGAGCTGGTCGAACAACGGCGGCACGACGCTGCTCACTAGCTCGATCACCCATGGCTTGTGCGGGCCGGGGAGCGCTGACGTGACCGGCTCGCGGATCGCGGGTCAAGACCGCATCTTCTTCCACGCCTGGGTGAAAGAGGCCAAGAAGGTGATCAGCACGACCCCGCTGCCGTCGAACGTGGCCCCGCACGAGGGCAGCAACGCCGCCCGCGTCATGTACGCGGCCGTGCTCACCTTCGGCTCCGACGGGTTCACCCCGGTCATCGGCGCCTATCAAGGCCAGTGATCAATCGGCCGGCCAGCCGCATAATCGCTTGGTGGCTGGCCGGCCACCCCGGCATAATGGCGGCGATCGCGACCAGCCGGGAGAAACGGGCCACTAGGTGGACCTTGCCGCAGCGGGAGATAGCGAACGGCCAAGGCGCCGCATCGGCGGGCTGCTCTGGCAGCGCAACTTCGCGCTGCTCTGGCTCGGTGAGAGCGTCAGCGGCGCCGGCAGCGCCATGGCGTCGGTCGCGGTCCCGCTGCTGGCAGTGGTCGTGCTCAAGGCCAGCCCGTTCGCTGTGTCCGCACTCACCGCCGCTGCCTATCTACCCTGGCTGCTGATCGGCTTGCCGGCCGGAGCCTGGGTGGACCGGCTGCCCAACGGTCTCGAACATGGCCTATGGGGGAGTGCTGGCCATATCCGTGCTGTTCCTGGTCCGGGTCGCCCGCATCGGCACCGCCGAGGTCGGACTGCTGATCGCGGCCGGCGACGTCGGCGGCGTGCTCGGTGCGCTGGTCGCCCGCCGGATCGCGGCCGCGATCGGCACCGCCAGGACGCTGGTGCTGTCCGCATTCGCTGGCGGGCTGGCCAGCCTGCTGCTCCCGCTGACCGGCTCGGGCTGGCGGGCCGTGTTCTTCGTCGTCGGCTCTGGCATCGTGACCGGCGCGATCGTCGGCGGCAGCATCGTGCTGGTCAGCTTCAGGCAGACTTACACCCCGTCCGACGTGCTCGGTCGCACCACCGCAAGCCAGCGCTTCCTGACCTTCGGCTCGGCACCGCTGGGCGCGTTGCTGGCCGGAGCGCTCAGCATCGCGTTCGGCATCAGAGATGCCTTGTGGGTGCTGGTCGTGATCTTCGCGCTCTCGGCCACGATCCTGCTCAACCGCGTCATCCTGCGCGACCGTGATCTGCCGAAGGCACCTCCGCCGAAGGCACCTCCGCCGAAGGCGCAGCCGGCCGTTAGCGGTCCGTAATACCGCCGAGTTCGCCGACCGAGGTGATCCAGATGACCGCCTCGCCGGCCTCGTCCGACCCGTTCAGGTCGACCTCAGCCGAGAACCCCCAGTCGTGATCACCGTCAGGATCGTCGAAGATCTGCCTGACCCGCCAGACATCGCGGTCGCTGTCGTCAATGATCAGCATCGCCGGCCCGCGCGCATCGGGTCCGGTACTGATCTCGCCGTGCCGGGCAAAATACGGCTCAAGCGCACTCGCCCACGCATCGGCATCCCAGTCCGCCTCCCCGTCCAGTTCGCCGAGTTCCTCCCAGTGATGCAAGGAAGCGAGCTCAACCCGGCGGAACATCGCATTTCTTACGAGCACGCGGAAAGCTCTGAGGTTGCCGGTCACCGGCGGCGGTACGTCATCAAGCTGGGACTGACCGCCAGGACCACCGTCGGCCGCATCAGGATTGGCGAGCCGCTCCCATTCGTCCAGCAGGCTCGAGTCAACCTGCCTGACCATCTCACCGAGCCACTCGATCAAGTCGATCAGCTCTTCGGTCTTGGCGTCATCAGGCACCGTCTGCCGCAGCGTCTTGTACACGTCGGCCAGGTAGCGCAGCAGCAGCCCTTCTGAGCGGGCCAGTCCGCACCAGCTGATGTACTCGGTGAACGTCATCGCCCGTTCGTACATGTCCCTGGCGACCGACTTGGGCTTCAGTTCGTAGTCGGCGACCCACGGGTGGCCCCGCACGTAGATCGCGTAGGCCGCCTCAAGCAACTCGGCCAGCGGCTGCGGGTAGGTCACCGAATCGAGCAGCTCAAGCCGGGCATCGTAGTCGATGCCCTCGGCCTTCATCTCCGCGACCGCCTCGCCTCGCGCCTTGAACAACTGGGCCGCCAGCACCGGGCGGGGATTTTCGAGTATCGCCTCGATCACCGAGACCACCTCGAGCGGGTACTCAGGTGATGTCATGTCCAGCAGTTCGATGGCCGCCAGAGCGAGTGGCGACAGCGCCTGGTTCAGGGCGAAGTCTTCTTGAAGGTCAACGGTAAGCCTGACCTGTCTGCCCGCCTCGTCTGGCTCGAGCAGGCGTTCGACCACGCCGCCGGCCAGCAGCGCCCGGTAGATCTGGATCGCGCGGTGAATGTGGCGGCGCTGGGCCGGGCGGTCCTCGTGATTGTCGGTCAGCAGATGCCGCATCGACGCGAACGCGTCGCCCGGCCGGCTGATCACGTTGAGCAGCATCGCGTGGCTCACGCCGAAGCTCGACTTCAGCGGCTCAGGGTCGGCGGCGACCAGCCGGTCGAACGTGGGCTGACCCCAGGAGACCATGCCGGGCGGCGGCTTTTTCCTGACGAACTTGCGCCGCTTCTTCGGGTCATCGCCGATCTTGGCGAGCGACTTCTCGTTCGCGATCACGTGCTCGGGGGCCTGGACGATCACCGTGCCGGTGTCATCGAAACCGGCCCGCCCGGCCCGCCCGGCGATCTGGTGGAACTCGCGGGCCTGCAGCAGGCGGGTGACATTGCCGTCGTACTTGCTCAGCGAGGTGAACAGCACCGTGCGGATCGGCACGTTGATACCGACGCCGAGCGTGTCGGTACCGCAGATCACCTTGAGCAGGCCGGCCTGCGCGAGCGTCTCGACCAGCCTGCGGTACCTGGGCAGCATGCCCGCGTGATGCACCCCGATGCCGTGCCTGACCAGCCGCGACAGCGTCTTGCCGAACCCGGCGGTGAACCGGAACCGCCCGATCAGCTCGGCGATCGCGTCTTTCTCGGCCCGGGTGCAGACGTTGACGCTCATCAGTGCCTGCGCCTGGTCGATGGCGGCGGCCTGGGTGAAGTGGACGATGTAGATCGGTGCCTGCTTGGTGGCCAGCAGTTCCTCGATGGTCTCGTGCAGCGGCTCGATCACGTAACGGAACATCAGCGGCACCGGCCGGTCGGCCGAGCTGACCACGGCGGTCGGACGGCCGGTGCGCCTGGTCAGATCGGCTTCGAACCTGGACACGTCCCCGAGCGTGGCCGACATCAGCAAGAACTGCGCCCTGGGCAGCTCGATCAGCGGCACCTGCCAGGCCCAGCCCCGGTCCGGGTCGGCGTAGTAGTGGAACTCATCCATGATCACCATGCCGACATCGGCCCGCGCGCCGTCACGCAGCGCGATGTTGGCGAGTATCTCGGCGGTGCAGCAGATGATCGGTGCGCTCGGGTTCACGCCGCCATCGCCGGTCATCATCCCGACGCTGGCCGGGCCGAAAATGTCGCAGAGCGCGAAGAACTTCTCCGACACCAGGGCCTTGATCGGGGCGGTGTAGAAGCTCCGCTCACCAGCCGCGAGCGCAACGAAATGAGCGGCGATCGCGACCAGGCTCTTGCCCGAGCCCGTGGGGGTCGACAAGATCACGTTGGCGCCGGAGACGATCTCGATCAGCGCGTCGTCCTGATGCGGATAAAGGGTCAGGCCCTGGTCGTTCGCCCATTGCGAGAAGGCCGCGTAGAGCCCGTCGGGATCCGCGGTTTCCGGTAGCTGATCGGTAAGCATCATGACGCTATCCATGGTGCCAGTTCCCGCTCATGCTCCGTCCGCCCAGACCGGGCTCGGGGAAGCGACACTCAGCCCGAGCAAAGCTTTCGAAATATAATATATGGCGAAAAATTTGTGCAGCTTCAGGCCCTGTCACCTGAGGTGGACCGGGCCCGGGCGCGGGGAGAGCGCGACTTGGCGCGGGCAGACCGGGCCGGGTGTGGCTGGGCGGCGTGGGCGCGGAAAGAGCGCGACTTGGTGCGGGCGAACCGGGCCGGCTGTGCCTGGGGGGCGGCGTGGGCGCGGGGAGAGCGCGACCTGGTGCGGGCGGACCGGGCTCGGTGTGAGTAGGACGGCGGGGCGCGGGGGAGAGCGCGAGCTGGGCGCGGCGGTGTATTCACGGGCTTTTGGGGCTCGCGCTAGGTTGGGAGCATGTGCCGAAGCATCAAGACTTTGCGTGAGCCGTACACCGAGCAGGTCACCGACGATGACGTGCGGGCGGCTGCGCTCCAGTACGTGCGCAAGATCAGCGGCTTCCGGGCCCCGGCCGCGCACAACGCGGAGGCGTTCAACGCCGCCGTCGACTCGATCGCCCGCGCCACCGGCGACCTGCTTGACCGCCTAGAGGTCCGCGCCAGCCCCTCGCGTCCAGCGGCAAGCTAGCTCACTCGGCGTGCCTTGGCGGACCATGATCCGGGTGTTGCCGACCTTGTTGCTCTGAGACCGGGGTTTGAGCCGGCCAGTTCAGGTTTGCGGTAGCCGCACCGGAGCCCCTCTGGTGTAGCGGCTTCCCGGGACGCAACTGCACCAGGTAGGCAACGAGGCAGTTATAGCTACACCAGAGAGGCAGCGAGGCAGTAGCTTCCCGGGACGGAACTACACCAGAGGGGCTCCGATGCAGTTGTATCTCGGCGGGCGCACCTGCTCGGCCGGGCCGCTGGGGATGATCGCGGCGAGTTTACGCTAGACGGCGAATTAGCCGTCATATACGCCGAAAACTCATCGCCAGGCGAAAACTCATCACCGAAAATCGGACATAGGCGGACAGATTCCTTGATTATGTGGAGTTTTCGGCGAGCATCCGGGCAAGTCGCCGTGATCATGGTTTGTCCCGGGGCTCGCGCGGGGCGGCCCGGGAGATCTAGCCGCCTTCGACTCGAGCACCCGGCCGTCCGCCGTGGTGACCTGCTCAATCGGGTCGACCGGGGCCGGCGCGTCGTCGTCGAAGCTCACCCGCGGCCGATCCGCCGGCCGCCTGTGCCTGCCGCTTGTCCTTGCGGCCCGACAGGGGCGTTAGATTCCCTCGATGATGCGCTGGCGCTGGGTGTCGTACTCGGACTGGGTCAAGATCCCTTTGCTGAGCAGATCCTCCAGCTTGGCCAGCCGGTCTTGAACGGAGCCGCCCGCCGCCAGACCGCCAGCCTGGCCGAGCGTGCCGTCAGCGGCCCCCTGCGCGACGTGGGTCATCGCGGCCGCCTTGATCCGGTGCAGTTGCTTCATTGCCTCCATGCGCTCGGCGTTATCGCCGGAGGTGAGCGCCTGGGTCAGCCGCTGCATCTCGGCCGGATCGACCTGAAGCTCACGGCCGTCGGGTCCGATGACGTGCGTAGTCGCACTGCCGACCATCGCGCCGATCGCGCTGGCTAGCCCGGCGAGCCCCTGCGACATCCCGGCCATGCCGTCCGGCATGCCGCCGAGCCCGGCCGCCGCGCCCGAGGTGTTGGAGTAGGTTGCGAAACTCACGGTGCCCGAGCCCGCGCCGAGCCCGCTCAGCCCAAAGCTGGGGCCGCTCACGGCACCGGGCCGGTCGAACGCTGCCGACGCCTCCGCGATCTGGTCCGCCACGGTCATTGAGCTGACCAGAGGATCCGCCACATTCGGGTCGAACCTGATCTCGTTGAGCACCGAGATCTCCACCCGCACCGTCGAACCCACCGAGTACGGCTGCGGACTCCGATGCTTGACCTCGTGCTGGATCATCGCGCCGCTTTGATTGCGAGCGTCGATCAGATAGCGATGCTCGTGGCGTCCAGCCCGGACATCGACAATCGTCCCCTGCGTCGCTGACCACTGATGCTTGTCTTTTCCGACCATGTCAATCCTCCACGCCCCTGCAGCTCAGCCCCTGCAGCTCAGACGCGACTATACCGGCGAGGCCGCCAGCAAACCGTGATCAAGCGGTCTGAGTCTGGCTGGCCGTGGTCAGGCCAAGCTCGCCGATAGACGTCTCCCGCATCTTGAACTTCTGCACCTTGCCGGTAATGGTCATCGGGAAGTCGGCCGAGAACCTGATGTAGCGCGGAACCTTGAAGTGCGCGATCTTGCCCTGGCAGTACTGCCTGACCGCGTCCTCGGCGAGCTCCTGACCAGGCCGCAGCTTGATCCAGGCGCACAGCTCCTCGCCGTACCTCTCATCCGGCACGCCGATGACCTGGACGTCCTCGATCGCCGGGTGGGAGTACAGGAACTCTTCGACCTCGCGCGGATAGACGTTCTCGCCGCCCCTGATCACCATGTCCTTGATCCGGCCGACGATATTCAGGTAGCCGCCCTCGTCCATCTCCGCCAGGTCCCCGGTGTGCATCCATCTGGCCGCGTCGATCGCGTCCGCCGTCTTCTCCGGCTCGTCCCAGTAGCCGAGCATCACCGAGTACCCGCGCGTGCACAGTTCGCCCGGCGCCGAGCGGGGCAGCACCCGCCCCGTCTCCGGATCGATGACCTTGACCTCGACGTGCGGATGCACCCGGCCGACGGTCGAGACCCGCCGCTCCATATCGTCGTCGGCGGTGGTCTGGGTCGAGACCGGCGAGGTCTCGGTCATCCCGTAGCAGATCGTCACCTCGGTCATGTGCATCTCGCTGACCACGCGCTTCATCACCTCGACCGGGCACGGCGAGCCCGCCATGATGCCGGTGCGCAGCGTCGACAGGTCATAGTCCGCGAAATCCGGCAGCGCCAGCTCGGCGATGAACATCGTCGGCACCCCGTACAGCGACGTGCACCGCTCGGCCTGTACGGTCGCCAGCGTCCGGGCCGGGTCGAACCCGGGCGCCGGGATCACGATGCAGGCACCGTGCGTGGTGCAGGCCAGGTTCCCGAGCACCATTCCGAAGCAGTGGTAGAACGGCACCGGAATGCAGACCCGGTCCTCCTCGGTATAACCGCACCCGGCCCCGATGAAGAACCCGTTGTTCAGGATGTTGTGGTGCGACAGCGTCGCGCCCTTGGGGAACCCGGTCGTCCCGCTCGTGTACTGAATATTGATCGGGTCATCGAACGACAGCCCGGCCTCCCGCTCGGCCAGCGCGGCCCCGCCGTCATCGGCCGCGCCGAACAAGGAATCCCAGGCCGGCGTGCCCAGGTAGACAACTGACCCCAGCGCGGGCAGGTCCCCTGACACTTCCCCGACCATCGCCCGGTAGTCGCTGGTCTTGAAGCTCTCCGCGCTGACCAGCATCTTCACGCCGGACTGGCGCAGCGCGTAGCTGAGCTCATGACTGCGGTACGCGGGGTTGACGTTGACCAGGATGATGCCTGCCTTGGCCGTCGCGTACTGCAACTGCACCCACTCGGCGCAGTTCGGCGCCCAGATCCCCACTCGGTCACCGGCCGCCAGCCCGGCCGCGATCAGCCCGCGCGCCAGCGTGTCGGTGTCGGCGTCGAACTGCGCGTAGGTCCAGCGCCGCCCGCTCGGCGCGTCCACCAGCACCTCGGCTGCCGGGAATCGCGCCGCCATCCGGCGCAGGTTCGCGCCGATGGTCTCGCCGAGCAGCTCAGCGCTCGACGCGCCGTGGCTGTAGGACAAAGCTCCAGATGCGGCCATGACCGGACCCCTTCCCCCAGGTCAATCAGAACAACACCAATCGTGCCCGTTCCGCCGCCAGGTGTGAAGGTCGGGGTAGCCCGCCAGCGTTCGAAGCCACTCCAACTGAGGACTAATGTAAGAACGGCAGGATTCATTTGGACTTGGCCGGAGCGTCACGTGCACCTGTGGGTGGTCTGGCTCATCGCGGCAGCCGTGCTAGGCGTCGCCGAGTTGCTTACTACCACGTTCGCGCTCGCTTTAGTCGCCGTCGGTGCGCTGGCCGCAGCAGCGGTTAGCGCCCTTGGCGCCGACGCGGGCATTCAGGTACTCGCGTTCGTCGTGGTCTCACTCGCCGGAATCACGCTGATCAGGCCGCTCGGATTGAAGCGGCTGCAGCGCCATCCCAACCTACGTACCGGTACCGCCGCGCTCGTCGGCATGACGGGCCTCGTACTCGATGACGTAGGTCCTCATGCAGGCCGGATCAGGATCGGCGGCGAGGAGTGGTCGGCCCGTCCTTACGACGAGATGTCCGTGATCCCGTCCGGCTCGACCGTGGACATCCTGCAGATCAAGGGCGCTACCGCCCTGGTTCACCCAAGGGAGTAAGAGATGACGCCAGCGACCGTTGCCATCATCGTGGTGGCCGTCATCGCGATCATTCTGATGCTCGTATTCATCAGCCGCTCGATCTGGCTGGTGCCGCCCGCGCGGGCGAGGAACGTGGAACGGCTGGGCCGGTTCCACAAGACCCTGGAGCCGGGGCTGAACTTGGTCTTCCCCATGATCGACAGGGTCAAGGACCTGATTGACCTGCGCGAGCAGGTCGTCTCGTTCACCGGCCAGCGGGTGATCACCGAGGACAACGTCGTCGTGGCGATCGACACCGTGCTGTTCTTCCAGGTCACCGATCCCCGCGCGGCCGACTACGAGATCGTCAACTACATCGATGCGATCGAGCAGCTAGCCGCGACCATGCTGCGCAGCGTCATCGGCAGCATGGACCTCGAGCAGACGCTGACCTCTCGCGACAAGATCAACACCCTGCTGCGCGGCGTCCTTGACGACGCCTCTGGCAAGTGGGGCATCCGGGTCACCCGGGTGGAGATCCGCTCGATCGACCCGTCCCAGACGATCAAGGACGCGATGGAAAAGCAGCTCAGGGCCGAGCGCGAGAAGCGCGCCGCGATCCTGCACGCCGAGGGCCTGCAGCAGTCCCAGATCCTCACCGCCGAAGGCGACAAGCGCGGCGCGATCCTGCGTGCCGAGGGCCAGAAGCAGTCGGCGATCCTTCGCGCCGAAGGAGAGGCCGAGGCGATCTCCACGGTATTCAAGTCGATCCACGACGGCGACCCTGACCCCAAGCTCCTCGCCTACCAGTACCTGCAGACGCTGCCGCAACTCGCGCAGGGCGAGGGCAACACGGTCTGGATGATCCCGAGCGAACTTACCGGCGCGCTGAAGATGCTCAGTTCCGCCTTCGGGGGATCGGACGGCCAGAGTGCGCCAGAGCCCGAGCCAGTCGGCATACCGCTTCCTATGCATAAAAATTTGCGGGAGCCTCTTCCGCCCGTCCAGAGCCCGGTCCCCGGAGCCCTGACTCAAGGGGCCGCGATGCCGCCGCTCCCGCCGGGTAGCCGGCCCGCCCTGACCGACACCGTGGTCCCGGCCGACGGCCGGTCACACCCGGATAGCTAGGCCCACGGTCAGCAACAGCCCGAACCCGAGCTGAAAGCGCCCGGTCTGTCCCAGCACCGCGATCAGGTCCCGCCCGGTCGCGCCGGCCATCACCCGGCGGATCGGCAGGACCGCCAGCGGTACCGCCAAGATGGTCACGCCGACGACCGGCGCCCAGATTGAGACCACGATCGCGGCGGTATAGGCAAAAGTCATGCAGCCCGCGTAGAGCGCCCTGGTGCCCCGGTCGCCGAGAACCACGGCGAGCGTCCGCTTGCCAGACTCCTCGTCGGTCGGGATGTCCCGCAGGTTGTTGATCACCAGCAGTGCGCAGGCGATCAGGCCAACCGGGACGGCCGCACCGAGCGCAAGCCAGGGGAGCCGCTCCATCTGGACGTACGCCGTGCCGAGCACCGCGCCGAGCCCGAAAAACACGAAGACCGATACCTCGCCGAGCCCGTGATATCCGTACGGGCGAGAGCCTCCGGTATAGAACCACGCTGCCGCGATCGCCGCCGCCCCGAGCGCCAGCAGCCACCACGACACCACGATCGCGAGCACGAGGCCAGCCACGCCCGCGACCAAGAAGCTCAGCCAGGCCGCCAGCAGCACCTTGCGCGGCGCGGCCAGCCCGGATCCGACCAGCCGGATCGGCCCGACCCGCTGCTCGTCGGTGCCTTTGATGCCGTCGCTGTAGTCATTGGCGTAGTTGACGCCGATCTGCAGCGCCAGCGCGACGATCAAGGCGAGCCCGGCCCGCCAGGCGACAAAGGCGTGATACTGCGCCGCTACCCCCGACCCCACCGCCACCGGAACGACCGCAGCCGGCAGCGTCCTCGGCCGCGCGCCAGCCACCCAGTACTTAGCCGCCGTCACGCCCCCGCCTTGTCTGCCGCGATTGAGGGTCACAGACTAGCGCGCCGCCTGATCTGACCGATGATCCGACTCCGGAAAGGGTGCTGTATTACAATTTATAATGATAGTTACCTATCTTCCGGAAGGGCTCACATGAAACTCAGGTTAGGCTGGATTTCGGCGCTGGCAGTCAGTGTCGTGGCCCTCAGCGCGCTCACCGGACTCACGGGAGCAGGAACAGCATCAGCGGCGGCGCCCTGGACCCACCTGTGCATCAACGATGGCAGCACCCCTTTCTGCGCCAATTCCCAGGGGACCGGTGGTGCCATAGCCGTAGTTCCCGTCACCAGCAGCACGACCAACTGGACCTATCCCGGCATCAACTCCGACGGCATCCTCCAGGGCCAGATTAAGCAGGCCAACGTCAGCCTGTGCATGCAGCTAGACGCATCCGGTCAGGGCTTCGGCAGCCTCCCCGGCGGCGGCATCGACATAGTCAGAGGGGCCGCTTGCGGCGCGGCCGGGGAGCTGTCCGAACAATGGCTCAACCGTCAAGACGGCAACCGCACCCAGTTCGTCAGCGTCTGGTCCGAGGTCAACACGCCGAATGACGTTCTGTGCATGCAGCAGTTCACCGCCGGCTCCGAGGTACTCGACTTCGCCGAACCCTGCGTCGAAGGCACCGGTGCCCAAGATTGGGGCACATCCTGACACCGGATGCCGCCCCGGCGGTTTCTTAGCGTTCGCCGGGGCGGTAGCACCGCCGGCCCGCCGTCCGGATTGGTCCCGGCGGGCGCCGGCCTGCGGTGGAGAGTTTCCGGAAAGCGCCGGGCGCTGTATCGGGGCGGCGTGCGGCGGTTGCTTCTGTCGGGCGGGTCGGCAATGGCAGAGCCTTTCCTGGCGCTCGGCGTCATAGACCACGTATTCGCGTACCTTCCGGACGGCAGCGGGTCCCGGCGACCCAATCTCAAGGAGCCATTGGCGGTAGTGCCGCCTGGATTCACCATCGTCAGCGTGAAGCGGCTGGAAGGCTTCGTGCGAGTGGGGGCAGAGCAGAGCGGCTTTTAGGGTCCGGCGCCGCCGGTTGGCTTGGCCGTGCCTGTGCTAATCGCCGGCAGCGCGTGGGCGGCGGCGGAGAAGACCATGGCGATCTGGGCGGTGTCCAGGTGCTTTCCGCGGGTCGCCTTGGACTGCTTCCTGAAGTAGTTGCCGACGTGCCCGCCGTCGAAGACATCCACGCCCTTGAGCCGCATGATCACCCAAGGCAGCTTCGGGCCGTGCAGTACCATCGCCGGGCGCACCCTGACCTTGTGGCCGAGTTCGGCGCCGATCAGCGCGGCCGCCCGGTCGGCCTCGTACCGCGCGTGGTCAAGCTTTTCGACCTGGTTGACCGGGCCGTGGAAGAGCTTGCCATCCATCGCCCTGACCGTCAGCCGCTTGTCCATCTTCTGGGAGTCGAGCGTGAAGATTCCGCCCGGCCCGATCACCACGTGGTCAATGACCGACCCGCTGTCAGGGATCTTCCTGGCGTTCAGCGCGAGGTAGCCGGCGGCCTTAAGCACCTTCAGGCGCCTGGCGGTGGTCCGCTGCGCTGAGGTGACCCGGACCGAGGCCGGCGTGATCACGGTCGTCTTGGACCGGTAGATCAGGTCGATGGTCAGGTAGATCGCCAGGGCGGAGATGCCGTACCGCCAGTCCTTCCACATGCTGATGATGAAGTAAATGAGAAAGGCGATGACGATCCGGCTGAGCCAGACCTTCAGCCTCGGGTCCTTGCGCAGGTGCGGGTTGATCAGCGGCCGGCTGGTGACGGGCAGGCTGAGGTTCCTGCTCTTGGCCTGCTTCTGGGGCCGCCGCAGCCGGGCCCTGACCGGCGGCCTGGCCTTGATGACGTTGGCTTCGTCGTCTTCGTCGTCCGCGCCCTCGGCGGCGACGTGAGCCACACCCCGCCCGAACCACGAGCGCCAGTCCTGCCGCTCTTCGGCTTCTGGGCCCGCGGGATCTGGGTCCTGAGTGGTCGTGTCCTCAACTTCAGCGTCCACATACTGAGCGTAACCGATTAGGCGTGACCCGAACATGTCGGCAACGCCGGCAATCTATGGTCAAGGGGGTTGATCTAGACGGTAGTTAACACCGGGGCTACTGTTCAGTAGCGTGCCTCAGATACATGACTTGACCGTGCTCGAGCTTGCCGCCGCGATCCGCCAGGGCGAGTTGTCGCCGGTCGAAATCACCGATCACTACCTGGACCGGATTGACCGGCTGAACGACCAGACCGGCGCCTTTTACACGGTGACCGCAGACCTCGCCAAAGAGCAGGCCGCCGCAGCCGAGAAGGCCGTGGCCGACAGCCGCAAGGCCGGCGGCGACGCCAGCGAACTGCCGCCGCTGACCGGAGTGCCGATCCCGATCAAGGACCTGAACCTGGTCGCCGGGGTCAGGGCCACGTTCGGCTCGACCCTGCTGGCCGACAACATCGCCACCGAAGACGACTTCGTCGTTGCTGAGCTGCGCAAGGCCGGGATCGTGATCACCGGCAAGACCGCGACGCCCGAGTTCGGGCTGCCCTGCTACACCGAGACCAAGATCGGGCCGCCCGCCAGGACGCCCTGGGACCTGACCAGGTCGGCGGGCGGATCCAGCGGCGGCGCGGCCGCAGCCGTCGCAGCGGGCCTGGCGCCGGCCGCTCAGGGCAGTGACGGCGGCGGATCGATCCGGATCCCGTCGAGCGTCTGCGGCCTGTTCGGCATCAAGCCGAGCCGGGGCCGGATCTCCGGCGGCCCGCTGATGCCGGACCTGATGGGACTGTCCACCGACGGCCCGCTGGCCCGCACGGTCGCCGACGCGGCCCTGCTACTCGACGCGATGGCCTGCTACTACCCGGGCGACCTGTACATGGTGCCGCCGCCGCCCGACGGCGAGAGCTTCCTTGGCTACGCCCGCCGCGAGCCCGGCAAGCTGCGGATCGGCCGGTCGATGAAGAACGTCGTGCCCGGCGCGGTCGTGCACGAGGACTGCGCCGCCGCCTATGAGGACGCGAGCACGCTGCTGGCCAGCCTCGGCCACGAGGTTGTCGACGTTGAGCTGCCGTTCGGCGACGACGCGGTGCCGATGTTCGAGTACCTGTGGTACACGATGGCCACGCTGGCCCCGATCGCTCCCGAGCAGGAAGACGAACTGCTGCCGCTCACCAGGTACCTGCGCGGTCGCGGGCTTAAGGTCGCGGCCAGCGAGCTGATCTTCGCCGAGGCCTACCTTCAGGCCGTGACCAGGAACGCGCTGACCGTCTTCAATCAGTACGACGCCTTCCTCAGCCCGACGCTCGCCTCGCCGCCGGTGCCGGTCGGCTATTTCGACGAAGTCGATCCGGCCGAGAACTTCGAGCGGCAGAAGCGATTCACGCCGTATACCGCGTTGTACAACATCTCGGGCCAGCCGGCGGTGAACTTGCCGTTGTATTGGAACGCTGATGGCCTTCCGATCGGCGTTATGCTCGCCGGCCGGATCGGTGATGAGGCTACGCTGATCTCGTTGTCGGCTCAGGTTGAGGTCGCGAGGCCATGGCGAGACCGGCATCCGGCGATCTGGTAGTTCCCACCCCGCCGGATTGCGCCGCCCGCCGTCGCGTTCACCTGACGCCGGGGGGAGCACGTTCTGCGGACTGACGTCCGCAGAACGCACTCGCTGTGTTGCCTACACAGTGTGAATCCGGAGGTATGTCGTCGTGCTCAACCAACCGCTGTGGCGGCTGGTCAGGCAGGTCGCCAATGTCGTCGCGGCGACCGTCGTGGTGCTGGTCGTCCTTGTGCTGTGCGCGGCCGGCTTCCATCAGCTGCCCGCGCTCGGCCGGGCGCTTGACCCTGGCCACGGTGCCTGGCTGTCCGCCGCCGGCGGGCAGTTGCCGTCCGCGCAGAAGCTGACGCTGCCGGGCCTGACCGCCCCCGCTTCCGTCTCGTTCGATAGCCACGGCATCGTCAGCATCGACGCGGCCAGCGAGACCGACGTCATGGTCGCGCTCGGCTACACCCACGCTAGCCAGCGGCTCACCCAGATGGACACCGAGCGGCGGATGGCCGAGGGCACGCTCGCGGCGCTGGACGGACCCTCGGCGGTGCCCTCGGATGAGTTCGAGCTTCGGCTCGGCCTGCGGAGAACCGCCGACCAGGAATGGGCCGAGCTGCCCAAGACCGGGGCCGAAGCCCAGTTGCTGACTAGCTATGCCCAGGGCGTCAATGACTATCTCGCCCAGGTCAGGCGCTCCGGCCACTGGCCGGCCAAGTTCGCGCTGACCGGGGTCTATCCGGCTGATTGGACGCCGGCGGACAGCCTGGCCATTCAGGGTGCGCTCGCTCAGGAACTCGATTTCAGCACCGCGCCGCTCGACAACGCCGTGCTCGTCCGCTCGCTCGGATTGGCGCGGACCTCAAGCTGGTTCGGCTCCGCCGCGGCGGGCCAGTCCGCTCCGCTGGACTCCGGTCCTTACCGTGATCTGGGCGTCGCGCCGATCAGCACCTCGATGACGCCGTCGGCGCCCGCCCCGAAGCACAAAGGCCGGTCACCCAGGCACAACTCACCGAGAACTCCGAAGCAGCCGATTCCCGCGCCGGGCACCGCCACCCTGCCGTCGGCCGCGATCGCCACCGCCGCCGAGGCGGTGCTCGCCCAGACCAGCACGCTGCCGGATAACCAGCTCTATCGGTACCCGGGCGGCGACGCCTGGGCCGCCAACGGGCAGAAGGTGCCCGGCGGCGGCGCGATGCTCGCCGGCGACCCGCTGCTGCCCCAGACGCTTCCGTCGGCCTGGTTCGAGGTCGCGCTGTCCGCGCCGGGCTATGACGTCGCGGGCGTCGGGATCCCCGGCCTGCCCGGGATCCTGATCGGCCACAACCAGGCGATCGCGTGGTCGCTGTCGGGCACTGGCAGCCAGCAGGTGCTGTACTACGCCGAGCGGACCGCCAGTTCCCGGCCGGGCGAGTACTTCTGGCACGGCCGCTGGCGGACGATGCACCAGTTCCGCTACACGATCGAGGTCCGCGGCCAGGCGAGCAGGCAGCTGACCGTCCAGAGCACCGTGCACGGTCCCGTGCTCGCCGACGTCGGCGGGCAGGCGATCTCGGCCGACTGGATGGGCAACGTCGCGTCCCCGAATCTGACCGTGCTGCAGCAGCTCAGCACCGCTCGCAACTTCAAGCAGTTCACGGCCGCGCTGGCCGGCTGGAAGGCGCCGGCCCAGACCTTCGTCTACGCCGATTCCCGCGGCAACATCGGAGCGATCGCGGCCGGCTACTACCCGGTCGCAGGCCACGGCGCGCCGTGGCTGCCGCTGGCGGGCACCGGCCCCGACGACGTCGCGGGCGTCATCCCTTACCAGGCGGTGCCGCAGACCTATGACCCGCGCAGCCACCTGATCGTGGCGGCCAGCCAGCGGCCGGTCACCGCCGCCTACCCGTACTACTTCGGCACCGGCTCTGTCGATCCCGGTTACCGGGCGAGCCGGGAGCTGGCGTTCCTCACCCACCGCTCGCACCTGAACGTGTCCGCCTTCGCGGCGCTGCAGACGAGCGAGGTCGATGAGCTGGCCGAGCGGCTGGTGCCGAGAGTGCGGGCGATGCTGGCCAGGGCGCAGCTGACGCCGATGCAACAGCAGGCGGCGGATCTGCTCAAGGGCTGGGATTACTCGATGGACCAGAACTCGACCGCCGCCGCGATCTGGTGGATGTTGTGGAGCAAATACCTGGCGGCGACTTTCATGCCGTGGTGGCAGTCTGGGCACGTGCCGACCAGTCTCGATCCCGATGGCCTGGCAGTCACCACCAGCCAGTTCGGCCTGGATCGCGCTCTTGAGGGCTGGACCCTGACCGGGCCGGCCAACCCCGCGTTCAGCCCGCCCGGTCGGCCACCCGGGACGGCGGCCTCGGTGCTCAAGACCGCGTTCGCGACCGCGGTCGCCGCCCTGCACGCCAAGCTCGGCGGCAGCCCGTCCAGCTGGACCTGGGGCAAGCTGCAAGCCGCCAAGATCCCCTCGCTGCTCTCCGCGACCGGCCTCGGCTATGGTCCGGTTCAGTCCGGGGGCGATCCGTGGACCGTGAATGTGGCCAGCGGCCAGCCGGTGGCGACGGCCGGGCCGAGTTGGCGCATGATCGTCCGCTGGACCGGTCCGCCTGGCCGGCGTCGCCTAGTCGCCACTGGCAGCTATCCGGGCGGGCAGAGCGAGAACCCGGCCTCGCCCTGGTATCAGAACCTGATCGTCGGCTGGTCAGCTGGTAACTATCCGGCCTTGCCGTCGGCCGGTCCGGCACCAGCGCAGCGGCCCGCTGGCCGCCAGGGGACGCCAGGTCAGATTCCAGCTGGAACTGGCGGCCAGATCCGATGGGAGATGGTGCCATGACCAGGCAACTCAGCCGATCAGAGCTCGGCCGGCTCGGCAAGCGCGGGTCGTACCGGCTTGGGGCCATGGCCGCGCAAGGCATAGCCGGGCCAGCCATGCCGCGGCCGTTCAGGCCGCAATTCGGGCGCGCTTCGCACGGTGGCCCGGTGATGGCGTGGCTTCTGGCGGGACTGGCTGGACTGGCGATGATTGCCTGGGGGGCGATGGACGGAATCTGGTTTGTTCCACTAATAATCGGGGTCATAGCCGGAGTAGGCGCGCGCTTCGGCCAGTGGCCGTTGCGGGTAATGGCGCCGGCCGTTGTCTTGATTTGCGCGGCCGGATGGGGCGCGGCGCTGATCGTGGCCGCGGTGGGGGGCCTGCCGGTCGGCGCGACCGCGCGCACGATCGCCGGTGTCGCCGGCCTGCCCGCGCTGGTAACGGTCGGGGTCGGGATCACGCTCGCGGTGAGCGTCCTGCAGGGACTGGCCGGGTTGTGGCTGGGCCGGGCCCTCACGCCGTACACGCCGCGCAGTCTCGCACTGCCGAAACCTCGCGGGGGGATCCGGGGGATCGTCCCCCCGGACTAGCACCGCGCGAACGGGGCGCCGGCGCCTAGGGCGGCGCGACGGGGGCGGGAGCTTCTACCTCGGCCAGGTCGGTCTTATCGATAACGCGGGTGGAGGCCAGGCTGGCTGCCAGCGCGCCGGCGCAGGTCAGGACGGCACCCAGGATCTGCAGCAACGTCGGCCGTTCATCGATGATCAGCGCCGCCAGCCCGAGTGAGGCCGCTGGCTGCAGGAGCAGCATCAGCGACGACACCACGCTCGGCAGCTTCGGCATCGACGAGACGATCAGCAGCCAGCCGGCGACCTGGCTGACCAGCCCGAGCACGGCCAGCCAGCCGATCGCCGGCCACAGCGGGTGCAACCCGAGACCGCCAAATGCCAGGCCGATGATGCCCGAGGTGAGCGTCGCGCCCGCGGTCGAGTCGGCGACCGGGCCGGCTACGTGCGGCGAGGGTGCCGAGGACCGGCGCAAGATCATCAGGAACGCCGCGTAGGCGATCGACATCGCGAGGCCGTAGGCGATGCCGGCCAGCGGGTGCTGGCCCGAGACCGGCTTGCCGACCAGGCCGGAGACCAGCACCACGCCGATCATCACCACCGGCAGCGCGATCAGCACGGCCCGGTTCAGCCGTTCCTTCCAGATCAGCCAGCCGAGCCCGGCGACGATCAGCACCTGAAGGTTGCCGAGAACGGTGGCCACCCCCGCGCCGACATCGGCGATCGCGTGGGTCCACAAGATCAAGTCGACCGCGAGGAACATGCCGCCGGACGCGGCCAGGAGCCGGCGCCGCAACGGCACGCGGCCGTGCTTGCGCCGTTCGAGGGCCGCGAGCAGTACCAGCACAGGCAGCGCGATCAGCGACCGGTAGAACGCCGTGGCCACCGGGCTGGCGGCGGACAGCACCACCAGCACGGGGGAGGCGGAGATCGTGGCCGAACCGAGTCCGGCGAGCAGCAGCGGCTGTCTTCCCAGCAATCCGCGAAGCCCGCGAGTACCGCCGGCGCCGGAATTGACCTTGTTGTCGGCGGCGCCCGAATCGGTAATGACCGTAGGGCTGTACGGTGCTGTCATGATGCCCAGCATACGTCTGGTACGTCGGCATTCGCAGCATGGGTCCGGTTAGGGCTGGATGAACGGCTGGGTGGGGCTCAGGCTGACAGCGGGGAGATCAGCAGGTTCTGACCCGGCTCCTCGGCGGGAATGAGCGACTTACGGGCTTGGCGCACCAGCCTGACCGTCACCCAGATCGGCCCGGCCACGCTGGCGATGATTGCGATAGCGGAGAGCGTGATCACGAGCCACGGCGGAATGGCCGCAGGCGTGCAGGCCGTGTGTCCGGCAGAGCTGGAGCAGACCTGGCCCACGGTGAATACCGCCGTCGCGAGGAAGGCGACGATGACGACCAACGGCGCCAGCAGGCCCCCGGGCCAGACCAGCGTGCCGAGCAATTTGTCACGCAGACCCCACCGGGGCGAAAGCCAGAGCAGGACGACGCCGACCGCCCAGCCGAGGACGGGGATCACGACGCCGCCGATCAGCAGCAGCACAATCGCGACGATCTCACGCGGGTCAAGCTGGTCGGGCATCCGGGACTGCTGGCTCGCGGCCACGCCGATCCCATCGGCCCGCACGATCTCCTCGGGCGCTCCTAGCTGGTCAAGGATCGCGCGTACGCCTCCGGGCTGGTCTGGGCTGGGCTGGCGGACCTGGCTTCCGCGATGTGGGTCGTTATCTCCTCAAGCAGTTCGCGCCGCCGGTCGGCGGGCAGGCTGCTCGCCGCCGACTTGAGGTTTTGCAGATAGTCGCTGACAAGCTCGTCGTCGCTCATATCCATCGCGTTTGCTCCTTGTCCGGTGTTAATCCGGTCCAGTTGTTCATGGCGTTTCCGCCGTTCCTGCTTCCCCGAGCCCTGCTCCGCCGAGGCCGATCAGGGCGTCGACGCTGTTGCGCAGGTGCTGCCAGGACAGGGAGAACTCATTGAGCGCGTTCTTCCCCTCGCTGGTGAGCCGGTAGTAGCGGCGGGGCGGCCCAGACTCGGACTCGCGCCAGCTCGTATCGACCAGGCCCTGCTTGCGCAACCGCGCCAGCAGCGGATAGATCGTGCCCTCACCCGTCACCAGCCCGTAGGCGGAGCCGAGCGAATGCACCAGCTCGAATCCGTACCGCTCCTGATCGGCCAGCATCGCCAGCACGCAGTAGGGGAGCACGCCCCGCCTCATTTGCGCCACCAGGTTCCCGGCTTCACCAGCTACCATGCGGTACATAGTACCTGGCCGTCCCTAGGAGTCAAATGCCCGCGCTGCCGCGGTTTGCTGCCTGGTCTGGGCGGTTGCCGCCCGAGCTGCACTGGTCAGCCGCGATCATAGGGAGATGACCAATGCGGAGCTGATCAGGCGAGCGGAAGCCGCCGGGGTCTCAGCCAGCTACCTGGACTGGCGCAAAGAGCGGGTCCAGGTACCTGAGCGGACGCTGGAGGCGATCCTCGACGCGCTCGGTGTGCGGGCCGGTGCCGACGACGCGATCTCCGGGAGCGCGCATCTGGCCGAGCACTACGGGGCCGCTCCGGTCTTGCCGAGCCTTCCGGCCAGCCGCGCCTGGGGATTTACCATCCAGCTCTACTCGGTCCGGTCCAGGAAGTCCTGGGGCCACGGCGATCTGCGTGATCTGGCTGACTTCGCCGAATGGTCGGCCCGTGAGCTCGGAGCCGGCTTCGTCCTGGTGAATCCGCTGCACGCGGCCGAGCCCGCCCCGCCGCTGAGCAACTCGCCTTACCTGCCGATGACCAGGCGTTACGTGAGCCCGCTGTACCTGCGGATCGAGGACATCGCTGAGCTGACCCGGCTGAGCCCGGCCCAGCGAGCCGAGGTCGACAAGCTCGCCGAACCGCTGCTGGCCGCCAGCCAGACCCCGGAACTCATCGACCGCAACCGGGTCTGGGCGGCGAAGTACCGCTCGCTCAAGCTGATCTGGTCGGCCGGAATGACCGCCGAACGCGAGGAGCGATTCGCCGAGTTCGCTCGAAGAGAAGGTTCGGCGCTCGCCGACTGGGCGAACTGGTGCGCCCTCGCCGAACTGCATGGCGCCGATTCCCGCCGCTGGCCCGCCGAACTCGCCGACCCCAGCCGCGCCCGCGCCGCGACGCTGGTCAGGCAGGTCGCCGGGCGGGCACAGTTCCACGCCTGGCTGCAGTGGCTGGCCGACGAGCAGCTCGCCGGGGCGCAGCAGGCGGCGCTGACGGCCGGCATGCCGATCGGGCTGATCACCGACCTCGCCGTCGGCGTGCACCCGGGCGGCGCCGACGCCTGGGCGCACCGGGATCTGCTGGTGCGCGGCATGTCGGTCGGCGCGCCGCCGGACGGCTTCAACCCGCGTGGCCAGGACTGGGCGCAGCCCCCGCTCAATCCGCACCAGCTGGTTCGAACTGGCGGCAAGCCGTTCGCCGAGCTGCTGAACACCTCGTTCCGGCACGCTGGCGGGCTGCGGGTCGACCACGTGATGGGCCTGATGCGGCTGTGGTGGATCCCCGAGGGCTGCTCGCCAGCCGAAGGCGCCTACGTCAAGTACGACCACCGGATGATGGTCGGCGCGCTCGCGGCGGAGGCGGCCAACGCGCGGGCGCTCGCGATCGGCGAGGACCTAGGCACGGTCGATGAATGGATCCGGCGCTACCTCGCTGGCCAGCACATCCTGGGCACCGAGATGGCCTGGTTCGCCCGGCTGCCCGACGGCACGCCGAAGCCGCCGGCCAGCTGGCGGCGCCAGATCATGGCTACGGTCGGCACCCACGATGTCCCGCCGATAGCCGGGTTCGCGGCCGGCGATCAGGTGACCGTCCGCGCTCAGCTAGGGCTGCTTCCTAACCCCGAGCAGGAGAAAATTTCGGCGGAGCAGGCCATGGCGCAATGGCGCGACGCACTGCGGGGCGAACATTTGCTATCGCCTGACGGTGAGCCTTCTACCCGGGACCTGATCGTCGCGATGTATGGCCATCTGGCGCTTAGCCCAGCGTTGCTGGTCGGTATTTCGCTCGCCGACGCGGTCGGGGATCGGCGGACTCAGAACATCCCGGGTACCAGCAATGAGTACCCGAACTGGCGGATCCCGCTGTGCGACGGCGAGGGCAAGCCGATGCTGATCGAGGACCTGGCCGGCGCTGAGCTGGTCGGGGCCGTGGTCAAGGCCGCGACTGCCGACGGCGTGACCGGCGACGGTGCCGGGCGAGGCCGCTAGCGCTCTTCCAGGCCGTCCCGCTCGCGGCAGCGCAGCGCCCGCGCGACGTCGTCACGGCCTTCTGACAGCAGCCGCCGCAGCGAACTCGGCGGGTTCAGCTCCTCGATGTACCTGGCGGAGTCATCAAGAGCCTGGGCGCTGATCACCGTGGTCGGATAGCCGCGTTCGACGAAGTACTGGGCCTGGACCGGCCCCCAATGCCGCCAGATCTCGCCCACCGCCCTGAAGTACTGGCCGAAAAAGGGCTTGACCAGCTCATCCTGGTCGGCCGCGTAGAAGCCGCTCAGCACCGAGCGGAGCGTGGCGTCGGGCACCGCACCGGAGATCATGCGCTCCCAGGTGGCCTGCTTCGCGGCCGCCTCGGGAATGGCCGCCAGGCACGCCTGGGCGTACCGGTCGCCGGCATCGGTCCGGTCCCGCTCGCGCTCGGCCTCGATCGCGGCTTCGCCGGCCACCCCCCGGTTCACCAGCCGCCGCAGGAGGTGCCAGCGCAGCTCGGTGTCGACCGCCAGGCCCGGTACGACGTGGTCGCCGGACAGTATCGCGGAGAGCAGGTCAAGATCGCCGGCCGAGTTCGCGACCGCGGCGAAGACGTTCGTGAACGTGAGCTGGCGGTCCGATCCTGTCTCGGCTGCCGACAGCAGGTTTCGCAACTCGGTGGCGAGCTGAGCAAGGCCGATCGGGCGCCAGGCCGGGTCGGCGTACTTGCGCACGGCCATGGTCGCCTGGCCGAGCACGGTCTGCAGAACGTTGGGATCAGCGGTCGTCCGCACGGCCGTCAGCGCGAGCGTCAGGTAGTCCCTGGCCGCCGTCTCAGCGTCCCGGCACATGTCCCAGGTCGCCGACAAGCACAATGCCGCGGGCAACTGGTCGGCGAAATCGCCGATCGAGCTGATTGCCGTGCGCAGCGAATGGTCGTCCAGCCTGACCTTCGCGAACGTCAGGTCATCGTCGTTGACCAGAATCAGGTCCGGGCGGGCCGCCCCGATCAGCGCGGGCACCTCGGTGCGCTCGCCGGTCACCTCGACCTCGATCCGCTGCCGCCGGCGAAGTGCTGGTGTTTGCCCACCTAGTGGGCCCTCGGCCCGGTCGTACAGGCCGATCGCGATGCGGTGCGGCCTGAGCACGGGGTGGCTGTCCGGCGCCTGCTGCAGCACGGCGAACTCGGTGAACACGCCGTCTCCGGCGGTGGAGTAGTGCGGCCGCAGCGTGTTCACTCCGGCGGACTCGAGCCAGGCCTTGGACCAGTCCTGCAGCTGCCGGCCGGATGCCTGCTCAAGCGCGTCCAGCAGGTCGGCGAGCGTGGCGTTGCCCCAGGCGTGGCTGTCGAAGTAGGCGCGCAGCCCGGTCAGGAAGTTCTCCCGGCCGACGAAGGCGACCAGTTGTTTCAGCACGGCCGCGCCCTTGGCGTAGGTGATGCCGTCGAAGAAGACCTCGACTGAGGCGACGTCGACGATGTCGGCCACGATCGGATGGGTCGACGGTAGCTGGTCTTGCCGGTACGCCCAGGCCTTGAGGAATTGGCTGAAGGTGGTCCAGGCGTTCGGCCAGCGGGTCGCCTCGGCCAGCGCGACAATGCTCGCCCAGGTGGCGAAGGACTCGTTCAGCCACAGGTCGTCCCACCAGGTCATGGTGACCAGGTCGCCGAACCACATGTGGGCGAGCTCGTGCAGCAAGGTCTCGGCTCTGGACTCGCGCCTGGCCTCGGTCACCCGCGACCTGAAGATGAAGTCCTCGAGAATGGTCACCACGCCGGCATTCTCCATCGCGCCGGCGTTGAACTCCGGCACGAAGACCTGGTCGTATTTGGTGAAGGGGTACCGCCGGCCGAACGCGGCCTGGAAATAGTCGAATCCCTGCCGGGTGAACTCGAAGATCTCCTCGGCATCCAGGTAAGTCGCCAGCGACTGGCGGCAGGCCAGGCCAAGCGGAATGCCGTCGTGCTCGGTGCGCACCAGGTGGTAAGGACCGGCCGCGACCGCGGTGAAGTAGGTCGACATCGGTGGTGTCGGCGGGAAGTGCCACGCGACTACGCCGTCGGTGTCCGTCGGCTGGGCGGCCCGGTCAGGATCCTCGGTCGAGATGACCTGCCAGCCCGCCGGACAGCGCACGGTGAACTCGAACGTGGCCTTCAGATCAGGCTGGTCGAAACAGGCCCAGACTTGGCGGGCATAGGCGGTCTCGAGATTGGTGTAGAGATAGACGCAGTCGTCGGCCGGATCGGTAAACCTGTGCAAGCCGTCGCCGCTGCGGGAGTAAGCGCACCGAGCCTCGATCGTCAGCTCGTTGACACTGGCCAGTTCGGGCAGTTGCACGCGGTGGTCGTCAAACAGCTCGACCGGCAGCGTCCTTCCGTTCAAGGTGATGCGCGTGACGTCGATCGCGGTCAGGTCGATGAAGGACGCGGCGCCCGGTCTGGTGCATCCGAATCGAACCGTGGTCAGCGACCCGAAGCTGGTGGCGCTGCCGTTCAGGTCAAGCTCAATTCGATACGACTCAAGCTTCAGCAGGCGAGCGCGGTCGGCCGCCTCAGCGCGAGTCAGGTTGCCTGTCACCGTCTTACTCCCGGGCTAGTGGTGCGTCCTAGCTGGCATGATGTCACGCCCAAACGGAGGAATGCCCGATCAGGGCGGTGAGTTGTGATGTTCGGTGCGCCGAGACGAACGTAGGGAGATCGAATGACCGAGCAGGAGCCCACCCAAGTCGATTTCTGGTTTGATCCGCTGTGCCCCTGGGCGTGGATTACCTCGCGCTGGATGCTCGAAGTCGAGAAGGCACGCCCGGTCGAAACTCACTGGCACGTGATGAGCCTGGCCGTGCTCAACGAGAATAAGGACGACCTCCCTGAGCGCTACCAGGAGCTTATGGCCAAGGCCTGGGGGCCGGTCAGGCTCTGCGTGGCGGCCGAGCAGAAGCACGGTGCCGAATATGTGCTTCCGCTCTATACGGCTATTGGCCGCCGTTTCCACGACGAGAAGGCCGAGCGGGACCGCAGCACGATCGAAGCCGCGATCGCGGAGGCCGGCCTGCCCGCCGATCTCATCGACGCGATGGAGTCCACCGAGTACGACGAAGTCGTGCGGGCCTCGCACGCCGAGGGCATCGACCGGGTTGGCTACGAGGTCGGCACTCCGGTGCTCACCGTGAACGGTGCCTCGATCTTCGGGCCGGTGATCTCACCGATCCCGCGGGGTGAGGCAGCCGCCAAGCTCTGGGACGGCGTGCTGCTCGTGACCGGCACGGACGGCTTCTTCGAGTTGAAGCGCAGCCGGACCAGGGAACCGATCTTCGACTGAGCTGCCTGGCTAGGGCTTTGGCAGTACGACTTTGATTGCCCAGGTACAACCGGAGATGACCTCGAGCGTGTGATCTCCGGGATCGCTGGTGTACCAGGACATGCCGCGTCCGTCGTAGCCGCTCACCGTGAGCGTGACGCGGCTGTTCTGGTGGCCGTTACCAGGCGGGCCGCCCGTTCCCCTCGCCTGCTTGCTGTGGTTCTTGGATCTGATGGCCTTCTTCTTGGCCTGGCCGGGTGGCACCTTGGCCTTGTGTTTCTTGGCCTGGCCGGGCGGCACCTTCTTCTTGTGGTCCTTGTGTTTCTTGGCCTGGCCGGGCGGGACCTTCTTCTTATGCTTCTTCGCTTGGCCCGGTGGCTCCTTGCCGTTGCCCTTGCCGAGGATGCGGCCAAGGCCGTCACCGTGGCCGCCGCCCGTCGTCGAGTCATCGGCGTCAATGGTCAGGTTGCCGGGACGCCCTTTCGTGCACCTGAATTGCCAGGAGATCCCCCAGTCTCCCGGCCGGGTGATCATGAACGTGTCGCCTCGCACCGATCCCGCACCGCGAAATTGGGCGACCAGCAGACCAAGGCCATAGCGCACGGCGCTCGCCGATCCGTTGCCGGCCTCAGGCCGCGGCTCGTAGACGATCGTCGTCCGATACCGGTGCGCGCTGCCGGACAGTTCGCTCGGCGAAGTGCTCGTGCGGGTCGCCCGCGGGGAAGGTCGCGTACTGCCGCCACCGCCGACGGCCACCGCTAGCACGACCATCGCTAGCACAAGACAGAACCCGGCGCCGGCCAGGCCGGCCGCCATTGCCAGTCGCCACATCCGGCGTGCAGACCAGCGAGCCGGGAACGCGATGGCATGCTCGTGCCGCTGATGACTGCCGCTTCGATCGGTTAAGCGGACACGATCCCCCATTCTGGCAAGAAATGAACGTCGTGCCGGGGAATGCCGCATAAGGCCTCCCATCGAATGGGTTCACGATGAACCGGGACGGCTGCCAGCTCGATGATGCCGCCGAATATGACCAGAAACGCTACGTATTACTGCAGAGGCTTCATCGCATAACGAGAGCGTTGTACCACGGATCGCAGGCCAAATCAGCGCTTTCCAGGCTCTGCCCACGTCGCCGTCAGGGTCCGCTGGCCAGGACGGGGGAAGTTCGTAGTGGCGACGGCCCCCAGGAGCTTTCCCCGTCGGGCCGACCTGCCATGATCATCTTCCGAAAACGGATGAATATGCTATTTCATCCGGGTTCCCGGGGATGAATGTGCGCATTCATCTGCCGCGGCCGGTTTCCGGATAGCCGCGAATGCCGGATTTGGCCCGTGGAGTGAACCGGTTCTGTCCCCCCGCCCCCGGCAGACACCGATCTGACCAGGCTGACCTCGGCAGAACTGCTTCGTGAGCGGTTAGAACGAGCTTGGTGCCCAGGGGGCCGGGTCCCACCACATTGCTGCGGACAGGGCGGCCAGCGCGCCCGGGCGAACCTCGGTGATGACTCCCGCGTCCGCTAGGCTGCCGAGCCTGGTGCCGCCGAGATAGGCCGCGCCAAGCGCGACGACCGGCATCACCAGGTCAGGTTCGGCCGTCGTGCGCTCGCAGCTCGGCTTGACGCCATCGGCGGGGCCGCCGGCCGCGAGGCGCCAGCGGCCGGCGTTCGCGGGCAGCCGGTCGTCGGTCACCTCGATAACCACGTCGACGGGGCTGGAGTACAGGCGGCTCGTCAGAGCCGCGGGCAGGTCGACCAGCCTGATGTAGAGACCGTCCACGATCGTCGCGCGGGTCCGGCGAGGGTCGGCCAGTTCGTACAGCAGCGGGTCGTCGACCGGCCTTGACCTGACGCTCACCTGACCGATCAGATCCCTGGAGAACATGTCGGCCCACAGCGTGAGCGTCGTATCCCGGTCCAGGCCGAACAACTCGCGTACGTGCAGCTCGCCGTCCGGCAGCGCGTCAGGACCCCACTTCGGCTTGCCCGAGTACAGCGCGTAGCCGCGCGGGCCGGTCTCGTCCTCGGCCACGACGCAGTGCGTCGGGGTATTGCCTTCCCTGGTGAATTCCGGGTCCGCGAGAATGACGTCCCAGTACTGCTGGTGCCTGGTCAGCATCCCCGGCCTGGTTACCTGGATCGCGTCGTGGACCTGCTTCAGCTTGGCGACGGCCTCTTTGGGCTCGTAGATCCGCAGCCGCGGCCGATTCGCCGGCTTCGGGAGCAGCGCCTCCCCGCGCATGATGGTGTAGTGCAGGTGCCGGGTGGCCACGCCGTAGCCGTAACGGCCGTAGATGACCGACTCGGAGGCGAACAGCGCGGCGAGTGGCTCGCTGCCGGCCGCGATATCGGAGAGCTGACGATTCATCAGCGAGGAGAGCACGCCCTGGCGGCGATGTGACGGCAGCACCCCGACGCCGGTCACCCCAGCGGTCCCCACTTGTCCGCCGCCCGGCACGGTCACGTCGAAAGTGATGGCCGTCGTGGTGCCGACGATCTCGTCGCCATCGAACGCGGCCAGGCTGCGCTCCGCCTCGAAGACCAGCTTCTCCAAGGCCATGAGCTGGTCGCTTGGCCAGTTTGAGTTGAACGCGTGGTCACCAACGCGCATGAATTGTGGCAGGTCCGACATGGCGGTCGGTCGGATCGGGTAACTGGCGTCCATGCTGGCCTTAGTACCCTATGCGGGACGACTATGGCGACTTGTTTTTCGCTGCCCCAGCACGGCTCCGCGCCCCTCCGCCTGGCCTCCCCGGCAGGTCAGGGCGGCGAATTGAGCGCCAAAACCGGTACAGTTTCGCCATCATGGTTTCAAGTCCAGGACATCGGGTGTGGTCGGCAGCATGTGCGGCGGCATTGTCTTTCCGCGGCCTTGTCCGGCGCCAGTTCATTACCCAGAACCGGCGGCTGTCCTTCGTCCTCGCGCTCGCGGTGGTGGGAATCGGGATCGCCGCCGTGTGGCTCTCGGCTTCGTGGTTCTCGCCTGGCCTGATGATCCTTCCGGTGCTCGCCGGGGGCCTGCTGCTCTGGCCGCGGGCTTTGCGCATTTTGTTCGGTATTACGGCGGTGATGCTCGGCTACGACGTGGCCAAGGCAGGTCAGCGTACCGGGTTCGGCATCGTGGCCACGATCGTAATCGTTGCGATCTTCGCGGATGTGCTGGCCAGGACCAGGGCAAAACTCGGTCTGCAGGGGCTACGCGGTGACCAGATGCTGATGGAGCTCAGGGACCGGATCAAGATGCAGAGCGAGCTGCCGAGCCTGCCAGAGGGCTGGGGCTGCGAGTCGGTGCTGAGACCCGCCGGGGGAGTGCTGTTCGGCGGGGATTTCGTCGTGTCCGCCTGCGATGGCAAGTCCCTCGAGATCGCGGTCGTCGACGTATCAGGCAAAGGCATTGAGGCGGGTACCAGGGCGCTGTTGCTATCGGGCGCATTCGGCGGATTGCTCGGATCGGTACCTTCTTCGCAATTCCTTTACTCGTGCAACGCTTACCTCAGGCGTAACGAGCCGGTCGAGGGATTTGTTACCGCTGTACACCTTTGCCTGGACCTGACAACCGGAAACTATGTGATCGGCTCAGCCGGCCACCCTCCGGCGGCTCATTTTGAAGCATCGAGCGGATCGTGGCGGCTGACGAATGCGCGCGGCGTGGTGCTCGGGGTGGTGGCCGACCTGCGGGATGTGCCTGAGCACGGTACGCTCCGGCCAGGTGACGCGCTGATGCTGTACACCGACGGCCTGATCGAGCGGCCTGGGATGGATATTGATGTCGGGATTGACCGCCTGCTCGGCGCTGCCGACAAGGTAGTCGTCTCGGGCTTCGCCGGTGGCGCAGCCAACCTGATGCAGCAGCTTAACGACAGCAGTCGGACGACCGATGATCGCGGCCTGGTGCTTATCTGGCGGACCTGACCTGGTCACCGCTGTTGATCCTGGCCACGGCGTGCTCAACCAGCGCGACCAGCACGTCCCGGCTTGACCCGCGCTGACGGGCATCGCAGAGCACCAGCGGGACATCGGGGGTGAGGTTGAGCGCCGCGCGCATGGTGTCGAGCGGGTAGCGACGGGCGTCGTCGAAGCAGTTCACGGCTACGACGAAGGGCATGCCCCGCCGCTCGAAGAAGTCGATGGAAGGGAAGCAGTCGGCGAGCCGTCTGGTGTCGGCGATCACGACCGCGCCGAGCGCGCCGAAGGCCAACTCGTCCCACATGAACCAGAATCGCTTCTGGCCCGGCGTCCCGAACAAGTAGACGACCAGATCGTCGCTGATCGAGATCCGGCCGAAGTCCATGGCAACCGTCGTGGTCGTCTTGCCCTCGACCCCGTCCAGCGGGTCGATACGGGTGCTCGGCTCGCTCAGGGTTTCCTCGGTGCGCAGCGGGCGTACTTCGCTGACCGCACCGACCAGCGTCGTCTTGCCCGCGCCGAAGCCGCCCGCGATCAGGATCTTGATCGCGACCGGGGCGCGACTGCGTTCTGCCGCGATCTCAGAGTCTCCGTAGGGCATCGGCGACCTCCTTAAGAATTCCAATGTCGCTTAGGCCGGACGAAGCGGGCTGGCGCACATTTACCAGCCCGTGTTCCCGCAGGTCAGCGATAAGTATGCGGACAACGCCGAGCGGCAGATCGAGGTCGGAGGCCAAGTCAACCACCGCGATCGGCCCTCGGCACCCCTCAAGCAAGCGCAGGTGCTCGGGTCCAAGCTTGGGCTCATGCTCAGGTTCGACGTCAGCAACCGAGACGGTGCGCAGCGCCGACACGAGCGCGACCATGTCAATGGCCTCGCCGGTCGGTCGCGTCCGGCCTGACGTGACGGCGTAGGGCCGAACTACTGGGCCTCTGCTTTCCCGGTTCCCTCGATCTCGCCTTGGGGACATTCGGTAACTCGCCTAGGAGATGACCTGCGCCGGGCGCGGCCGCACGCCCAGATGCTGGCCAACTCGCTTCACAAGCAGCGCCATCTCGTACGCGATCAGGCCGGCGTCGGCGCCTAGGCTGGCGAGCACGGCCAGGCAGCTGCCGTCGCCAGCTGCCGTGACGAACAAGTAAGCGGTCTCGAGCTCGACGATCGTCTGGCGCGGGCTGCCGCAGTCAAAATGCTGGCCGAAGCCCCTGGCCAGGCTCTGGAACCCGGCCGCTACCGCCGACAGGTGTTCAGCGTCCTCGCGCGACAGGCCAGACGATGCGCCGATCGCCAGCCCGTCCCTGGACAGGATCACCGCCTTGTCCACGTTCGCGACCCTGGACACTAGGTCATCAAGCAGCCAATCCAGGCTGCCGCCGCCGGTAGTCATCGCGGTACCCTCCTTACTTCCGCTGGCACCAAGACTCCAGGCGCTGTCGGCTTGCCGGAACTCACTTACTGCTCTCCATCCGGTTGGTCGGGCATCTGCTCGGCCACGGAACGGCCGCGCTCCCAGCCGCGTTGCAATGCGGCCATCGTGCTTCTCGCGGCCTCCGGGGAAGCCTCCCGGGCGGGAGCGCCGGAAGCTGCCGGGTCGGCGGGCATCTCTGGTGCCGCGACAAAGCGAGATGCCTGCGCCGGGATCGTCGGTTCACGTAGCTGGTGCGCCAGGTTCGCCTGGCGCACGCGGATCGGCAGTTCGTCTAGGCCTTCCAGCTCAGTCTGGTTGCTCAAGGGAGAGTTCTTCGGCAGTGGGTCGATGACGTGCGGGTTGCTGGCGTCACGGCTCGGCGCGGTGGCGAAGACGTCGCCTGGGTCGAAGGAGAGATTGGGTGGCTGCATCGGCCGTTGGGGGCTCTGAGCCCGGCCCCGCCTGGGCAGGTCATCGAATACCGAGGGCTGCTCCGTAGCGCCGTTGCGGTCGCCAGGATGCGGTTCGGCGGAGCCGTTCTCGTCATCGGGTGGGCTACCCGGCAGGTTAAGCCAGTTGGAGGCACCGCCCTGGGCGGCACCTGCGGCAGCCGAACTCCGCGACGGCAGCATCGGGACATGGGCTTCTGGCCAGCCGGCCGGATGGTCATCGGGCTGGCTGATCGGCGGGCCGAGATCGGCGGTCGGGAAGTCCGACCGGGCAGAAGGCGGCCCGACCGGCCCGACCGAGTGGTCAATGGGCCCGAAGTCGGTAACCGCCCTCTCGGCGCTAACCTGGTCGGCGGTCGCCTGCTCAGCGCTAGCCTGATCCGCCGGCGAAGGAATCTCGGTAACCAGGCCCAGCGCCAGCATCGGCGTCACCGGCTCCTGCGCCGCCACCGGCTCAGCCGCGCTCGGACTCCCCAGCCGGGAGTCGAACCCGCCACCGTTCAGCCCGGCCTGGTCGACGAACTCGGTCGAAGCCGACGCAGAAGCCGTGAAGCTAGACAGCCGGATCGGAATCTCCCCGTCCGACTCCGCCGCGCCGACCGAGTCATCACCGAGCGGACCAGGGTCGAGCGGCTCGAGCGGATCAGCCGTCAGCGGGCCGGTGCCGATATGCGCCGCCGTGGTCGTGATGGCCGTGGCGGCGGTCTCCAGGTCGACGAGATACCCGGGGCTGCTGTCCTCGCCGGCCGGCGACCCGGAGGCCACCAGAGCGACCTCCGGCTTAGGCGGACCGGGCAGCTGCGGAACTGGCCGGCCCCCAAGCTCCCTGATTCCGATCAGGGACGACGCTTCTAGGCCGGCTTCCACCAGAAGCGCGCTCGGAACCAGCACCACAGCAGTCACGCCGCCATAGGCCGAACCCTGCATGGTGATCTTCACATCGTGCCGCCTGGCCAGCTGGCTGGCGATGAACAAGCCAAGCTGCTCGCTTCCTGACAGGTCGAGCGGCGGCGGGTCATTGAGCCTGGTGTTGACCGCGGCCAGCAGTTCTTCGCCCATTCCGAGCCCGCGGTCTTCGATCTCGATAACCAGGCCCTTAGCGACGGCATCGCTCTCAACCCGCACCGGCGTGTTGGCGGGGGAGAAGGTCGTCGCGTTCTCCACCAGCTCGGCCAGCATGTGAATGACGTCGGCCACGGCGTGCCCGGCGATCGATGCCATAGACCGCGAGCTCACCCTGATCCTGGTGTAGTCCTCGACCTCGGCGACGGCGGCCCGCATCACGTCCATGATCGGGACCGGGTCCCGCCAGTGCCGGCCCGACGTGCCGCCGGCCACGATCAGCAAGCCCTCGGCGTGCCGTCGCATGCGGGTGGTCAGGTGGTCGACGCGGAACAGGTCGGCGAGTTCCTCAGGGTCGTGCACCCGGCGCTCCATGGCGTCGAGCAGTTCGAGTTGCCTGGTGAGCAACGACTGGTTCCGCCTGGCCAGGTTCCTGAACACGTCGTTAACGCCGCGCCTCATCGCGACCTCGTCGACGGCCGCGTCGACCGCGGTCTGGGCGGCCAGGTTGATCGCCTCGCGCAGCTGCCCGATCTCGCTGGGGTCGTGCTCAAGTTGCGGCGTCTCGGTGGCCAGGTCGACCTCGGCCCCGGACCTGAGCCGGGCCAAGATGGCGGGCAGCCGTACCGACGACAGGTTGAGCGCGGACGTCCGAAGCTCATCGAACTGCCTGAGCAACGCCCGGCTGATCATGACCGCGAACGTCAGAGCGGCGGCGATGGCCAGCAATCCCAGGCCTCCGGCCAGGACCAGTCGCAGCACCAGGCTCCTGGCCTTGGTGATGCTCTGGTCCCTGATGAGCCTGCCAGCCTGGGTCAGCGCCTTCTTGAAGCCGGTGGCATACCCGTCGCCAGCCGACATCCAGGCGCCGGATGGTATTGCAAGTGCGCTTTGCCGACCAGCCAGGACTTCGTTCTCAAACCCGGTCAACGTGGCGGATGTATTAACTGAAATATCGCGGGAAAAATACTTCCGGTAGGAGTGGTCGAGGCTGGACATTGCCTCGTTCCAGGTCTGCCTGCGCAGGATTATGAGCTGGTTGATGAGCTTTTGATCAGTACCTGGGAAGGTATGAGCCGTCAGGTCCGAGTTGAACAAATCTCGTTCCTCAGCAGCCGCCTGAAGCGACTCCTCCATCACGACAAGGCTGTTGGCCTGAACCGCGCCCGGTGTATCCAGCAATGGCAAGATTGCCTGGATAATGACGTTGTTACCGCCGGCGATGATGGCGCCGTACTCAACGGCCGCCTCCGCGCGGCTCACGCCAAGGCTGACGATCGTGCCCCGCAGATCCCGCAACTCCGTCAGCTTGCGGGTCAAGACCCCCAGTGCGCGCTTCTCGCCGGCCGTCGACTTGGGCTGTACGAACGCCGCCGCCGCGTTAAGACGTCGGACGGCCGTATCGGTCCTCGGCTCCTGGCTGAGGTAGACGCGCAGCCGGACGCGAGTGGGGTCCGCCAGGTACTGCAGCGCGATTGCGCGTTCGGCGCTCAACTGGAGTTGCGCATTTGACAGCGGCTCGGTGACCTGAGCGCGGACACTCGCGGCCGCCCGAAGCGATGCCACGCTGCCCAGCGTTAGGGCGAGAACTGTAGCGTATAGGCCAATTAGCGCGAGTACCGGTACAAGCACGAGCACGATGATCCGCAACCGGACAGATCGGCGACGCAGCATGGCTGATGGTCCTCAGGGGATCAGGCCAGCGCTGGGCTGACGTTGTTACCCGCGAAAGAAGCAGAGGTAACGGATCTTACTAGCCCTTTCGGGACGCTACAGTGCCATCAGACATGCCTGAGGCCAGTTTTCAGGCACCTTTGCGATATAAAAGCAAATCGTATTTCCTGCATTACCCTAAGTAGTCGTCGTCGGGTCATCGCAACCGCCCGGCCACCGCGTGACCATGGTCCGGGGAAGACTGGATTACCGCATGGCCATCAGTTGCCCTTAGGTTGGCAAGGCGCCGGCCAAAGGCGCACCGGGTGTCGGCCCGCCGAGCGAGATGCGCCCCGCCGCACCGGTCGGGCTCGCGATTGGATGGCATGAGCCAGGTGTCGCGTGGCTACGATTGGGACCGCTAGCTAGGCGCGGATCTCGATCCGCCAGTTTCGATGCAAGTCCGGTTTGCAGCCCGGAGGATGAGACGTCATGACTTCACCCAGTGGCCCTCCAACGGTCGGAGAGACCACAGGAGACGACGCTACATCCGCTGACACCGCCAAGACGGCTGGTGGGGCCGAGGCCGCTGAGGCTGATAGTGCGGCTGATGCGCAGGCCAGTGCTGCCGGAGCGGAGGCGGCAACGACCCCTGACGCGAGCGTAACGCGGCCCTACGACGCTGGACCGGTTTGGGCGCGGCTGCTGCCCCCGCTGGTCGGCCTGGCGCTGGCGCTGTGGGGGATCACCACGCCATCGTTCTGGCGGGACGAGGCCGCGACGATCGCGGCCGTGAGCCGTCCGTTCCCTGACCTCATCCACATGCTCGGCAACGTCGATGCCGTGCACTCGGTCTACTACATGATGATGTGGCCGCTGGTGCACCTGTTCGGTTCCGGCGCGTTCGTCATGCGGTTCCCCTCAGCCATCGCGGCCGCGCTGACGGCTGCCGCGGTGGCGGCGATCGGCCGGCGCATGATCTCGCCGTGGGTCGGCCTGGCGGCCGGATTGCTCTTTGCCGTGCTGCCGGTAGCCACCAGGTACGGCCAGGAGGCCAGGCCCTACGCGTTTGTGGTTGGCCTGGCCGCCCTTGCGAGCTACCTGCTGGTCCGGGTGCTGATGGCCGACTCCGCCAGCCGGCGCAACTGGCTCATTGGCTACGCCGTCGGCCTGGCCGCACTCGGCATCGTGAATATCTTCGGATTGCTGCTGATCCCGGCCCATGCGTTCACGGTCGCGTTCGAGATCCGTCGTCGAGGCCTCAGCCAGGACTCACGCAAGCTGGCGATCGGCTGGCTGATCGCCGGAGTGGCCGGCATCGTATGCGCGAGCCCTCTGCTCGTGCTCGGCTACGAACAGCGCGGCCAGGTCGCCTGGATCGCCAACAACCAGTCGTCCTCGGGCCTGATCACCTTGGTGACGCTCGCCGGATCTTCGCTGATCACGCTGGTCATCATCGGAATCGTCGCGCTCGCCCTGATCCTCAGCTCCGAGGCAGCGGGCGGCGCCGCCCGGCGGGCGGCCTGGCGCTGGCAGATGGCCGAGTTGAGCCTGCCCTGGATGATCGTGCCACCCGCCCTGCTGCTCGGCGCCTCGGTCATCTCGCCGATCTACACCTCGCGGTACGTCCTGATGTGCATCCCCGCGCTGGCCTTGCTCGGCGGCATGGCCATCGTCGCGCTCGGCCGCGTCGCTGGGCCGGTCGCCTTGGTCCTGGTCGTGCTGGCCGGACTGACCACGCAGGTGACTCAGCGCGAGCCGTACGGTCACTACGACAACGTGCGCGCGCTCGATCAGATCGTCGCGGCCAACGCCAGACCGGGCGACGTCGTTCTTTACACCAACCCGAACGCGGAGAGCTTCGCGGCCGCCTATCCCACCGGCCTGGGCAAGCTGCCGAACATCCAGACCAAGGAAGCCGCGAACCCGTCCGGCACGCTGGCCGGCACGTCGGTCGATGTAGCGACCCTGAAGAACCGGCTCGCGCGCTCGTCCAGAGTCTGGGTCGTGGAGATCAATCACTGCGTGTCCGCACCGCTGCTGCTCAGCCTGGCTGGCACTCAGGAGGGGAAGGGCCCCGTTCTGACCGGCGTGCCGCTGCACTTCGTCAAGGTGTGGCACGAACGCGGCGACTGGTTGTTCCTGTACGAGCACGGCACCGGCAACCAGGCCACCACCACGGCCTGTAACGGTGCCCCCTGACCGCCCGCAGCTAGGCGCTGGTCTGAGGCAAAAATAACGATAACCGTTGCGCTCGGCGAGGGATCGGTGACCGAGGGTTACCTCAAGGTCGCCTTTGTTACTCGCCGTACCCGCACCATTGACTCTCGGTTGCCAGGCAGGCCTGGTGGCCTTGATTGGCTGAGCCGTAGGGCGGCGTTTTTAGCAGCCCGAGCCAGCGCCGAGGCGGATTGGATCAGCCCCGGCGCTGGACCGAGACTGGTACTACGACCTTGCCGAGCCGCTTATTTGGTCGAGCAGCGCGCGAACCTCGGCTTCTGGGTATCTACGGTGGCCACCGAGAGTTCGTACAGAGGTGAGCTTTCCATCTTTAGCCCATCTCGTAACGGTCTTCGGATCGACCCGGAACATGGCTGCGACCTCAGCTGGCGTAAGCAGCCTGGTGAACTCTGGTGACTGTCTGCTAGTGCTCATATGTCGATTCCTCCCCTTGATCGACCACGGACTAGGCAAGGTCCGCGAACGATCATAATCTTGCTTATTGAAGCATAAACCAGACGAGTTGAGAAGACATTACGACTAGGACGTTTTGTGGGTTCTGAACGGCTGTGGAGCGGGTAGCCCGCAATGCGCGGCATGTCGGCACCGCTTCCCGGTCAGATCGGGTCAAAACACCGGGTTAGCGAACAGCGAACCTGCGGGTACCGGCCGACGACCACGGCGCAAGTACCCAGCGCCGCGCCCGGCCCGACGACAACGTGGTCAGCCAGCGGGCAGCGGAATCGCCGGATCAGCCGGAACGGCCGGCGCCGGCAGGCACTTAGCCGGAACCGAGAGCTCGCACCAGACGATCTTGCCGGCCCCGGCCCGGCGGGTGCCCCAGCGGTGCGCGACCTGGCTCACGACCTGCAGGCCGCGGCCGCGCTCGTCGTCCTCATCGGCGTGCCGCAGCCTTGGCACGGCGGCGGAGTCGTCGAGGACCTCGATGAACAGGCCGCTCTCGAAGACCAGGCGCAGGCCAATGGTGCCCTGGGCATACCGAACGGCGTTCGTGACCAGTTCGGAAACGGCCAGTTCGGCGAGCGGGATCAGATCGCCCAGGCCCCACCGCCGCAATGGACTGCGGATCAGCGAGCGGGCCCGCTTGGCCGCCGTGAGCTTGGAGGCCAGCCGCCAGGAGGTGTGCCGGTCCTGGCCGATCCGCGACAGCTTGGCGACCAGGATCGCGATGTCGTCGCGCTGGTGGTCGCCGTAGACGTCGGCGAGGGCCTCGCGGCAGAGTTCGTCCAGGCTCTGCTCGGTGGCGCCGGGGCCGAAGACCTTGCTAAGGCGTTCCAGGCCGAGGTCGATGTCCTCGGTGCGGCGCTCGACCAGGCCGTCGGTGTACATGACGAGCAGCGTGCCGTCTTCGATCGGCAGGGTGCGGCTGACGATCGGGCTGGCCCCGATGCCGAGCGGCGGCGCCGGCGAGACGTCCAGGAACTCGTTGGTGCCGTCCGGACGCACTAGCAGCGGCGGCAGGTGACCGGCCGAGGCCACCTCGCAGGTGCCGTCGACGGAGTCGTAGACCGCGTAGACGCAGGTGGCGAAGTGCGGTTCGAACACGCCGATTTCGTGCATGAGGTCATCGAGGCGCTGCAGGGTCTCCGCTGGCGGCAGCTCGAGCATGGTCAGTGTCTTGATCGCGGTGCGGAGCCGGCCCATCGTCACGGCCGCTCGCACGCCGTGCCCGGCCACGTCGCCGACAACCAGCGCGACCCGGCCGCCGGGCAGCGCGATCGACTCGTACCAGTCACCGCCGACTTCGATCAGCTTGCTGCCGGGCAGGTAGCGGTGCCTGACCTCGACCGAGGCCGGGTGGGACAGCCCGGTCGGAAGCATGCTGCGCTGGAGGGTGAGGGCGGTGGCGCGTTCCCGGCTGTAGCGGCGCGCGCCATCGACGAACAACGCGGCCCGGCTGGCGAACTCCATCCCGATCTCGGTGTCGTAGGCGTCGAACCGGTGGAAGCCCTGCCGCCTGATGCAGATGAAGAACCCGAGCATGTTGTCGCCGACCTTGACCGGCAGCGCCAGCATCGAGGTACCCGAGATCAGGCTCGCGACCGGCGTGCGCAGCCAGGCGTTGGCCAGCTCGGCCGCCCCTTCGTCGGTCATGACCATGCTGACCGGCGTGCTGGTGTCCAGGCACTTGGTGTAGATGCTGTTCGGCGGGTAGCGCAGGATCTCGCCGATCGGGAACGTCGCCGACCAGCCCTGATCGCCGTCGTCGAAGGCGATCGCGAGCCGGCGGACGAACTGGTTGCCGCCCCGGGTGGTGTCCTCGTCGTCGCCGTCGCCGAGCAGGCTCTCCAGCATCAGCATGCCGGCCGAGTTGCAGAAGTGCGGCACCAGGATGTTCACGAGCTCCGGAGCGAGCTGGTCGATGTCGAGCGCGCCGCCGATCCGCCTGACCGCTCCGTCGAGAAGCGCGTTCCGCATCAGCGCGGGATCGATGAACCGCTCGGCGGCCGGAGCGGGGATCCGCATCGTCACCTGAGCGAACAGCTCAGGATCGGCAGACCGGATCGGCTCGATGGTCACCACGGCGTCCACCAGGGAGCGGTTCGCCGTCCGCAGCGTCAGCACAGCGGTGCTCTGCCGGTCGGCGCGGGTGGCCTCGATCATGCCAGCCAGCAGCGCGGCGGGATCGCCAGGACCAGAGATCAGAGTGCTCAGGCCGGTGCCGAGCAGCGAGCCTGACTGGTCGGCGAGGATGTCGCCCGCGGCGCGGTCATGCTGGCGGATCTGGCCGCTTTCGTCGATCCCGAGCGTCAGCGTCTGAGCTGAGGCACTGGCGATTACCGCCGATACCTCGGTAGCCACTGCCGACGCCACTGGGTCCGCTCCCTCCAAGGCCGCCTGTGAGCTTCACCGATCAGTCTATGGACTATTGCCTCGTCAAATGAGAATGAAAGCGGAATCGGCGACGCTGTGTGCCGTAATGGCCCCCAACTGAGCCACGGTTCAGTCGCGAGACGAAATAACCCCAGGTTACGGGCTTAGCCCTCGCGCGGCGGTTCGCCGTGCCCCGCGTTAGCCCGGCCCTTGCCCCAGTACGCCTTAGGTGAGATCTGATCAGCGACAACACCGCGCTGGCCGAGTATCTCCCGCAACGCCAGCACCACTGATGCCTCGCCGAATAGGTAGACATGCCCGGCACCACGCGGCAGCTCGACCTCGGCCGCCTCCGTGCCCAGCAACGCCGGGGACCCGGCATTTCCTTCGAGCCGGTGCAGCCAGGTCACCCTGGTAGAAGCCTGCGCAAATATTTCTTCTTCATCATCGGGATCGGGAACCTCGATGACCAGCGTCGCATCGGCGGTTGCCGGCAGCGACTCCGTCATAGCGAGGATGGCTGGCATCGCCGACTCATCACCCATGAACAGGTGCCAGTCGGCGGTGGGCGAGGTCGTGATCTTGCCGCGCGGGCCGATGCCCTCGATCCGGTCACCCGGCTGGGCGGCGCGCAGCCATTGCTCGCCGGGGCCCTGGCCGTGCAGGACGATGTTGAGGGTCAGCCGCAGCTGGTCAGGATCGAACGCCCTGATCGTGTAACGCCGCCTGATCGGCCGTTTGCCCTCGGAGGCGACGAGCAGCATCACGTCCTGGCCCGGTGCGTAGCCGAACCCGGCGAGTTCGGGCGCGGTGAGCGTGATCCGCTGCATGTTCGGCGACAGTTGGCTCGACTCGATTACCTCGAAGTTCAGCCGGCGCGTGCCGGCCAGGTTTCCGGTCAGCTCCGCGAACGGATCTTCCAGTTGCTCGCGCAGGTTCGCTGGCAGGGCGTCAGTCACGCTCGCAGGCCTTTCGTTGTGCTGGCCGCCCCCGGGTGGAGATCTTCGGGCGGCTCCTGGTCGAACCTAGATTAATCAAGGCTTGACCGGCTGGCATCCGACCGGTCTGCCAGTTACTTTCCGTAGCTAACCGACGGTTCCAGCCTAGCTAGCGCGCTGAGCCCGGTTAGCTCACTGCGGACAGCTTTTTGAACCATTTTGCCGAACTGCAGCGTCCTTTATTATCGCAGGATAACGGCCAAGTTTAGGACACTTAAGCGAGCTGCCTGTTACCAAAACGCAATCGAAAACAAAGATGACTCTGATTACGCTCCGCGTTTTATTGATAACGTCTCGTAGTGAACTGGCAGGGCGGGGATTACTGAGTGCAACCGTTGCCAGACCGTTTCTTTCGCCGCAGACCGGTCGGTCTTGACCGCCCAAAGTGTCCGGAATGCGATAGCGGCAGACCAGAAGGAAGGAACTACACGATGCTCAAGCGCTTCACCAAGGCGTTCTATGCGGTGTCGGCGGCGGCGGTGATTACGGCAAGCTTCGGCGCCAGCGCCGGAATCGCGTCCGCGGCAACGCACGGCAAGAAGGACACCGTCGCGTGCGGTTCGAACTGCGTGAGTCTCTTCAGCGACTCGCTCGGCTCGAGCGTGACGATGAACGCCTACGTGCCTGGTGACACCGGTGTCGGCGGCCACGTCGGCACGCCGGTCAACATGCACCTCGCGGGTAACTTCCGGCCCAACGGCGACTTCACGCCGTCGCTGTCCGGTTTCGTGTTCCAGTTCTGCGGCTTCCTGGCGAACGACTTCTTTTCGCCAACGTCGTACATCTGCACGCACTACCCGCTGTTCGCCGTCATCGAGCTGAACTGGTCGCCATTCGGCAACCAGTCTGGCTGGTGCGCGGGCGTCTCGAGGGCGACCTCGGGCCGTCAGGTCACCCTGCAGCCCTGTGGCGAGACCGCCAAGACCGTCTGGGTTGCTGACCGGATCCACAGCACCAACGGCACCAACTGTCTGATCCCGGCCAACCCGCCAGTCCCGGCAGGCGACCCGTCGATCAACTTCTGCCCGCTGATCAACGGTGGCGACACCAACTTCAGCCAGCCACTGGTGCTGACGCTCAACACTGGCACCAACCGTCCGAGCAACCAGCTCATCCTGTACCGCGAGCTGCTCGTCGGCAGTGAGGCGCGCTCGAACCAGCAGTTCGCATACTTCTTCGGCCCAGTTAGCTGAACTGGTTCGGTGGAGTTGGCAGCCCGTTCCCTGGCTCTGGCCGGGGAGCGGGCTGCCGCGTACTCAGATCGTTTCCCGGGGGATGTTCGGAGTTCGAGAGGGGGCGGCATGCGCATTCGATTGAGCGTGGCCGGTTACGTATTGACGGCGGCGGTCGCGGTCGCTGGGATCGGCGTCGGCGCGGGGGTTAGCCGGGCCAGCGCCAGCCATGATGGGGCCGCGGCCGGTGCGTGCGGCCGGCACTGCTTCCTGTTGTATGCGCGCCGGCCAGGGCAGGCGTTCACGATGAACGTGGCGATCGCGGCTAACAACGGGACCGGTGGCCGGGTAGGCCGGAAGATCAGCCTTCAGCCGGCGGCCGACCATGGGCCCGACGGCGACTTCACGATGTCGTTTGCCGGGCGGGTGTCGCAGTTCTGCGGGCAGGATCTGCACGATTTCTTTGCGCAGGCATCGTACGTTTGCCAGCACGACTCCGACTTCTGGGTCTTCGAGGCGGAGTGGGCGCCGTACGGCAATAGTTCAGGACTCTGCGCCGGGCTGGATTCGCCTGATTCGATGGGAGAAAGCATTACGCTGCGTGAATGTGGCGTCAATACCCGGACGTTGTGGATCGCCAATCAAGCCAATGGCACCGACGGGCACTGTCGTGGCGCAGCGAACTACTGTCCCTGGATGAACGCCAGCGACAACAACTTCCGCAATCCACAAGTACTCACCATGGATGGCGCGACCTTGAAGCCCGGTAACCAGCTCACGCTTGCGCCGCAGACCTTGCTGCCGCCGGGAGATAGCGGGCGGGCCTGGAATAACCAGGAATTCGCGTACTACTGGCGCACGGACGGCTGACGAGGCCGGTCGACTGGCCGGGTGCGGGTGCGGGTGCGGGTGCGGGTGCGTGTCGGCGGCTAATTCGGTGGAGTGCCGCCGACCCGCGCTGTCACAATCGCAGCCATGACTGCCGCTGGCTACTGGCCGTTGACCGACCTTCGGCTGCGCGCCGGATCGATCGAGTTGCGACTGCCTGACGCCGACGATCTGCTGGCACTGGCGGCGCTGGCTGAGGCTGGCGTCCACGACCCGGCCGAGCAGCCGTTCAAGGTCGCGTGGACCGATGCCGAGCCGGTGGAGCGAGCCCGGTCGACGATGCGTTATCACTGGTCGTGCTGGGGTTCCTGGCAGCCGGCCGACTGGAGGCTGAACCTGGTCGTGGTGCGGGACGGCGTCGTGGTCGGCACTCAGGGGATGAGCGGCAAGAATTTCGCGTCGCTCAGGGAAGTCGGGACCGGGTCCTGGCTCGGCCTGGACTACCAGGGCAAGGGGATCGGCACCGTGATGCGCGCGGCCGTGCTGGCGCTGGCCTTCGACGGACTCGGTGCGCAGTTCGCGGTCTCGGCCGCGTTCGTCGGCAACCCGGCCTCGATCGCGGTGTCGCGCAAGCTCGGCTACGCCGAGGACGGGTTTGACCGGTACCTGATTCGCGGCGAACCGGTCCAGAGCCGACGCTTCCGCATGGATAGGGCGACCTGGCTGTCGAACCGGAGAATTGAGTTCGGTATTACCGGTCTTGAGCCGTGTTTGCCGTTGTTCGGGCTCAGTTAAAAGGGCAATCTGCGCAATACGCTGTCGCTATCCACATTCTGATCACTAGTCGGTCCGCGTGTCGGCCGAGGCTTACTATTACTTCGCCAGCCATACTTGGCCGAGGCTTATCCGGCAACCGAGGTGAACGGCGGGGGAATGGGCAGGTTTTTTACGACAGGTGCGATGATTACGGCTGCGGCGGTGGCGGCGGTAATGTCAATCGGTGCGGCTCAGGCAAAGGCGCCAGAGGTGCACACTAGTACGCTTTGCAAGACGTATGAGCACATGGTGGTCCAGCGCGGTAACGTGCATTACATTGTAAGGAATGACAACTACGGGCATTTTACCGAGTGCCTGACGAACCGGAATGGCTTGCCCAACTTTGCAGTGGTCAGGTCAGGAGCGCGCGGCGGTCTGATCGAGCCGGTCGCGTACCCCAACATCTTCGTCGGCTGCAGTTGGGGGCTCTGCTCGCCGCACACCCGCCTGCCGATGCGAGTCAGCAAGGTCAAGGCCGTGGTGACCACCTGGCATACGAAGATGAAGGCGAAAGGCACCTGGGGGGCCGGCTACGACATCTGGTTCGCGCGCAAGCGGGTCACCTCGGGGCAGAGCGGCGGGGCCGAGCTCATGATCTGGCTTAACTCGCGTGGCTTCGGCGTCAATACCTGGCCGGTGGTGACGGTGGATCACCAGAAGTGGCACCTGGCGCACTGGGTCACGCATGGCCACGGCAAGAAGTGGAACTACATTCAGTTCCGCCGGGTGCACTCGACCAGCAAGGTGACCCATCTGAACGCTAAGGCGTTCATGACGGCGGCCGAGCGGAGCGGGCTGCTGAAGCGAAGCTGGTGGCTGACCAGCGTCGAGGCTGGCTTCGAGATCTGGCGCGGCGGCGCGGGCCTGAGCACCACCCAGTTCGCGGTGCACCTCTAACCGAGTCGGTCGCCGTACTGCGGACCTGATCGATTGCGCGCGTCGCAACGTCGGCCGGGCAGATGAATACGCATATTCATCCTGGAAAATCCAGATGAATATGCGTATTCATCCTTTATCAAAATGATCTTGGGGCTTCGATTTGTGGTCAGTGATGTAATTGAGAAATCTGTGCCTCAGGTGACGGCGCCAAGTCGTTCGCAGGGCTAGGCGTCTGCCGTCGAGCGGGGTTATGCGGATAGGCCGACCTGGATGGTCGTGGTGCGGCCGGGCTGGTGGTGCGGCGCGGGCTGGTGGTGCTGGCCGGGGGGTGGTGCCGGCCTGGCTGGTGGCATGCGCGGTCGAGTGGCTGGCCTGCGGTCGTCCGGGGCGAGGCGGTCGGTGGGGTTAGGCGATTTGCTTGCGGTAGCGGACTTCTTCTATGGGGAAGCCCTGGCTCACGTTGCATTTCCTGGCGCCGTCTTCGATCCAGCCGCCGCTGGTGTAGAACGTTCGGGCGCGCGTGTTGCTGGCGAGCACCCAGAGAGTCGCCTGGGCGTATCCGGCGGAGGCGAGGCGAGCTAGTGCTGTGCTCATCAGTCGCTTGCCGATGCCCTTGCCCCAGGCTTCTGGCACCAGGTAGATGTCCCTGATCTCGCCGACCAGCGCCTGATCTTCGCCGTCGTCACAGGTCGGGCCGAACCCGGCGAATCCGAGTACCTCTTTTTCCGGGGCGACGACTAGAACGCCGGCCTTGGGCCAGTCGGTGCCACCCAGCGTCGCGCGCCAGCACTGAGCCGGGAAGGCTTCGTAGATGCTGTCGAGATTGCTCTGCGGGAACAGGTCGGCATGGGCGGCTTGCCAGGACCGGACATGTATGTGCGCCACCTGGTCAGCGTCACGGACCGTAGCAGCCCGAACAGCCGGGCGGGGGATGGCAACCATGACCGCCTCCTTGCCGTGCCGTTGATCAGACGGCTGTGCCGCTGACGCTGCCAATCATCCTAGCCGGATGACTGTGCAGATACACGTGCAGCAACACACCTACAGCAAACGATTGTAGGCCATTACCGTCGGTAGGAACGTCCGTCAACCAACCTTTTTTTAGTCATTTCATCAGCGCAACCCCAGCTGTTCGCCGAAGCCCGTGTCACGGTGAAGCCGACCGGTCACTTCTAGTTAGACCACAGGTAATCGGCCTAGACGGATGTGACCATTCGGCGTTACGTTCGTGACTAACGGTGATGGTGGGACACGTGAGTGTTACAGGCGGCCGGGGGCGGTGACGCCGAGCAGGTCCAGGCCGCTGGCCAGGACGAGCTGGGTGGCTCGGGCCAGCCAGAGGCGGGCCCGGCTGGTCTCGCCGAACTCTTCGGTTGCCCTTGGCAGTATCCGGCACCCGTCGTGGAAGCGGTGGTACGCGCCGGCCAGGTCTTCGAGGTATCTGGCGATCCGATGCGGCTGGCGCAGTTCGGCCGCACTGGCCAGCACGCCGGGGAAATCGGCCAGTGCCTTCAGCAACGTCAGTTCCCGATCGTCGCTGAGCAGGCTGGCGTCGTAGTCATCACCCAGCGTGAATCCGAGTTCGGTCGAATGCCGCAGCAGCGAGGCGATCCTGACGTGCGCGTACTGGACGTAGTAGACCGGATTGTCGGTGCTGCGCTTGGTCCACAGGTCCAGGTCGAGGTCGATCGGCGAGTCCAGCGAATACCTGGCCAGCGCGTACCTGGCCGCGTCCACGCCGACGGCGCCGACCAGGTCATCGATTGTGATGACCGTGCCGGCCCGCTTGGACATCCGGACTGTGTGACCGCCGGCGATCAGATTGACCAATTGGCCGATCAGGATTTCCAGGGTCTGATCGGGGTCGTCACCGAAGCAGGCGGCGACTGCGCGCATCCGGCCGACGTAGCCGTGATGATCGGCGCCCAGAACGATCATCACCTTGTCGAAGCCTCGGTCGCGCTTGTCCAGGTAGTAGGCGCAGTCCGCGGCGAAGTAAGTGAACTGGCCGGTGCCGCGGCGGATCACCCGGTCCTTGTCGTCGCCGTAGTCCGAGGTCCGCACCCAGGTGGCACCATCGGCCTGGTAGACCTTGCCCAGTTCGTCTAGCCGGGCCAGGGCCCGATCGAGGTCGCCTCGGTCGTGCAGGTCCCGTTCGCTGAAGTACACGTCGAAGTGCACGCCGAAGTTCGAGAGCGAAGACTTGATCTCGGCGAACATCAACTCGACGCCGATAGCCGCGACCAGATTGAGCGCTGCATCGGTCGGCCCGGCCAGGATCTGCGGATGCTGCTCGACTAGCGTCTGGGCGATCTCACCGATGTACTCGCCAGCGTAGCCGTCTTCTGGCGCAGGCTCATGCCGGGCTGCCGCGAGCAGCGACTGGGCGAACCGGTCGATCTGCGCTCCGGCGTCATTGAAGTAGTACTCGGTCGTGACGGTCGCGCCCTGAGCCCGGAACATCCTGGCCAGCGCGTCGCCGACCGCCGCCCATCTGGTTCCGCCCAGGTGGATCGGCCCGGTCGGGTTGGCCGAGACGAACTCGTCGTTGATGCGCGTGCCGGCGAGCGCGGTGCTGTGACCGTACCGGCTGCCTTGCCTGACGATCAGGCCGGCGATCGCTCCCGCCGCTCCGGCCGCCAGCCTGATGTTCAGGAAACCAGGTCCTGCCACCTCCACGCTGGCGATCTCCTCGTCGTCGGCCAGCTTTGCCGCGATCGCGGTCGCCAGTTCCCTGGGCGGCAACCCGGTCTGCCTGGCCGCCTGCAGTGCTATCGCGGATGCGTAGTCCCCGTGCTCAGGGTTCCTGGGTCGCTCCACCTTTACTTCTGGCAGCAAAGACGGATCGAGGCCAAAGTCGGCGAGCGCTGCCTTCGCTGCGATCAGGACCGCGCCCGCCAGCTGATCAGGGGTCATGCGGCCCGATGCTATTGGCTGTCGGGGAGATCGTGCCCCTTGTTATTCGCCCCCGGGATGTGAGTACTCCGGACTCGTCAGGCCCGGCGCCGTACCAATCCGGGCCAGCGCTGCGCGGGCTGCAGGTGATTGTGCAGGTTGTTCCAGGACTCCGCCGAATCGGCCGTCGGCTCGTGCGGGCCGTGGAACAGGCCGAGGTACTCGCCGATCTCGGCCAGGTCGAACCAGAGCCGGTAGAACGACAGCGCATCCTGGTCGAGGGTGCGGCCGGTCGCGGCCGAGTACCGGGCGAGCAGTGACTCGTCGGCTTCGGCGAGCGTCCACAGGTCGCGTTCTGGCGGCGCCAGCCGCGCGGTGTCCCAGTCGATCAGGACCGGGCCGTCGGGAGTGAGCATGACGTTTCCGGCGTGCGGTTCGCCGTGCGTGACGGCCGCTCGTTCTGGCCGGGTGGCGAGGCGTCCGGCCAGGGCATCGTAGGCGGCGGTCAGCTTTTCCAGGTCGACCGCGTGCGTCCGCAGCAGTTGCCTGGCCCGCTCGCCGTAAGGTCCGCCATCCCAGGTTCGGCCCGAGTCGTCCAGAGCCCGCTGCAGCTTCTCCCGGTGCGGCAGCACGAAGTCGTCGGCGAGGGCCTCGTCGGCCCTGACTCGGTGCAGCCGGACCAGCAGGTCGAGCACGGCCCGGCGGTCGCTGACCCTGCGATACTGGCCGTCCTCACCGGCGTGGGTGCCGTGCAGATACCGGTAGACGGTCAGCGAGTACCGCTCGGAAAACCGGCTCATCGGCTCGTCGTCATCACGCCGGATCGGAGCGATCACGAACTCAAGCCCAGCCTGCTCGCGGAGAACGAGCGCGGTCAGAAACGCCGCCCGGAGCCTGGCGAACAAAGCGTCGACGGTGTCGGCCTGGTTCCGAACGAAGACGGGCAGGTCGGTGACGGCGAGGAACCGCTGCTCGCCGTGGCCGTCGGTCGCCAGCCAGTGATGGCTGCCGCCGCCGACCGCCAGGTACTTCAGCGACTTGGCCCTGAACCCCCAGCCCGTGCGCAGGGCGGCGCTGACCTCAGGATCGGCGAGGTCAGTCGGCTTGGTCAGCACAACGTCACCTTAGGCGGTCAGGACCGCGGGACCCGAATGAAAAATTCGCGCGCTATCAGACCGGCCGCCGCCTAGCTTTAGCCAGGTGGACGACGAAGCGTTTACTGACCATGTCCGGGACCGGCTGGCGGGGCTGCCCCGAGTTCTGGCGGTCACGCTGGGCGGATCGCGGGCGCAGGGGACGCACCGGCCCGACAGCGACTGGGACTTCGCGATCTACTATCGCACGGCGTTCGATCCGCAGGGCCTGCGTGACATCGGCTGGCCGGGCGAGGTCTTCGGGATTGGCGAGTGGGGCGGCGTGGTGTTCAACGGGGGAGCGTGGCTGCGGATCGACGGGCGCCGGGTCGACGTGCATTATCGAGATCTGGACTCGATCGACCATGAGCTGGCCGAGTCGGCGCAGGGGCGGTTCAGGATTGAGCCGCTGATGTTTCACCTGGCTGGGATCCCGTCCTACATCGTGCTGGCCGAGCTGGCGATGAACCGGGTGCTGTCCGGCGAACTGCCCAGGCCGGACTACCCGGCCGCGTTGCGCGAGCCAGCCAGCCAGGCCTGGTGGGACCGGGCCGAGCGCACGTTCGACTACGCGATCAAGAACTACGCCCCGCTCGGGCGGGTCTCCGAGTGCGCCGGCCTGATCGGGCAGGCGGCCGCCCAGGCGGCCCACGCCGTGCTCGCCGCTCGCGGGCAGTGGGTCACCAACGACAAGAGGCTGCTGAACCTGGCTGGCCTTCGGCAGCTCGACGAGTTCGTCGCCCAGGGAGCCCTGGACCCTGGTCTGCTCGGGTCAGCGGTCGAGCAGGCCCTGGCCTTGTGCCGGCAGGTGCTCGCGGAGACTGGACCGGCCCCGGCGGCGTCCGCCTGACAGCCGGCCCGCGTTCGGGCTCAAGCGGCGCGGGACCGGGCGAATGTTACGGTCAGGCAGGCGTGCCTGCCCCGGGCGACCCGGAAGGAGCGATCAGACGTGCGAGTGCTGCTGGCGACCGAGCCTGGCACCCCCGATTGGCCCAACGAGGACTTCGCGGCGGTCGCGCCCGGGGTCGCCGTGCTCCTCGACGGCGCCGGCTCGCCGCACGGGCGCGACGGCGGCTGCGTGCACGGTGTCGCCTGGTACGCCAGGACGCTTGGCGGGTTGCTGACGGCGGGCGTGGCTGAGGCCGGCCGCCCGCTTCGGGAGGTACTCGAGCGCGGGATCGAGCAGGTCTGCGCGATGCACGTCGGCACCTGCGATCTCGGCCATCCGGCCACCCCGTCCGCCACCGTGATCATGGTTCGCAGTGCGGCCGGTGTTTGCCAACCTAGGCAGGACGAGGAAATCGAGTACCTGGTGCTGTGCGATTCGACGCTGTTGCTGCGGCCGGTCGACGACTCGGGTGCGGCTGACCCCGAGCCCAGGCAGGTGACCGACATCAGGTTGCATGAGCTGTCTGAGCGGCTGAGCCCGGCCTATCGCAGGCTTCCGGCCGGGGCGCCCGAGCGGGTGACCGGGCGGGCCGAGTACCTGGCCCAGCTCGACGCCGCGCGCAACCGGCCGGGCGGCTACTGGGTTGCCTCGACCAGCCCGGAGGCGGCTGAGCAGGCCATCACGGGCACCGAGCCGCTGGCCGGGCTGTCCGCGATCGCGCTGCTCAGCGACGGAGCCGTGCGCCTGGTCGACCGGTACCGGCTGGCGACCTGGCCGCAGATCAGCGCCACGCTGGCCCGGCAGGGTCCGGCCGAGCTGATCCGGCAGGTACGGGCCGCCGAGGAGGCTGACGCCGACGGCCGACGCTGGCCGCGAGCGAAGTTGCGAGACGACGCCACCGCCATCTACTGGCCGGTCAGCTGACCCGGAGGCCGGTCACTCTCCGGTGACGCCGTCGACCCGTTCCCTGAGCAGGTCGGCGTGGCCGAGGTGCCGGGCGTGCGGGTGTGGGGAATTAGCCGGAGGTCCAGCACCGGGCCAGGATTTCCTGGGCCGGTGCCGCGAGGGCGAACTCGTCGTGGCCGTAGCCGTCGGCCCGGATCAGCCTGGTACTCGACTCGGCTCTGGCGGCCTGACTCAGGCCGCGCATGCTTTCCACCCAGAAAATGGCTCGCTCGATCCGCGATGAACCTTGCTGCCCAGGCGCGGCTGGCCGCGGCTCGGTGTCTTGCGTCCCGACCAGCACGACCACGTCGACCTCGGTCGCTGCCGTAAGCCAGTGCCCTGGTTCAGGGACGGGCGCGGTGCCGCCGCCCATCCCGTTCGGCCAGTCGACGCCGGGATCGGGCAGCGGGTAGGTGGACGGGGCGCTCAGGATGACGTGGTCGAGCCGGGCGGGATGGGCAATCAGGTAGCGGGCCGCGAACTGGGCGCCGGCCGAATGGCCGTGCAGGCTGAAGGTGCCGTCGAAATCGCGGATGTATTGGTACCCGAGTTTGTCGACCAGCGAATTGACATAGTCGTCCGGGCGGGCTGGATTGCCGGTCAATTCCCGGTAGCCGGGGAATCGGGTGCCGCCAAATACCGGGGCGGCGACGATCGCGTCGTAGCTGTCGGCGACGGCGCGCCAGCGATCGACAGCAGCCTGGGCGTAGGCGGCGAGCTCGTCATCCGGCTGTGAACCGTCCGGCCACGGGTAGCCGTGAGCGAGCACGAGCAGCCTGGCCGGGCCGCTCGGGATAAAGCACCTGAACTTTCTCATCACCGGCTCGCTGCGTACCGTCGACAGGAGTTATCCACGTTAGTACGGAGGCTGCGATGGCGCTCAAGATCATGCCGCATGGCCGGCTGCAGGAGTGGGTCGCGCAGGAGAAGGGTTACTTCACCGCCGAGGGCCTGGAGTACAGCTTCGTCAGACGTTCCAGGGTCCGCCGAACGAGCGGCTGGACGCGCTGCTTGACCGGCAGGTGCCGGCCGGGACCATGTGGGGCGTGCCGTTCTACATCGCGGAGGCGTTCGGCTTCCGCAAGGTGCTCGACGCGACGTTCATGATCGGCTTCCTGGCGACCGGCAGCGAGGCGAGCAAGGCTGATGTGGACAAGTACCTGGCCGCGCTGCGCCGGGCCCAGATGGAGATCGACCCGCGCCCCGAAGCGTACAAGCACTATCACCTCAAAGCCGTACCGGAGAAGTACCAGGACCGGGTCGACGTGCGCGCGTTCGGCCTCGGCGAGCGGATCGTGTTCCTGCCCTACACCGGGGAGACTTTCGAGTCGACCCGGCAGTGGACCGAGCTGCGGAACCTGTTCAGCGAGCCGCCGTCGGGGTCGGCGACCTACTCAGAGGCCAGCCTGGCAGGCTAGCGCAGCCCGTACCGGCCTGGCTTGCGGGCGCGGATGCCGAGGATGGTGGGGACCGGATTGGCACCGCACTCGACGACTCGCTCGATCGTCAGCTCGGCGGCGATGAAGCCGTTGAGCAACTCGGCCAGCGGGTGATGGCGCATCCCGACCCGCTTGCGGACGTAGGGTCCCCACCAGGGCTTGGCCTCATCGTGCCAGCCGCCGTGGCGGTAGAACGGATGCGCGGTTATCCCGCCGTCGTCGAGGATCTGGCTGTGCGGGCCGTTGAAGCAGGGATGAACGCCGTAGTAGACGAGGATTCCGCCCGGGGTCAGCACCCGGGCGGCTTCTCGCTGCACGGCCGGGTAGTCGTCGACGTCGGTGGAGATCCACAGCGTGGTGACGGCCGCGAAGGTGCCGTCGGCGAACGGCAGCGCGGCGGCGTCGCCCTGCATGATCTGCCTTGACCGGCGCTGCGCGATGCGCAACTGGTCGGTTGAGCGATCGAGGCCGACGACCGTCCGGCCGCTCGCAGTGAGGGCGTCGAAGTAGAGGCCGGTGCCGCAGCCCAGGTCGAGGCAGATCCCTGCGCTCGGACCCGGGCCTTGGTTCGGGCCTTGCTTCGGGGCCTGGCCCGCGTCGCCGAGGAGATCGAGGATCTCGGGGATGTTGGCCTCGATGTGCGGCTGGTTCCAGCCGTCGTACCAATCAGCGTGACCGTCGTAGCGCGATTTTGTGGCCGGCATGGTGTGCTGCTCCCGTGGGGCTGACTGATCTCACGCTAACCCCGGCCGGGGGCTGGCGGGTCGCCGGTTCGTTCTAGGCAGAAGGCTGATTGCTTTCCCGGCCGGGCTGGCTGCCCTATTCTGCTGGCGTGGTTGCCGCCGGTCCGCCAATGCGGGTGATCATCTTTACCGGGCTGCCCGGTACGGGAAAGTCGACGCTGGCCGAGCAGGTCGCACGGCGGATCAGCGTTCCGGCGTTCGCGGGCGACTGGCTCTTTGGCGGCCTTAGGCCCGCGCGCCGGGCGCTGGCCACACTGGATCGCGCTGACTACCTGGAGGCCTGGTTCAGCTTGCTGCGGACGCTCGTTGTCCGGCAGTTGATGCTCGACCAGAGTGCGATCGTGGAGGGCGTCGTCAGCGACGAGGAGTTTGCGCGCTTGCGCGAGACCGCAGAACAGTTCTCGGCCCGGCTGTTCGTGATCGAATGCGTCTGCTCCGATGAGGACACCCACCGTGCGCGCATCGAAGGACGCGTCCGCGCCATCCCCGGCTGGCACGAAGTGGGCTGGGACCACGTCGAGCGCATGCGCGCCGAAGTCCCTCCGCCGACGGTCGACCGCCTGGTCGTCGATGCGATGTCCCCGCTGGCGCACAACCACGACCGAGTCCTGGACTACGTCGCCGTTCAGTAGTCGCTCGCGGGCTGGCCACCGGTCAGGTGCACCAGAGCCTCCCTGGTGTAGTTCCGTCCTGGGAAGCTACTGCACCGTTGCCTCCCTGGTGTAGTTCTGGCTGCCCCGTTGCCCATCTGGTGTAGTTGCTTCTCGGGAAGCAACTACACCGGCGAGGCTCCGGTGCAGTGACGCGGGCGTCACGAGGCGGTGAGCGACTGGGGAGTCCGGTTGCCGGCTGGCTGTGACTACTGCGTACAGGTGTGCCCGGTAGCGGCGCAGGCAGCGGAGCAGAGTCCGGGAGGTGAGGTCGGGGTGGACGCTGCCGGTGACGGCGCGGGAATATCAGATCGCCAAGATTGTCGCGGTCTGGCGTGATGCTGACGGCACGCTATTTGCGCTTCCGCCGTGCGGGCGCTGCCGCCTGTCCATCCACCAGGTTGACTGCGGGAGTTGCTGCCGCTCACTGAATGGCCGACCGCGCTCGCGTGAGCTGGTCAGGTCGGCGAGTGGTATTCGTACTTGCTGTACCAGAACACCTCGTCGGTGAAGCCGAGCCGCCGGTACAGGGCCTCTGGAGGGTCGCCATCGGCGGCGTTGATCATCAGCGAACGCCGTCCGTCCGCGGCAGCCGCCCAGCGGGCGAGCATGGCCTGAGCTATCCCGCGATGCCGGTACGGCAGCCTGGTGCCCAGGATGAACACGAGGTCATCGTCGCCCGGATAGTGCGCCAGTACGGCGGTGGGTTCGCCGTCGAGCGTCGCGAGCTGACATTCCGCGATCGGCAGTTCGTCGAGCCGCAGGGCGACCTCGGCGGCGAGCGTCTCCGGTGCCGGGTCGTCCTCGCTGTCGCCGAAGGATTGCAGCTTGACCCGGGCCCAGGTCTCGAAGTCCTCGGCACCGGTCACGGCGATCTCCAGCCGGTCTGGTCCTGAGGCCGGGGAGACCATCGGCCCGGTCAGGGCCAGATAGGTGGTCGACTGCGTGTAGCCGCAGCCGTGCTCGCGCAAGGCTGGATCGAGCCGGGCGGTGCGTTCGCGATCATCGACCATGACCACGAAGCTGCTCGCCGGGCACGCGTCGCGCGCGGCTGCGAGCGCGGCCGGGACCTCGGCCGGGTCGGCGATGCTCAGCACGACCCTGGCCTGGTCCGCGCCGGTCATGGCGGCAAAGCCAAACCAGTGAGTCGTGCCGGTCAGGCCGATTTCTGGTACCGCCGAGGTATACCAACCGCGAACCTCACGACTGACGACGTCATGTTCGGGGTGCTGGCGCTGGTGCACGTGCTCAACGATTGTGAGCCGGCCTCGATTTGTCCACCGAATTTGCTCCGCAGCGGGTTAGTCCCTGAACACTTCCTGCTGGAACCATTTCCAGGTTCTGGGGATGCCGTCCTCGCGGTCGACCGACGGCGCGAAGCCGAGCATCTTGTTCGCCAGGTCGTAGGAGGCGAAGTTGCGCTCAACCTCGCCCGCCCGCTTGGGCCGGTACTCGATCGGATGACCGGGTACGCCGGCCGCCCGGCGGCACAGGTCAGCCAGTTCCTTAACCGAGGTCTCCACGCCGGACGCGGCATGCAGCACGGTGCCGCCCGGTACATCCTTCTCCAGGGCCAGCTGGAGCGCGGTGGAGATGTCGTCCACGTGCACGTAGTCCCGCGACGCCGATCCGTCACCGTAGGCGATCATGGGAACGCCGGAGTGGATCGACTCGAAGAAGACGTTGATCACGCCGCGCTTGCGGGCGCACCAGGGTCCGTAGACGTTGCCGAACCTGATCGCGATCGTGCGCAGCCCGTAGGTCTTGGCGAAGGCGTGAGCGTAACCCTCGCCGGCCAGTTTGCTAGCTCCGTAGGGGGACAGCGGCTTGGGCAGCGAGCGCTCGTCGACCGGCGGCGTCGCGTCCCCGATCAGCGCTCCTCCGGTCGAAGCCTGAACTACCCGCTCGATCCCCGCTCGTCTGGCCGCGTCGAGGACGCGGAACGTGCCGAGCACATTGACCTCGAAGTTCATCTCCGGGTCCTGCACTGAGCCGATCACCGAACCGGCGGCAGCAAGGTGGATGACCGCCCCCAGGCCGTTGAGCGCGTCGTCCAGCGCGGCCGCTTCGCGGATATCGCCCTTGACCAGTTCGGCGTCGACGTCGGCCAGATGGGCCGCGTCCCCGGTGCTGAGATTGTCGAGCACCCGTACCCGGTAGCCGCTAGCGACCAGCCGTCGGACGAGCGTCGCACCCACGAAACCGGCGCCGCCGGTTACCAAGACTCCATCAGTTGCGTTCACAAGAGGGGGAGTGTAGCGTCCGCGACCCGGCTGGATCTGGCCGGCGGCTGTTGACCCGGCGGACGAAATCCTCAACGGCCGGGAATGCGAGGTCTGGCCGGTCGCGGAAAATGTGGTGCCGGGCACCGGGCAGGCGCACCAGGCTGGTCGAGCCTGGGGGCAGGCGGCTCGCCAGATCCTCGACTACCGGAAGCGGGCAGATCGGATCGTCTTCGCCCGCGAGGATGAGCACCGGGTCGATGACCTTGTCCAGTGCGCTCCACGGGCTGTAGCCCGACGCCTCATTGCGGAAGAAATGCAGGCTGACCTCGGTGGTCTTTATCGACCGGGCCTGGAGTCGCCGGCGTTCTTCTGCGGGCCTGGGCTTGCTGCTGTAGAGCGGCAGGCAGACGCGGCGGTATTCGGCGAGCGACTCCTCGCTCAGCTCAGCGAAGTCGCGCTCCGCGACGGCGGCTGCCTCGTCTCCGCCTAGCCGGCGGAAGATCTCGACGCTGAGCTGATGATCCGAGCGTCCGCCGGCCGAGTTAGCCAGGATGATGCCGCCAGCGTGGCCGGGGAAGAGGCCGGCGTAGGTCAAGACCACCCGGCCGCCGAAGCTGCTGCCCAGCACCACCGGCTTGTCGAGTCCGAGCGCATCGATGAGCTGCCTGAGATCACTGGCCCAGGTCGGCAGGTTCCAGAACTCTGGCGTGCTGGGATCGCTGCGACCGTGCCCGCGCTGGTCGTAGTAGACGAGCTGGAAGTGGTCGGCGAGCGGGCTCAGACCATCCTTCAGGTTGATGTGGTCCACGCCAGGGCCGCCATGGACGGCCACAAGGGTCGGACGTTCGACGGCCGTGTCGCCGTCGGGGAGAACGGATGGACCTGAAACGTCGAACCAGAGCGAGATGTCGCCTACGTTGATCCGCATCGGAGCCTCCTGCGCCGGCAACTCTTCCTGAGCCGAACGGCCTTGACTGGCCTCTGGACGCTCAGGAGGAGAGCCCGCGCAATGCGTTATGCATAAATATCATTTCTTAAACGATAGGGGTCGCAGTGATGATGATCTGGATTAACGGCGCCTTCGGGGCCGGAAAGACGACATTGGCCGATGAGCTGCACCGGCGCCTGCCCGATGCGCTGGCATTTGACCCGGAGTATGTCGGCTACATCCTGAGCAGGTGGGTGCCTAGCGCGCCGAGCGGGGACTTCCAGGACATCCCGCTGTGGCGCAAGCTCGTCGCGGAATTCGCGATCGGGATGGCGGCGGAGTACGGCCAGCCGGTGATCATTCCGATGACGCTCGTGAATCCGGTCTACCGCGATGAGATCTTCGGGCCGATCGCTAAGGCCGGCGAGCGGTTGCTGCACGTCTTCCTCGAGGTGCCGCCCGATGAATTGCGCCGTCGGATCGACGCCCAGGTCATGTCCGACGATGCGGAGGTCGATGCGGAGGCTCGCGCGTTCCGGCACCGCAATGTCGAGCGTTGCGTCGCGGCCCGCGGCGAGCTTTCCGATGTCACGCTGATTCTCCGGGGTGACCAGCACACGCCTGACCAGCTCGCCGACCTGGTCCTGGCCACGTACCATTCGTCGGCGTGACTGCGGCGCCCGGTGACTGGCAGAGCTGGAAATGGGATGAATCCCTGTTCGCAGGAGCTGCCGAGTATTACGAGCAAGGACGCCTGCCGTACGCTCCGGGTCTGGCGGACGCCGTCGCTGGCCAGCTGGCGCTGGACGGACAGGGCAGGCTGCATCGTTCCACTGGATGGACCGGCCCCGGGTCGCGTCGGCGGCCGCGGGAATGCTCGATCCGGGCGGAGCGGTGGTTCAGGTCGACGCGCCCGGTTACCGGCCAGACGAGCTGGAGGCGGAGACCCGGCGAGGATCGCTGCCGTTCCCGGCTCCGCCGGACGCAGCCCTTGACCGGCTCCGGCGTGATTACCTCGGTCCTGACCGGCGGGCCGGGCTTGGCGTACGCAACACTTCGCCTTCCGGCGAGGACCTGGTGTTCCAGCAGGCCGGCTTCCTGCCCGCCGACGTCGTGACCGTGCCTGATCAGCGAGCGGTGGAACGAACGGCGGATGACATCGTGGCGCTGGTGTTCTCGATGTCCTCGACCGCGCCCGACCTGTTCGGTGACCGCCGTGAGGACTTTGAGGAAGACGTGCGCCGGGTTCTCGCCCGGGCTTCGCCGGCGGGGCGGTTTTCGGTTCGCCTTCCAGACAACCGGCTGCGGATCTGGCGGCTGCCAGCCTGATTCATCTTCCGGCCTGGTGAAGGCGTTCGCGGGCTTCGTCTTGGGTGAGCACGGCGGTCGGCTTTCCGGCGGCGTGCTCCAGTTTGGCGTCGACGGCCCTGGTCCACACGCCTGCGGCCCAGCATCGCCGCAGCTCGCCGGGGCTGAAGGGCCGACCGCGAGCGGTGGCGTAGGCGTCGAGGAACGCGCGGGTCTCGGTCATGGTCGGCAGCGCGGGGTAAAGGTAAATGGCGGCGGCCAGTCCCGCGATTACGGCTTCGCTGTCGGCTATGAGGCTGTCCCAGTCGTAGGCGACCAGCAGGCGGCTGCCGTTCCAGCGGAGATTGTCGGTCATCCAGTCGCAGTGGCCGATCACGAGCTGGTCTTGGCTCGCCTGGAGTATGCGCCGGGCGGCCTGGCCGGCTTCGTCGAGCCAGTCCGGTCCGCGCACCTGGTTCAGGTCCGCGTCGAGGTCCTCGGCCTCCTCGGCCGACGGCCAGTTCCCGTCCTGGTGGTGGTTCCAGGCTGCCCACGATGGCGCGGGCGCTAGCGAAGGCACTTGCTCGGGCCGGGGCGCCAGGTTGACTAGCTGCGCGAGTGCTGCGGCGAACGGCTGGGCGGCCCGGCCGGAGTCCGGGAGCGGGGTCCCACCCGGGACGTCCGGGACGTCCGGGACGCCCGGGATGTAAGCCTCGGCGGTGGCTTCGTGCTGACCGAGCGGTGCCGGCCCGGCCAGCGGCTGCGGACAGGGAAATCCGGATTCGAAGAGCCGGCGCTGGACGTCGGTGCACGCGGCGATCCGCGGGGCGGCCGGGCGGACCCTCACCACGACCTCGCGTCCGTCGGCTAGCCGGGTGCCGACTACGCGGGTGAGGTTGCCGGCCCTGAACAGCTCGCTTTCTGCCCGGCTGCCCAGGTGCGTTTCGCACCACGCGGCCAAGCTGGCCGCATCGACTACGGGCAGTTCGAGTGCCATCTGGCCATTCTTGCTGACCCTGAGGACTAGCTGAGGACCTGGGCGGTCAGTTTGTTATCGTCCAGCGGCGGGCCGGGAAGTCAAAACAGCCAGTTGGCCAGGCGGATCGTCGGATAGCCGAGGATCAGGTCCATGGGCTTCTCAAGCGTGCTGTTCAGAGGGGACAGGTCGACCGCGACGGCCCTGTGCCTGCTGAATGCGTGCTGGCCGATCACCGGCCCGTCCATGAGCAGCAACGGGGTCTCGGCCTGGTCGCCGTTGGCATCGGTACCGGCGGTCGCGCCGATCTGCTTGAAGAGTTCTGGATGACCGAGCCAGAACGTGCGGTCTACTACGGTGGCGCCGGCTCCGGTATCCAGGCACGCGCGGGCGATGACGCCTGGCCAGGACGCTTCGACGTAGATGTGGCCCCGCGGGACTAGCTTGAGCTCGTTCTCCGTCCTGACGCCGGGCGGGGGGTCTAGGTCCAGGACGCCGGAGGCCAGCCGGAGGTGCCAGCGATACCGTCCGAGCACGTCCATGCCCAGCACCTGGCCCTGCCCGCGCTGGCGCTCGCTGCGCCGCACGTTGAGTGTTTCCAGGCGCAGCGGTCCGATGGCAAGGTCGGTGATGGTCACGACCGGTCCGGCTGCCTTGCCGCCGAAGGCTGCGGATGAGGAAGCTTGGCCTATCGGCGGCAGGGTCTCGGTGTACTCGTCGATGTTGAGCTGAGTG
>DASYAT010000043.1:0-55922 GCA_036501205.1 Streptosporangiaceae bacterium | reverse complement strand
GTGACAGGTCGTCGCAGACGGTGAAAGTGGCCGGCTGCACGGGCGGATACCGTGCCTCCAGCCAGGCCTCGACGCGCCGAAGTCCCGGGTCAGCCAGGCCTCGACAGCCGAAGCCCCGGGTCAGCCAGCCACAGGCATCCCGTCAGTCCCTCAGTACTCGTTACTCACGCCTGCCTCCCGCCCCGCCAGCGATTCCGGGTCCCGCGAGGTCGGCTTATCCCCGGCCCGGACGTCTTATCCCTGGTTAGGGTCAGCCGAATCGTTTGAAACCGGGCAAAATTAGGTTCCAATCAGGGATAAGACGTCCCAACCAGGGATAAGTGCCTCCGGCGGGCATTGGCGCGGGTCGTTATCGCGCGATCGGCCGGTCCCGCTTCGGGGAATCCTTTGCCAGCCCCGCCTGCCGATCACCTCTGGCGGGCTGGCCCGGCGTCCGCGTCCAGGCGGGGGCGGTCTGGCGTCCGCGTCCAGGTGGGGCCGTCTGCCGGCGTTTCGGCGGCGCCGGCCTGGCGACCCCTCGCTCAGGGCCGGCGGCGCTCATGTTCGTGGTGGCGGGCTGGCGGGGCTGCGGCGGCGCGGATGCGACAGAATTGGGCAGCGTGAGTCAGTCGCGCATTGTCATTGTCGGAGGCGGGCCGGGCGGGTACGAGGCCGCCCTGGTTGCGGCCCAGCTTGGTGCCAGGGTGACGGTCATTGAAGACAACGGCCTCGGGGGGGCCTGCGTGCTGGCGGACTGCGTCCCGTCCAAGACGCTGATCGCGACGTCCAGCATGATGGCCGCTCTCGAAGGCACCCCAGACCTGGGCATCAGATTCAACAGCACCGCCACGCCAGCCCCAGCAGCCGCACGAGTCCCGGCCACTACACCAGCCCGAGCAGCCTCACCAGTCCCAGCCGCTGAACCAGCCCCAGCCGCCGAACCAGCCCCAGCATCCGCCACCCCAGCCGCAGCCCAGGCAGCCCAGGCAGACCAGCACCCAGCACACGCGTGGGCCGACGCTCCCAAGATTTACTCCCGCATTCGCCGGCTCGCCCAGGCCCAGTCGGCCGACGTCGCCGCCAGGCTGGCCGTCGAGGGCGTCGACGTGATCAGCGGCACCGGACGCCTCCTCGGTCCTGGCCTGGTCGCAATCGGGGACCGGGAAATCGAGGCCGACACCATCCTGATCGCGACCGGCGCCCGCCCGCGCGAGCTGGAGGACGCGATACCCGATGGGGAGCGCCTGCTGACCAGCAGGCAGATCTACGATCTGGACGAACTCCCCGAAGAGCTGATCGTCGTCGGCTCAGGCGTGACCGGCGCGGAGTTCGCCAGCGCGTTCTGCGCGCTGGGCTCCCAGGTAACGCTGGTCTCCTCGCGCGAGCATGTGCTGCCTAATGAGGACACCGACGCGGCGATGGTGGTCGAGGACGTGTTCCGGCGGCGCGGCATGCGGGTGCTCAGCCGGTCCCGCGCTCGGTCGGCCCGCCGGACGAAGGACGGCGTCGAAGTCACCCTCGCTAACGGCGACAGGGTTCACGGGAGCCACTGCCTGCTCACGGTCGGCATGGTGCCGCTGACCGAAGGCATCGGGCTCGACCAGGCCAAGGTCGAGGTCGACGAGCGCGGGTTCGTCGCGGTCGACCGGGTGTCGCGGACCTCCGTCCCCGGCGTCTACGCGGCCGGTGACTGCACCGGCGTGCTGATGCTGGCCTCGGTCGCGGCCATGCAGGGCCGGATCGCGATGTGGCACGCTCTCGGCGAGGCGGTGCATCCGCTCCGGCTCAGCCACGTCGCGGCGACGATCTTCACCGAACCAGAAATCGCCACGGTCGGCGTCAGCCAGGAGCAAGTCGACAGCGGCAAGGTCAAGGCCAAGGTCGTCAAGATGCCGCTCGCGACGAACGCGCGGGCCAAGATGGACGGGTTCAGCGACGGCTTCGTGAAGCTGTTCGCCCGTCCCAACAGCGGCGCCGTGCTGGGCGGCGTGATCGTTGCCCCTCGAGCCAGCGACCTGATCCTCAGCGTCTCGCTCGCGGTCGAGCGGCAGATCACCGTCGACGAGGTCGCCCAGACCTTCGCCGTCTATCCTTCGCTCACCGGCAGCATCACCGAGGCCGCCCGTCGCCTCATGGAGCCGACGGAGTAAGCAAGAGGCCGACGAGTAAGAAAGAGCAATCAAGGCTCAGTGCGCGGGCCGCCCCAGATCAGGATCATCCGGCGCCTCCAGCCCATGCTGGCGCAGCCGCGTAGCCCTGATGTCGTCCGCGTAGGACGCAACGGTGAACACGCTGCCCACCAGGATCAGCGTGATCATCATCGCGGCCAGCCACCCGGGCGCCGGCAGCAGGATCAGCAGCACCACGGCGACGATCACGCAGACCGGGATGATGATCGCCAGATGCCGCACGACGGTACGCAGCCGCCAGCCGGCATCGGTCAGCTCGTGCTTGACCCAGTCGTTGTTCTCGTCGGGGAGCCTGAATCCGAGCGAGAACAGCATCCACCGGATCGGGCCAGGATCGCCTTCAAGGCGCGACATCGGATCAACCCGCTAGCTTGCAGATGGCGTAACCGGCCGACACGGTCTGCCCGACCTCGACCGCCAGCTCGCTGACGGTTCCTGCCTTGTGCGCGGTCAGCGGCTGCTCCATCTTCATCGCTTCGAGCACCACGATCGTCTCCCCGGCCTGCACCGCCTGTCCCTGCGCCGCGACGATCTTGACGATCGTGCCCTGCATCGGGCTGACCAGCGTGTCGCCGTCGGCCGCCGACGCCTGCTCCCGGCGCGACTTCCCGCCCCGGCCCCGAGCACCACCAGGCCGCTGCCCAGCCGCCCGACCCGGAGGCCGGCCAGAAGGCCCGCCAGGAGCAACCCCGGCCCCGGCCAGCCACCCAGGCACAACAACCTCAAGCCGCTTCCCGTTGACCTCGACAACAACCCGCTCGCGGTCCCCAGCGCCGTCCTCAGATCCAGGCTCAGAATCTCCGGCGTAAGGCGCTAGCTCCCCGGCGAACTCCGTCTCGATCCACCGGGTGTGCACCGAGAACGGCTCGCTGATGAACGCCGGGTCGGACACCACCGCCCGGTGGAACGGCAGCACCGTCGGCATCCCGCCAATCTCAAATTCGGCCAGCGCCCGCCGAGCCCGGGCCAGCGCCTGCGGCCGGTCCGCCCCGGTCACGATCAGCTTGGCGATCAGCGAGTCGTACATCTGCGGCACGGTCATCCCGGCCACGTACCCCGAGTCGACGCGCACCCCGGGCCCGGACGGCGGACCCCACGTCGAAAGCGTCCCGGGCGCGGGCAGGAACCCGCGTCCAGGATCCTCCGCGTTCAGCCGGAACTCGATCGAGTGCCCGCGCAGCGGCGGGTCGTCGAACCCCAGTGGCTGACCGTCCGCGATCGAGAACATCGCCAGCACCAGATCGATCCCGCTGACCTCCTCGGTCACCGGGTGTTCCACCTGCAGCCTGGTATTGACCTCAAGGAACGAGACCGCCCCGTCGAGCGCTACCAGGAACTCGCACGTGCCGGCGCCCACATAACCGGCCTCGGAGAGTATCGCCTTAGATGAGGACCGCAGCAGTGCCTCCTGCTCGGCGGTCAGGAACGGCGCCGGGGCCTCCTCGACCAGCTTCTGGTGCCGTCGCTGCAGCGAGCAGTCCCTGGTCGAGACTACGACCACATTGCCGTGCGCATCGGCCAGGCACTGCGTCTCCACGTGCCGGGGCCTGTCCAGATACCGCTCGACGAAGCACTCGCCGCGTCCGAACGCCGCGACCGCCTCTCGCACCGCCGACTCATACAGCGCAGGGATCTCGTCCATCGTCCGCGCGACCTTGAGCCCGCGCCCGCCGCCGCCGTAAGCGGCCTTGATCGCGATCGGCAGCCCGTGCTCGGACGCGAACGCGACGGCTTCCTGCGGTCCCGCGATCGGCCCGTCGGTGCCAGGCGCCAGCGGCGCACCGACCCGGCGCGCGATCGCCCGAGCCGCAGTCTTGTCCCCCAGCGCTTCGATCGCCGACGGCGGCGGCCCGATCCAGGTCAGCCCCGCGGCGATGACCTCGCTCGCGAATTGCGCGTTCTCGGCCAGGAAACCATAGCCAGGGTGCACCGCATCCGCCCCTGACTCGGCCGCGGCCTTGAGCACCTTGGCGATGTCCAGGTAGCTGTCGGCGGCGCTGGCACCGCCAAGCGCGTAAGCCTCATCGGCCATCCGCACGTGCAGCGCGTCCAGATCCGGCTCTGAGTACACGGCGACGCTGGCCAGCCCGGCGTCGGCACAGGCGCGGGCAATACGGACGGCGATCTCGCCTCGATTGGCGATGAGGACCTTGCGCACGAAACGCTCCTTCTCGACTGCCAGGAGTCTAGTGAGCGACGGTCGCTAACGAAGATGCGCTCCGCGGTTAGCGCTCGGCCGTTAGCGCTAGGCGGTCAGCTAGCACTGCGCCGCCACGCGTCCGGCCCGTGCGCGATCGGCCGACGCAGCAAAAGGCTTTTATTTGACCAGGGAGAAAGCTTTGCGGGGGTCTGGATCGTCGGCTCGCTGCTGACTGCCGCCGACGCCAGTCGCAGAACCGTTAGCACGGCGGCGACCTCGGCGTCGGTAGGCTGGCCACGCACCACGCTGACCAACGGTGAATCCGGGCTGGTCATCTACTTCGACCTGCCGACGCCGACCCCGAACTGCCGGTGCACCCGGGCCCAGAACGCGTCCCGCAGCCACTCCCTGGCCTCCTGATAGGAGCGCAGCGACAGGCCAAGCTCCTTCTCCGCGTCGACCAGCAACTCCTTGTCGATGACCGGCGGCAGGATCGGCCCTGGCAGCAGGTCCCTGATGTTGTCCTCGCCTCTGGTCAGGATCCACTTCTGCGCGACGTGCTCGCCGGCCTCCTCGACCCGCTCGCGGGACGGGCCCAGCCGCGCCGGTGACATATGACTGCCGGTGATGTGCAGCGAGCCCTTCGAGTGCGACCTGAACGGGTTCCGGTCACCGAACAGCTGGGCCGGCGACGGGGCCGGCACGGAGTGGGTCCCCGACACCGAAGTGGCCTGATCGACTCTCGGCGTCAGCGGAATACCGGCTGCGGCTGCGGCCTGGGCGGTCTCAGGAGTGGGCTGCGACGCGAAGAATGGCTCGATGAACAAGCGCTCAAGGACTTCGACCGTGTCTGACTCCCAGACCAGCCGCTCGGCCTGGTTCGTGCCGTATGGAGGCTCTACGCCCCACAGGTGCACCCGTACGCCGTAGGCCTGGGCCGCCTCGACCGCCGGGACCATGTCCTCGTCGCCGGCCACCAGGATCGCATCGGTGATCGCCCGGTGCCGGGCCAGCGCCTCCATGTCGGCCCTGATCTGCGCGTCGACGCCCTTCTGCTGGCCGCGCGCGTTCAGGTTGCCGAGCCGGAGCTTGACCAGTGGCATCTGGGCGATGACCCGCTGATCGAAGGTCGGCACCCGGTCCCTGGCCGCGTCGTACCAGTAGACCCGCAGCAACTGGCCCCTGACCTGATCATCGGCCTGCTTGATCAGCGCTGAGATCAGCTTGTCCGCGTCGACCCGGTACTCGCGCCTGGACGAGGCACTGAAGAGCAACTCGCCCGCGGACGCGTAGATATACCCGACATCCACCATGATGGCGTATCGGGACAGCAGCGGAAGCGACACTTCTGACTCGCTCATATGCTCTCGACTCTAGTCGGCGCCGGTCGGGGTGTCGCGCAGCCAGAGCAATCGCCAGTGCTCTGGCCCCCTTTTGGACGTGTTCGGCAGTTCCCCTGGTCAGAGAGGGATGTTGCCGTGCTTCTTCGGCGGGACTGTCTGCCGCTTGGTTCTCAGGCTACGCAGGGCCTTGATGACAGCGGGCCGGGTTTCGGCCGGCCTGATGACCGCATCCACGTACCCGCGCTCGGCGGCGATGTACGGATTGGCGAGCGCGTCCTCGTACTCCGTCGCCCGCGCGGCCCTGATCTTCGCCAGCTCGTCCTGGCCGCCGGCGGCCGCCAGTTCGCGCCGGTACAAGATGTTGACCGCGCCCTGGGCGCCCATCACCGCGATCTGGGCGGTGGGCCAGGCGAGGTTGATGTCGCCGCCGAGATGCTTGGAGCCCATCACGTCGTAGGCGCCGCCGTAGGCCTTCCTGGTGATGACCGTGATCTTGGGCACGGTCGCCTCGGCGTAGGCGTAGATCAGCTTGGCCCCGCGCCTGATGATCCCGCCCCACTCCTGATCGGTGCCGGGCAGGAACCCGGGCACGTCCACGAAGGTCAGCACCGGGATATTGAACGCGTCGCAGGTACGAACGAACCTGGCGGCCTTCTCCGAGGCGTCGATGTCCAGGCAGCCCGCGAAATGCATGGGCTGATTAGCCACCACGCCGACCGGCCTGCCCTCGACCCGGCCAAAGCCGACCACAATATTTTTCGCGAACTCGGCATGAATTTCGCAGAATTCCCCGTCGTCGAGTACGTGCTCGATGACGGCGTGCATGTCATAGGGCTGATTGGCGGAATCCGGGATCAGCAGGTCGAGCTCGGCGTCGTCCGGCGTCAGTTCGCAGATCGCCTCGGGGTCGAGTGCGGCGGCCAGGACGGGTGGGTCATCGAGGTTGTTCGAGGGCAGGTAGGACAGCAGTTCCCTGGCGAAGTCCAGGCAGTCCTGCTCGTCGGTGGCCTGGTAATGAGCGACGCCGGATTTGGCGTTGTGCGCGTGCGCGCCGCCGAGTTCCTCGAAGCTGACCTCCTCGCCGGTCACCGTCTTGATCACATCAGGTCCTGTGATGAACATGTGCGAGGTCTGATCGACCATCAAGGTGAAGTCGGTGATCGCGGGGGAGTAGACCGCGCCGCCCGCGCACGGGCCCATGATCAGCGAGATCTGCGGGATCACGCCGGACGACATCACATTGCGGTAGAAGACCTCGCCGTAAAGGCCGAGCGCCACGACGCCTTCCTGGATCCTGGCGCCGCCGCTGTCGTTGATGCCGATCACCGGGCAGCCGATCTTCAGCGCGTGGTCCATCACCTTGACGATCTTGGTGCCGAACACCTCGCCGAGCGACCCGCCGAAGACCGTGAAGTCCTGGCTGAACAGGCAGACCGGCCGGCCGTCGATGGTGCCGTAGCCGGTGACCACGCCGTCGCCGTAGGGCCGGGTCCCCTCCATCGCGAAGTCGTGCGCGCGGTGCCGGGCCAATTCGTCGAATTCGGTGAACGAACCCTGGTCCAGCAGGTAGTCGATCCGCTCCCGCGCGGTCATCTTGCCCTTGGCGTGCTGCCGTTCGACGGCGCGTTCTGACCCGGCGTGGACCGCCTCGTACCTGCGGGTCTCCAAGTCGGCGATCTTGCCAGCCGTGGTGTGGATATCCGGCTGTCCGGTGTCCGCAGCAGGCTGATCGGGCTCGGTGTCAGCCTGCGCGGTCTGCTTAGCCATGCCGCAAACATAGAGCAGCGCCCGCCCGCGCGTGCTGCGCGGGTACGGGCGCCGCCGCTGGCCTTACCCGGCTGCTCGGTTACCCGGGAGCGTCGATGGTAAGGACGGTCCAGGCGCCTATGCAGACCCGGTCGCCCTCGTGCAGGGGGTAGGGGACGCCGGTGACGATCTCGTTGCCGTTGACCTGGGTGCCGTTGGACGAGCCCGGGTCAAGGACGGACCAGGTGCCATCCGGCTGGGCGATCAGCACGGCGTGCAGGTGCGAGATGCCAGGGTCGGTTGGCGGGCCGGCCAGGTCGATCTCCGGCTCAAGGCCGCGCGAGGTACTGCGGCGGCCGACGCGCATCTCCTGACCGGTCAGCGAGAACCGCCGCTGCGGGCAGTAAGCGGGGAACTCGATCGAGGCCGCGTCCGGCCCGCCCGCCTCGACCACCGTGTCAAAGTACAACCGGTCCGCGCTGACCACGGCGGCCCAGCCGTTGCCCGATGCCGGACCGGCTTGCGGGGCGGGGATGCCTGATCCGGTCGTACCTGGCCCAGATTGCGGCGACGTGACCGGCTCGAGGCCGATCGGTCCGAGCGGGCCCGGGTCGGGGAGCGCGGGATCGGGCAGTGCGGGATCGGGCCGTGCGGGATCGGGCAGTGCGGGGTCGGGGAAGCCGGGGTCAGGCAGTGCGGGGTCGGGCAGTGCGGGGTCGGGGAAGCCCGGGCCGGCTGGCTCGCTCGGCTGGCCGGCCCCGAACAGGTTGGCCGGATCCACCGGGGCGGCCGGGGTGCCGGTGGCGAAGTCGTACCCGCACACCTCGCAGAACAAGCCGGTGCGGTCGTTGCCGCACACCGGGCAGGCCTCTGCGGAGGACGAGGACCCGCCGAGCCGGGCGGCTGTACCTGTGCTCGTAGCCGGCGGAGGCGCCGCCGGCGCGCCCTCGATCCGCATCCCGCAGGTATCACAGAAGTCGGCTGACGAAGACTGGTGACCATCAGGACAGGTAGGCATCGGCTGCCTCGCTACTTCTTGGTTCGGACGGTTTTGGTCGAGCGCGTGTCGAGCGCCATCTCGTCGGCGTCGTCCACCTTCTTCTTCAGCCGCACTGTGCCCGAGGCGGCGTCAACCACGTCGACGACCTTGGCCAGGAGCTTGGCCGTGTCATCGTTTCCTGACTCCTGGGCCAGCGCCACCGCGCGACCGAGCCGGGCCGTCGCCAGCTCCTCGTCGCCCGTCTTGCGGGCCTCGAGCCCGTCCTGGATCGCCTGGGCCAGTTCGGCCTGGCCGGTGTAGTGCGCGACGTTGGAGTTGATCCTGGTGGACAGCGCCTCGTCGTCGGTCCAGAGCGCCCGGACCAGGCCCTGGCCCTGTGCCTGGTCACCGACCATCAGGCTGACCCTGGCCGCCAGCATCTCCTGGCCGATCGCGGCCGCCGAAACCTCGACGCAGACATGGTAGTCGCGGCTCTCGCCGCCGGCCCAGGCACCGGTCGGGTAGTCCCCGGCCTGCGGGCTGGACTGGGTACGCCGGCCGGTCAGGTCATTGACGGTCGGCGCGACCTGCCGGACGAACTTGGTCTGCGCGCTCTGCGGCGTCCAGACCCGCACGGCCACGTCCGCGACCGCCTTGCCCATCGCGGCCGCGATCATCGACTCGAAGTCGGCGGTGAGGCCGGCCGGGTCGGGCACGATGTCGACGGTTCCGAGCAGCGCGGTCGAGATCCGCCGGAGTTCGGCCACCTGCCAGTCGGTGCCGACGCCACGGCAGTCGCAGTTGAAGTACCCCTCGCACTGGCTGATCGCCGCGGTCAGCGCCTCGGGTGCTTCGTGCTCGTTCTTGCCGTCGGTCAGCAAGATCGCGTGCCGCAAGGTGGCCGAACTCGAGCTGTACATCTGGCGGGCCAGCCGCAGCCACGTCCCCATCGCGGTGCCCCCGCCGGGACGCAGGTTCGCCGCCACCTGCTTGGCCATCTGCCTGGTCTGCGGGTTCATGATCGCCAGCGTGCCGTCGAGCGGGTAGACCGGCCGCGCTACCTCGGTCCCCGCGATCAGGGCGAACGCGACGCCGTCGCTGACCACGTCCAGTGCCGCTGCCGTCGCGGCCCGGGCCTGGACGATCTTGGCGTGCGGGTAGTCCATCGAGCCCGAGCAGTCCACGATGATGATCTCGGCCCGGTCCGCTCCGCCGCTGTCGGCTGCCGCGGGGAGGCTGTCCGGCGCGGTTACCGTGACGATCGCATTGACCTCACGGGCGCCGGCCGCCAGGTATTCGTTCTGAAAGACCTCCACGGTGAAGGCAGACTGACTCATCGGCTGTGCACTCTCCTCAAGGCTGGGGGTAGCGGGAGTTAGGCCTGGGTGGCGGCAAAGATGGTGGTGGACTCGGGATCGCCCTCGTCACCAGAATCTGGGCGGCGCCGAGGGGGGAACGGGATGAGCACGACCGTGATGTTGTCGCTGCCGCCTCGCTCAATCGCGAAGTTGACCAGTGCGCCGGCCGCGCTGAGCGGTTCATTGATCGCGTTCGGTCCCGCCCGGCCGGCGATCCCGGCCGCGTCCGGCTGGTAGTTCCACAGGCCATCGGAGCACAGCAGCACCAGCCCGGGCCCGTCCGGCGTGAACACGCAGACGTGCGGCTTGGCCTCCCTGGCGTCGGCGCCGATCCAGCCGGTCACGACGTGACCCTGCGGCGAGGCGAGCGCCTCGGCCTCGGACATCAGGCCGGTCGCGATCAGCTCCTGCGCCACCGAGTCGTCGACCGTGAGCTGCCTGGACTGCCCTGCGCCGGCCTGCCCTGCGCCGGCCGCGTCGATCCAGTACGCCCGGCTGTCACCGAGCCAGCACACGGTCGCCTCGCTGGTGGTAACCACGGCGGACACGAACGTCGCCGAAGGCGCGTTGCCGAACAGGTCCGCCTCTTCGGCCATTTCAAGCAGCGCCTTCTGCGCCGCCATCACCGCGCGGGCCGAAGCCTGAGCCAGGTCGGTGCCGCTCCTGACCGCGCCGAGCAGCACCTGCACGGCCGACTGGGACGCCTTCTGCGACGCTTCATCCGGGTTAGAAGAGGTCGAGACCCCGTCGCAGACCACTGCGAGCGCGACCGGGCCGCCGCTCGCGTTCGCGGTGGCTAGCGCCATCGCGTCCTCGTTGCGGGTGTGCCGGATGCCGCGATCGGTCACCCCGGCCACCAGGCCGAGGTCGAGTTCCACGTGGTCCCGGCCCGACGGCACCTTGTAGCCGCAGGACTCGCAGTACCCCTCGGGGCTGATCGTCGAGTCCTGGCAGTGGGGACAGGCCGCGGCCGCCTGCGCCCGGTCTCCGCTGGTGACCGCCGGCGCCAGCTCGGTGCGGCAAGCTTGGCAGAAGTTGTCATCTGGCCAGATCGGCTGGCCGCAGTTCGGGCAGGTCAGGCCATCTTCTTGGGCTTCCGGCTGGGCCCCGGTTCCCGGCTCGGCCCCGGCCCCGGTCCCTGGTTCCGTCCCGGCCCCGGTCCCTGGTTCCGTCCCGGCCCCGGGTTCCGTCCCGGCCCCGGCCCCGGGTTCCGTCCCGACCGCGGCCGCTGGTTCCGCCCTGGCCGCTGGTTCCGCCCTAGCCCCTGGCTCGGCGAGTTGCTGGGGCAATTCGTTGGTTTCCGGCTCGACCCCCTGCGGCTCCCGCACTCTCGGGATCTGGATCGTCGGATCCTGCGGGCCGATGTCCCGCACCCTCGGCAACTGCATCGTCGTTTCTTGCGGCGTCGGCTCGTTTGGCTTCATGAATTTTTCCGCTGACGGCTCTGCTGGTTTTTCCGCTGACGGCTCTGCTGATTTCTCCGCTGATCTTTCCGCCGACGGCTCCTCCGTCTCGGCGGTCATGACCAGGTACTCGGGCGTGCGTCGTTGGCCATGTCGACAAGCTCCGTCCTGCGCTGGCGATCTGTGGAGAGCTGGGCCTGGGCGCGATAGCTTCGCTCAAGTCCGAAGCGCAGTGCGCGCTCGGTCAGGTCGCAGCCGAGCAACTGTCCCCCATCGAGGGGCTCCCTGGCCTGCAATCGGTTCAGCGCGGCCTTCAGCACGTCGGTTGTGACTTGCTGAAGCGTAGTCTGATCAAGCTTCAGCCGGCTGACACCCCGGCCTGCTTCATTCAGGTCGGCCGCCGATACGCACGGATAGCCGGCTGGCGGCGCGACCCTGATCCTGATCGCGGCGAGCTGGGCGGCCAGGTAGTAACTGGACGTATCGGGCACGCCGGTAAGCGCCTCAATCGCGCCGACCCGGTCACCGGCGTGCAGCAACGTGCGTGCGAGCCCGAACGCCGCGCTGACGTAGGACCGGTCCACCGTCCACACCAGGCGGAAGAACTTGGTCGCGAGCAACTGGTCACCAGCGGCTTCGGCGGTGAAGGCCAGCGCCAGCTTGGGTGCCAGCTCACCTGGCAGCGCGTCGTAGACCGTGTCGAACGCGTCCCTCGCGCTCACGTGCAGTTTCGCGGCCAGGTTGGCCAGGCCCTGGTACCAGGTGACCCGCCAGTCGGCGTCGTCCCTGGCCGCGACCTTGGCGAGGACCTCCGCGGCCCCCGGGAAATCGCCAACCACGGTCTTGGCCCGCACCAGCGCGAGCAAGGTTTCCGGTGACCCGGCGACGGCTGGTGGCGTGCCCTGCTGGCCGGCCACGGCCGCCGATAGCACGTTCACTAGTTGCGCCGGATCGAGCGTTCCGAGCGTGGCCAGATAGCCGGCGGCCGGGTCTTCCCGCTCCACGTGCGGCACCGGCAGCCCGGAGATGATGTCGGCCGAGCTCGGACGCAGCAGGGGCGGCGTCGAGTCGGCCGAGTGGATGGCCGGCACGCCGATCGTCATGAGCTCGGGGCTGAACAGCGTGGAGAATGCGGGCCGCGGCCGGCGGTCTGCGAGCGCCAGCACCTCCCTGAGCACGCCGGTGAGCTGATCGGCCATCTCGGCGGCGGACCCGAACCGGTCGTCAGGGTCCGGATCGGTCGCGTGCCGCAGTGCCCTCAGGAACGATTCGTTGTTGGCCAGCACCGGAATGCCAGACGGATCGGGCAGGCTGTGCTCGAAGGTGCTCTGGTAACCGTTGAACTCGAACGTCAGCACGGCCAGCGCCCGGCCCACGGTATAGAGGTCGGAGGAGGGGGACGGTCCGTCGTCGGCGATCTCGGGTGCCTGGTAGCCGATCGTGCCGTAGATAGCGCTGTCGTCATCGTCGATCCGCCGGACCCCGCCCATGTCGATGAGCTTGAGCTGCTCCTCGGTCTGGATGACGTTGTCCGGCTTGAAGTCGCAGTAGACCAGCCCCCGGCTGTGCAGGTAGCCGAGCGCGGGCAGCACCTCGATCATGTAGGCCAGCGCCATCGGCAGCGGCAACGACGCGCCGCCCTCCGCTCGGCGCCGCTGCAGGAGCAACTGGCGCAGCGACTGGCCGCCCACGTACTCCATGACGATGTAGCCGGCCTGCTCGCCGGTAGCCCGGTCGGCGTGCTGCACGAAGTTGTACACGCCGACGATGGACGGGTGCTCGACCTCGGCCAGGAACCGGCGCTCGGCCACCGCCGCCTCGACCGCGGCCGGGTCGGTGGTGTTGAGCAGGCCCTTGAGCACCACCCAGCGGTTGGACAGGTTACGGTCCATGGCCAGGTAGAGCCAGCCGAGACCGCCGTGCGCCAGGCAGCCGAGCACCTCGTACTGCCGGGCCACGAGCTCGCCCTGGACCAGCTTGGGCGAGAACGAGTACTTGCTGCCGCAGTTCGGGCAGTAGCCGTCGGCGACGCCAGGCCGGCCGTCCCGGCCCCGCCCGACCGGCCGCTCGCAGTTGCCGCAGTACCGCTTGCTCTCCGGTACCACCGCGTTGGCCAGCACCGCGGTGGCGGGGTCGCGATAGGGGACCGGCGGGATCTCGATCAGGCCGGCGCCGAGGCTGCCTCGCGACGGCCGCGAGCTCCGGCCCGACCTGGTGCTGCCTGATCTAGTGCGACCAGTGCCCGTCCGGCTCGAGCCCGATCCGCTCACTCCGCTGCCCGAGCCGGTACTGCCGCTCCTGCTCCCGGTCTGGCCAGAACCCGATGACGGGATCGGTGCAGGCTGGGCCGCGAGCCCGCAGACATTGCAGTAGCCGTCTTCGATGGTCCCGGTGCAACCCGGCCGGGTGCAGCGGGCTGGTGGGGTTGTCATGATCGGTCTCCGCTCCGGCGCAGCTGCAGTATCGCGTGCTGGTAGCCGTTCACTGCGGCGGATGCTGCCGCGAGGTCACAGGGGGCAGTCCAGAGCAGGTTCTTAGCCTGCTGGTATCGCTGGTCAAGCTCAGCGTTCTCAGCGGCGCCGATGCCGCCGGCCTTGGCGCGGTAGGCATCGAGCAGGCCGCGTAGCTGGTCCCGCTGCTCGAGCAGGCCGGTGGCGGTCTGCTCAGCTTCTTTGCAGCGCCTGATGACGTTGGCCGCCTGCTTGTCGATCGCGTCGAGTTCGGAAGCGAGCCTGGTCCACCGCCCGGCCGTCTTGAGCTCAGTCAGCCCGCTGGTCCGCCTGACCAGCCAGCTGACGTCGGGCAACGGATCACCTGGCGGCGTGGCAACGCGGGCCGTCGCGCGTTCTCTGGCGATCGTCGCATCCTGCCAGGCCTGCTGCGCTTCGGCTATCGCCGCGGCGATCTCGGCGAGCCGCCGGTCGGCATCGGTGCGGACCCGGGCGAGTTCGTTCACTTGGGCAACCGCGGCGCCGGCCTCCTGCCGCACCCGGTTGAGCTTGCTGGTGTCGACCTGACCGCCGGTCCAGAACGTGAGCGGGTCGCTGTTCAGCTGTTCGCGCAGCTCGCGCAGGCTGTTCTCGGCCTGGGTGAGCGCTCCGGCCAGCTCGGCGAGGTCGAGTCCTGGCAGCTGGCGTTTGGCCACCTCGAGGTCTGAGGTGATCTGCCTGATCCCTTCCGAGATCTCGTTCCACACGTTCTCGGCCGCAGTAAGTACGGTGGCCACCTCTGAGAAGGAGCCGCGCATCTCCCTTACGGTCGCCTGCAGGGTCAGCTGGGTCTGGCCGCCCGAGGTGAGCTCGCGCTGGCTGAGCGGCGCCACTGCCCTGGTCAGCCGGACCGATGGTCCGGTCAGCAGGCTTACCGCTTCGCTGACCCTGGCGGCCTGGATCCGGCCGGTCTGGTTGAGGATCTCGCTGGCCCGGTCGATGACCGCTGAGTAGGCGGTGAAGGTGTCCCAGAGCCCGGCCAGGGCCGCGGCGGTCCGCTCCCACGAGTCACGGCTCTGTCCGGTCAGCGTGGCGCCCGCGAGCAGCCGTTTTCCGAAGCTGCCGTCGAGTTCAAGGATGTTCGCCTGGATCGTGTCGCGCTCAGCCGAAGCGGACGTGGCGGTAGCCTGTGCCTGCTCGCGCGTGAGCGGAAATGTCATCGATCTGGCCCTGCTTTCGTCAGCAGGTTAACGGTACTCGGCCAAGCGCCGTGACACGCCCCACGCGCTCCCGGCCGCCATCGCCAATGCGGCGATGATCACGGCCAACTCGAGTCCGTCAAAAGCACCGCTGCCGGAAGCCGCATTGGATCTGAAGACGACTTGATCAGCGGCGATGCCGTGGCGCAGGTCAGTCTCCAGCTTTTCGAACGCCGCCTGCGAGCTGCCAGAACCGGTTCCGATGACCAGGCTGCTCTCGTCCTCATAGGTCGCTGTCGCCGGGTTCAGCGAGAAGACCTTGACCGACTCGGACTCCCAGCTCTTGGCGTCACGCGCGGCCGCGTCCGCGGCGTCCGCGCCTGCCCCCGACGGCGAGTCGGCTGCCGCGGCGTCGAGCAGGCTGCCAGAACCAGGGCCGATTCGCTTCTCTTCGTCGGTGATGGCGGCCTGGAACGAGGACGCGCCGCTACGCGAAATGAGGTTGAGCACCTCGAAGCGGCGGCCGGATTGCGCGGCAATGCTGGCCTGGGCGAGCGACTCGGCCGGGGTCGAGCCGTGCCCGAGGCCCGCGCCGAAGCTGGAGCGGGCCGATGCGAATGCGACGACCATCCAGATCGTGCTGATCGCTAGCGCGGCGGTGGCAAGCAGTAGCCCCGGGTTGATCCGCCGGTGGGTCCGGCGTGTCAGCCAGCGCTGGGACCTGAACAGTACGTACCCGACCGCGATGGCCACCAGCAGGCAGACAACGATCAGTGGCAGGCCGGTCGCCTGGGCGCTGGCCGTGATCAGCGCGGCGTTCTCCTGCGAGTAGATGTCGTTCGCGGCCGGGAGCAGCACCAGGTGCATCTCTTCGGACGCGTTCTCGATGAACGATCCACCGGTGAGCAGGAACCCAAGGGAGCTATAGGTCTCAGCCCGCTGCACATAGCCGGTGTAGATCGGCAGGCCGGCCGAGATCGCGGCCAGATCCTCATCGAGCTTGGCGCTGTCGACCCCTGTGCCGACGCTGCGCAGCGCGGCCAGCTCGGCAGCGGCATTGGCGATGTCGGCGTCGTAGGCCTGCCGGTCGGAGAGCGGCATCGGCGTCCCGCCGGGCGGGTGGGCGAGGAAGCTGGTCGTCGCCTTGACGTCGGCGTCCGAGAGCGACAGGTACATCCGCTGGGCCGCGAGACTGAGCGGCTCGCTGGTGCTGGCCACTTCCTTAGCGGCCGAGGAGTGCTGGCTGACGGTCAGTGCCGTGACGACGCCCCAGACCAGCGAACCGATGATGAGGCCGACCAGCAGCGTCTCGAGCACGGCCGGCGTACCCCGGTCACCGATCCGCGACAGCCTGGCCTGTCGGCGGGGGGCCGCCGGCGAGACCGGCGGCGCTGAGGCGGCGGGTGCGCGCGGCGGGGCGGGGGCCGGTGCGGTCGTCGGTGCCGCGTAGTTAGCGGCCGCTGCGGGCCCGGTCATTTAATCCTCACGATCTGATCGTCGGCCAGCTGGGCGATTGGCGCGGGCAGCGGCTGGAATTGCACGCCGCCCAGGAATGACTTCGCGTCGCTGGAGTTAATGGCCCAGTTCAGGAATGCCTTGATGTCCCGCGCCTTGACGGCGTTCGGCTGGGCCTTGGACACGATCGCGTATTCGTAGTTGACGATCGGATAAGCGGTGGGCGCGGGGCCGTTGATCATCGAGATCGTCTCGTTGTCCGGCGTCGCCGAGATGAAGCTGTTCACCGCCGCGAGCATGGTGGCCGAGCTTGGCGTCACGAAGTTGCCGAAGGCGTTCCTCAGCGCGGCATCACCCAGCCCGGCATCCTGCGCCTTCTTGAAGTCACTGATGCCGACGTAGGCTATGCAGCCGCGCGTGGCCGCGCACCCAGCGACCATCCCGTCGTTGCCCGTCTCCGTCTCCGCGCCCGGCACCGAGGGCCAGTCGATGATGGCGCCGAAGCCGTATTTGGCGTACCAGTTCGGGTCCTCGGTCGACAGGAAGCTGGAGAACAAGAAAGTGTCGCCCGCTCCCGTGGGCTCTCCCCGGTGCAGGGGTACGATCGGCAGGTTGGGCAGCGACACGCCTTTGTTGAGAGCGGCGATCTTCGCGGCGTTCCAGTTCCTGATCTTGCCCTCGTAGATCGCGGCGAGCACCTTGCCGTTCAGGTTGATGTGCGCACCGGCCGGCCGCAAGTCAGGCACGTTGTAGTTGATTTGCTGCCCGGCGATCGCCAGCGGGATGTTCAGCATGTTCGGGTTCTGGACCAGATTGCCGACGGACAAGTACGCGTCAGAGGCGCCGATGTCGACCTTTTCGTCGGAGGCGTCGGATATGCCTTGGCCCGATCCGCCGCTATCGGTCGAGATACTGACATTACTGAACTGCTTGTTGTATTCGGTGGCCCATTCGGAGAACAACGGGAGAAGCAGCGTGCTCCCGTCCTCCTTGAGCTTGACCTTGCCCGAGGCGGGCTTGCTCGGTATCGCGCCCCCCGGACTATTCGCGCTGGTCTTCCCCATCAGCGCGACTGCTCCCGCGCCGTCGTCATGCGCGGCTACGGTGCCGCAGCCAGCGACGAGCGTCATGGTCGAAGTCGCGACGATAGCCAGCACCGTGCGGTGATTAAGTACCACCGGCGAATTCTCCCTTTTACCTGGGTTTACACTCGGGCTCGACCCGGCGATCGTCAGAGTACCGCCCAAAGATGACCGTTTTCATGGCGAGAAGTCGTTGTCGCGATTGGTTCACCTAACGTTCGCGCCAGCGTCTTTCTGGCGTCTTTTAGGCGTTACCGGTGATCGGGCAACGATCTTGGAGGACAGTCCGCTGGTCGGCTGGCGATCTAGCACAATGGGCGTCATGCCAGCCATCCGGTCCGGTCTCGCCAGCAGCGCGGCGCCCCTGCACGAGGACTGGCTGCGCTCGGCCGTCCTTGGTGCCGGGAGCATGTGGACCGAGGTAAATGTGCTCGCCGAGACCGGCTCGACGAACTCTGACATGCTCCGCTTCGCGGCCGACGGAGCGCCGCAAGGTCTGGTCCTCGCCGCTCAGGCACAGACGGCGGGGCGGGGCCGCCAGGGCCGGGTCTGGCAGAACCTCCCCGGGGCCGCGCTGACCTTCTCGGTGCTGTTGCGCCCGCGCCCGGTCCCCCAGTCGTCCAGAGGCTGGGTGCCGCTATTGGCCGGAGTCGCAACCGCTGCCGCCGTGCGCTCGGTGACCGGCGTCGACGCTCGACTCAAGTGGCCGAACGACATCCTGGTCGGCGACGGAAAGCTGACCGGCATCCTCGCCGAGCAGACCACGGGCGACGCGATCGTCGTCGGGATCGGGCTGAACGTGCACGGCGGCGTCGGCGACCTTCCGGTGCCGACGGCGACCTCGCTCGAACTGCACGGTGCCGGGCAGACCGACCGGAATGAACTGCTGGCCGAGATCTTGCGTCGGCTGGAACGGTGGTACCGGCGCTGGTCTGAGCCAGTGTCATCTGGACCTGGGCCAGCTAGGCCTGGCGACGCGGACGCCTGCGGGCTGCGACCCGAATACCTCAGGCAGTGCGCCACGATCGGCCGAGTTGTCAAGATCACGCTGCCGGGCGGCCGGTCGCTGGTCGGCGCCGCCGTCGATGTGGACAGCAATGGCTGCCTGCTCGTGCGTAACGAGGACGGGATCCTGGTGCCGATCAGCGCCGGTGACGTGATCCACGTCCGCTTAGCTGGCCGAGTTGACGCTCACTGAGCCAGTGGTTGCTGGTCGACGGCGGCGGCGGTCCAGGCTTGCTGAAGGAAGGCGGCTGCCTGGGTGAAGGTAGCGCCGATGGGGTGTCCGGCGAGCTGAGCCAGGTATGAGCGGCGCCGCGCGAGTTCCCAGTCCCGAGCGGGCCCTGGCTGCGCGGCGAGGATCGGCTCGCTGGCGTGGGCCCAGGTCCAGTCGGCTATTCGTCCGGCTAGCTTGCCGGGTTGTCGCGGGGATCGGATGAGGTCGCCGGGGCCTGGCTGGCGACCCATCTGGTTGCGCACGAACCTTAGCCCGGCGAAGGTGTCCTCGATGGTCAGGCGTTCGGTGTCGCTCTGGTGGGCGAGCAGCCGGCCGTAGGCGGCCTGGTGGTAGCGGACTAGCGTCGCGTCGACCAGAGTCACCCACCACACGGCTTCGGTGACCACCATGAACGCGGCCGCCGGGTCGGATGTCGTGGCTACGAGGAGTCGGTCCGTCGCGGCCTGCATTGCGCTGACCGACCATGACAAGGTTCCGTCCGCGGCCGGGTCGAGGGCGTTCCGTCGGTTCCACGCGATCCTGCACCGGGGGGAGCAAAAGCGGGCATGCTGTCGCAGCGGCAGGAATTCGGTGCCGCATTGGGCGCAATCGCGGACATCAGTCACTGGGCTCCATCGTAGTCCGGCCCTCGGCCCAAAATCTCCGGCCGGGCGTCCCGCAGTCGAGCGCATGTTCGCGTTCGTCCATGTCACGTTCATGATTGGTTCACACTCAGGTCGCCTGTCGGTAAAGGAGAGTGGATACTTTGCGCCCGTGCGGGCGGCCGGTGCAGGGCAGGGGACAGGTCCGGGCAGCAGGAACGGCGCGGACCTGGCCAGCGAGGACGGTCGTGGCACCGGAACTGGGCCGGCTGATCTGGTGGCGAGTCTGGATGAGGCGCCGCTGGGCCGGGTTCACCTGCGGGCAGTGGTGGCGTCGGGGGTGGGGTTCTTCACTGACGCGTACGACTTGTTCGTCATCGGGATCGCGTCTGCGCTGATCGCTAAGGACTGGGATCTGAGCGCTGGCCGGCTGGCGGTGCTCAATAGCACGATGCTCGGCGCGGCGTGCCTGGGTGCTTTCGTGTTCGGCCGGTACGCGGACAAGGTCGGCCGCAAGCGCGTCTATTGGCTCGTGGCCGTGATCATGATCGTCGGCGCGTTCGGGTCGTCGGTGTCGGGGTCCTTCTGGATGCTGATCGCCTTTCGGTTTGCGCTCGGCTTCGGTGTCGGCGGCGACTACCCGGTCAGTGCTGTCGTGGTGAGCGAGTACGCCAACCGCAAGGACCGCGGGAAGCTCGTCGGGATGGTCTTCGGCACCCAGGCGCTGGGGTTGGTCGTCGGGCCCCTGGTGGCGCTGGCTCTGCTCGGGTCGGGTATTGACGCCAGCGTGACCTGGCGGGTTCTGCTTGGCCTCGGCGCCATTCCCGCAGCGGCCGTCCTGTACCTGCGCCTGCGAATGCCGGAGTCGCCGCGCTACCAGGCCCAGGTGCGGAACCGAGCCGTCGGCGCGGCAGCTACGTCCGTCGGCCTGCCCCGGCCGGCGCTACCGCCGGCCGGGCCGCGGGAGTTCCTGACGAGTCGGCGGTGGCTGGTCACGCTGGCCGGGACAGCGGGCTGCTGGTTCCTGCTCGACTACGCCTACTACGGCAACACGATTTCCACACCGCAGATCCTCGGCCTGATCTCCCCCGCCGCGTCGGCCACCACGAAGATCGCGATGCAGCTGGCGATCTTCGTCGTCGCCGCGGTTCCGGGATATGTCCTGGCGATCGCCCGGCTGGACCGGATCGGCCATCGCAAGCTCCAGTTCATCGGGTTCGCCGGCATGGCCATGTGCTTCGCTGTCATTGCCGCGGTGCCGGGCATGACCACGGCCGTGGTGCCGTTCCTGCTGGTCTACGGCGTGAGCTACTTCTTCACCGAATTCGGGCCGAACATGACCACGTTCGTGCTGCCGAGCGAGCTCTTCCCGATCGGGATGCGAGCCACCGGGCACGGGATCTCGGCCGGCGTGGGCAAGCTCGGCGCATTCATCGGCGTCTTCCTTTTCCCGCTGCTCCAGACCTCGCTGGGCTTGCGTGGGACGCTCCTGCTGACCGCCGCCGTGTCCGCCGCCGGCCTGGCGCTCACCCTCGTGCTGCCCGAACCCGCCGGCCGCAGCCTCGACGACATTGCCGCACCGCGTCGCGCGGACGCCGGTCCCGCGCCCGGAGCGGTCCCGCAACCGGCCGTCACGCGCCGTCAAGCCTGAACCCGGGCCCCGGGCGGCCACTGAGCCGAGGTGATGTGGACAAGCGCGGTGATTGGTAAATGGACGGTGAACCATGGCTATATTGAGAGCAAATTCGATGTGGCGGGCGCGGGCTTGACGCTCGTCACGCCTGTCTTGCTGGCCTGGTAAGTGGGACGGAGTGGCGCATGGCGATCTGGGTTCGCGTTCTGGTGCAGGGACGCGGTCAGTGGTGACGGCGGTCAGCCCGCCGGCGCAGCGCCCCAGTTCAGCGGCGAGGCTCCGGCTACCGCAGCGGCAGGACGCGGATGACACGCCGGGCAAGCTGCGGCTTCTGCTTGTCGGCCTGGTTGTCCTGTCGCTGGCATGGGGTGCGATTGCGGCCTGGGTAGTGGACCAGCGCGCGTCCGGCGCCGGTGACGTGGTCAGTATCAGCGAGCCGCTGAGCCTAGACGGCCAGCAGATCTACCGGTCGCTTTCCGACGCCGACGCGACTGCGGCCAGCGCCTTCCTATCCGGGGGGCTGGAGCCGCAGGCCTCTAGGCAGCGGTATGTGGCTGACATCGCCGCGGCCTCCGCGCGACTGGAAGACGCGACCGCTATCGCCAGCCATTCGCTCGCGTCCGCGGACCTGGCCACGCTGTCGGCGGGGCTTCCGGTCTACGCCGGCGAGGTTGAGACCGCGCGAGCCGACAACCGGCTTGGCCTTCCTCTTGGAGCGGCGTACCTGCGGGAGGCATCCAGCCTGATGCGGGGCAAGCTACTGCCGGCCGCGCGGAATATCACGGCCCAGGCCCGCAGCCAGTTGCTGGCAGCCAGCGGGCAGGCGACCGGGTTGCCGCTGGGCGTGCTCCTGCTCGTGATGGCCGTCATCGCGGGATATGTGCTGCTAAGGGCTCAGCGATGGCTCAGTCGGCGCTTCCATCGCACGCTGAACCCAGGGCTGGCTGTGGCCACGGCCGCCGCGATGATCTCAGTCGTCTGGCTCGCCCTCGCGCTCAGCGCTGGCCGCGGGGACCTGCTGCGCGCCCAGGCCCACGGCTCAGGGCCGGTGACTGCGCTGGGGGTGGCCGACATCGCGGCGCTGCGGGCCCACGCCGATGAAAGCCTGACCCTTATTGATGCCGCCGGAGACGACAGCTACCAAGCGGACTTCCTGGCCACCGAACACCAGCTCGGTCCTGGACCCGGCACGCTGCTCGCTAAAGCGGTCAGCGCCGCGGCCGGCGGCCCCGGTGCGGCCGCCGCCGCGGATGCGTCCGCCGCAGCGACGCGGTGGTATGGCGCACACCGGACCGTGCGGTCCCTGGATAACAACGGCAAGCACACCCAGGCGATCCAGCTCGTGACAATCCCTGGCCAGGATCATTCCGGCACCTTGTTCGCCCGCGTCGACGCGTCACTGGTCCGCGCCGTCGCCGCTGACCAGGCCGTCTTCCGGGCCGATGCGGCTGCGGGCCGGAATGCGTTCACCGGACTGGAGATAGGAGTGATCGTGCTGGCGCTGATCATGGCAGCCGGATGCGCCCGGGGAATGAGCCGGCGTCTTGCGGAGTACCGGTGAAGCCGGGTAGCTGGCTGCGGCTGCCAGCGATCGTCACCGTGGCAGGCCTGGCCGTCTGGGCCTTGCCCGGTTCCGCCGCCGTGGTGAGGCCAGCCGCGCCGAACCTCGTCGTGCGCGCGACGGCGCACCTAACTCACGGGCGGGCCACCCAAACTCAGGCTTGCGACCCCACCGCCAGCCTGCGTCCGACCGGACCGCCAGCGGTGAACCCCGGCTCCTACATGGCCAAGATCCGCGCCCGCGGTTACCTGATCGCCGGCGTCGACCAGAGCACCTACCATTTCGGTTACCTCAATCCCCTCAACGGCAGGATCGAGGGATTTGACATCGACATGGTGCACGCGATCGCCGACGCGATCTTCGGCAACCCGAACAAGGTCGTCTTCAAGGCGATCTCCGACGCCCAGCGCATCCCGGACGTCCAGTCCGGCGCCGTCGACCTCGTGGCCCACACCATGACAATCACTTGCGAACGGCTGCAGCAAGTCGACTTCTCAACCGTCTACTTCGAAGCCGGACAGCGGGTGCTGGTCCAGACCAACTCCACCGCCAAGAGCATCGCCGATCTCGGCGGCAAGAAGGTCTGCGCGACCACCGGGTCCACCTCGATCGAGAACATCAAGGCCGCCCCGTCGCACCCGATCCCGGTCGCGGTCCCGTACTGGACCGACTGCCTGGTACTGCTCCAGCAAGGCCAAGTCGCCGCGATCTCCACCGACGACTCGATCCTGGCCGGACTGACCGCGCAGGACCCCTGGACCAAGATCATCGGCCCCCGGTTCAGCAAAGAACCCTACGGCCTGGCCATCTCCAAACAGCACGCCGACTTGGTCCAGTTCGTCAACGCCGTACTGCAAAAGCTCCGCACCGACGGTCAGTGGGCCGCCAGCTACACCCATTGGGTCGGCTCTCCGGCTCCACCGCCTCCGGCCGCTCACTACCTGCCCTGACAGTCACGGCTCTGGCTGACTGTCACCCCGGGCGGATGATTGCCGGCGGACGCACTCGCCCGGTCGGGCCGGCTGGCCGAGGCCGAGCTGGTCTTCGAGAAGATGCACACCTACGCCAGCCACCTCGGGCTCTACTCAGAGGAGGTGGGACGTGGCAGGGGCCGGTAGCTGACATTATGTGAGATGTGGCGGGTTCTGATGGGTTGGTGGAAGGCGAGCGGCTGGTGCTGCGCCTGCACCCGCACGGTAAGACGCTGGTCAAGCCGGCCGCGTTGTTGTTGCTGATCGTCGCGGCGGCGATCACGGTAATCTTGGTGCTGCCTACCAGCGGGACGAACCTGTGGCCGGTCCGGCTCGGGATCGGGGTCGCAGCGCTAATCGGGGCCGCGCTGGCGTTCGGGATTCCGTTCCTTAAATGGCGTACGACGACGTATGAGGTGACCAGCCGGCGGCTGCGGCTGCGCGAGGGAATCTTGACCAGGACCGGCCGTGACTTTCCGCTGAACCGGATCAGCGACGTGTCGTTTACCCAGGGCCTGATCGACCGGATGTTCGGCTGCGGGACGCTGGTCGTCGAGTCGCCGGGTGAGCAGGGGCGGCTTGAATTCGACGAGATTCCCGAGATCCGCCGGGTGCAGGGCACCTTGTTCCAGCTCGTCGGGGACGAGAGCATGCGGGTGGGGCGCACGCTGCCGCAGAACCGGCCCGGGCCGGCGACCCGGCCGTACCCCATCGATCCGGCCAACTGGCCGGATAGCTAGTTAGCCTCCGCAGGGTTAGCCGCGCAGCGGCAGGGTGACGGTGAACCTGGTCTGGCCCGGGTGGCTGGTCAAGTCGACGCGGCCGCCGTGCGCCGTGGTGACCGCGTCCACGATCGCCAGGCCGAGGCCGGTGCTGCCCGCTGCCCGCGAGCGGGACGGGTCGCCCCGTACGAATCGCTCGAACAAGCTGGACCGCAGTTCGGCGGGTACCCCTGGTCCGTTGTCGGTGACGCTGAGCGAGGCCGAGCCGGCGACCTGATTGGCGGCGACGGCGACGGCTACGGTCGAGTCCGCTGGCGTGTGCTTGGCCGCGTTGCTGAGCAGGTTGGCGAGTACCTGGCGCAGCCTTGGCTCGTCGCCGGGCACCAGCACGGGTTCGGGTGACAATTCGAGCAGCCAGCGATGGCTGGGCGCGGCGACGCGCGCGTCACTGGTCGCGTCGATCGCGAGCCGGGTCAGGTCGACCGGCTTGCGCTCTAGCGGACGGCCCGCGTCGAGCCTGGCTAGCAGCAGCAGGTCATCGACCAGGCCGCCCATCCTGGCGGACTCGGAGCCGACCCGCTCGAGCGCGCGCCGCAGATCGGGCGGCAGTTCGTCGGCTTGGCGCTGGGCCAGTTCGGTGTAACCCCTGATCGCTGCCAGCGGGGTACGCAGCTCGTGACTGGCGTCGGCGGCGAAGCTGCGCAGCCTGGCCTCGCTGGCATGCCGCCGGGAGAGCGACGATTCGACGTGGCCGAGCATCGCGTTGAACGCCTCGCCGAGCTTGCCGACCTCGGTGCGCGGATCGGCGTGCCTGACCCGGTGCGGCAGGTCGACGCTGCCGCTGGCCAGCGGCAGCTTGGTGACCTCGGTCGCGGTCGCGGTCATCCGGCTGAGCGGGCGCAGCGACAGCCGCACCCAGGCGGTGCCGAGCATTCCGGCCAGCAGCAGCGCGAGCCCGAAGACGGAGATCTCGGTGAGCGCGACCTCTCGGAGCGTCGTTTCCAGCGGGGCCAGCGGCAGGCCGGTGACCAGCACGGTGCCGCTGGGTCCCCTCTTCGCCGAGAGCAGGTAGTCACCGTGCGCCGAGGCGAGCGTCCGGCTGACCGGCTGGCCGTCGGGTCGCAGTCCGGCCAGGTCGGTCTGGTCGACCGTTGACAGGTGGCAGGTGGTGGACGGCACCAGGTTCGCGTACCTGACGGTGTAGGAGACGAGCAGGGCCGTGAAGGTGCCCGCCGCCTGACCAGGGATCTGGTTGCCGCAGTCCGGCATCGGGGGCGGGTAGCCGTTAACCAGCGGGTAGCCGCCGATAAAGCGGGGCCAGCTTCCTGGTACCGGCGAGCCGCCGTGGTGGTCGATGCAGCCGATATACCGCGAGTTCGCCTGGTTCAGCTGGCCGGCGAGCTGGTTATACAAGAAGCTGCGCAGTGCCAGGTAGACGGTCGCGCCGACCAGCGCGCAGGACAGCGCGAGCAGCGCCACCAGCCCGGCAATCAGCCGGCCGCGCAGAGTTCGCCCGGCCAGCCAGTGCTTGAACGTGAGCATCATCCCGTTGGCTTGAGTACGTAGCCGACGCCCCTGACCGTGTGAATCAGCGGCTCGCGGCCAGCCTCGAGCTTCTTGCGCAGGTAGCTGATGTACAGCTCCACGATATGGGCCTGGCCGCCGAAGTCGTAGTTCCAGACCCGGTCCAGGATCTGGGCCTTGGACAGAACCCGGCGCGGGTTGCGCATCAGGAAGCGGAGCAGCTCGAACTCGGTCGCGGTCAGGTCGATCAGCTCGCCGCCGCGGTGCACCTCCCTGGCTTCCTCGTCCATGGTCAGGTCGCCCAGCGTCAGCTCGGTGCCGGTCCTGGCCCTGGTCACGCCGGCTCGCCGCAGCAGGCCGCGCAGCCGGGCCAGCACTTCCTCCAAGCTGAACGGTTTCGTCACGTAGTCATCGCCGCCGGCCGTGATGCCGGCGATCCGGTCCTCGACCGCATCGCGCGCGGTGAGGAACAGTACGCAGACGTGCGGCAGTTCGACCCGGACTCGTCGCATGACCTCGAGGCCGTTGAAGTCGGGCAGCATGATGTCGAGGACGACCGCATCGGGCTTGAAGTCCCGAGCCGCCCTGACCGCGGACCCGCCGTCGGCGGCGGTCCTGATCTCCCAGCCCTCGTAGCGCAGCACGCTGGACAGGAGTTCGGCCAGGCTCGGCTCGTCGTCGACAACGAGCACCCGGATCGGGGTGCCGTCCGGACGCAGCCCGGTTTGCTCGGCAGGAGGGGCGGAGGTTGTCGGCGCCCCGTCAAGCACGCTCATCATGTTCCTAACATTGGCCCACCAAGGTGTGCTGCACCTTTGTGCTTCCTCTGATTATCCTCTGTGATCATTTCCTGGTGAGCAGTAGCGCTAGCGCCGGGCAGTCGGTTACCGTGCGGCGGGCCTGCCTGGCCAGGTGGGCGGGGACCGGGATGTCGGCCAGCAGCGGGTAGCCCCACTCGTCGATCGAGATCAGCTCGGGGAGCAGCTCGGCGCAGACGCCGTGTCCCGAGCAGGCGATCGGGTTGACCCGCAGTTTTAGCTCTTGACTGTGCAGCCCTTGAGTGGCGTTCACATTGATTCACCTCCGAGCGGCAGGAACGGCCGCGTGATCGTTCCGGTGCAGCGGCCTTGGCGGTGCGCTGTGATCTCGGCTTCGAACGTCTTGAGCGCGCTGGTCACGAAGCGCACCGTGCCGTCGGGATGGGCGCACGCACCGCGCTTGTAGACCAGCCAGGACCAGCGGTCGAGGTCCTGAAGCAGGGTCGCGTTCGGTCGGCGTCCTTGGCCCACGTTCGCGAGATCGGCGAGGGCGCCGGCGATGCGGGGGAGCCCGTTGCGGCAGGGACCGCACTGACCGGCCGACTCCAGCGCCAGGTACCGGGCGACCCTGGCGGTTTCGAGGAGGCCGCACCGGCCTGCTGGCAGGGCGGCCAGCACTCCGGCGCCGACCGACGCGCCGTGCCGGCGGAGCGAGGCGTTGGCGAGCGTGAGCCTGGCCGCTGTGGCTGTCGGCAGCCAGGCGCCGTGGTAGCCGCCGGTTAGCACGGCGCCGGCTTTTCGCAGGTCGAGCAGTTCGGCCAGCGGTGTGCCCAGCGCGGCCTCGGTCAGGTCCATCCGCCCGTCGGCCTGGTGCAGCGTGCAGATCATGGTGCCGGGCTCGTCTGGAGTTCCCGCGCTGGTGAACCAGGCAGGTCCGTAGCGGGCGATCAGGCTCAGATGGGCGAGTGTTTCTACATTGGAAACAAAGGTCGGGCGCCCGTCCACGCCGCGTTCGAAGACACGCGGCGGCGCGAAAGCGGGGAGCGCCTTGCCGCCGCTGATCCGGCTGGCGAGCGCGGACTCCTGCCCGGCCAGGAACTTGGGCGGCGCCGCGAACAGGCGCACCTGAAGGCGGTCGAGGTTGGCGTTACGACGCGCCGCTATGAGGTTGTTCAGCCAGCGCGCCTTCTCCGCATCCAGGGCGACGTAGAGCACCGCGTCAGTCGCGCCGGTTGCCTCGGCGGCTAGCTGGATGCCGTCCAGGACAAGGTGCGGGTTGAGCAGCAGCAGGGCCTTGTCCTTCGAGCTGGCCGGTTCGCCTTCGGCGCCGTTGGCGACCACGACCGCGCGGCCCGGCGCCGACAGCACGGCGGACAGCTTGCGATGGACCGGAAACGCAGCGCCGCCCCGGCCGGTGAGACCGGCGGCGCGCAGGTCTTCGATCAGCTGGCCCTGGCGGCCCCGGTAGGGGACCTGGCCGTGCCGGCGTAGATGCGCGCGCAGGTCAAGGGAGGATTTGCCTGGTGCTGGTAGCAGCCGCGATATCGGGCGCGGCTCGGGCTGACCGGACGCATCGTTCGGTCCCAGTTGCCCAGTGCGGGAGCCAGGTTCGTCGCCGGGAGCGGGCTGGGAGCTTTGCTGAACAAAAGTGGTCATCGGTAAGCCGCCTCTGTTTGATTTTGAATTCGGGAGGGCCGAGGGGGGTCGTCTCCCCTAGCCGGCTGAAGCTGAGTACTTTGGTCGGCCAGGAGTTGGCGGATCTGGGTATCCGGCGCTGGGGTGCGCTGGGACGCGGCTGTGCGGACGGCGATTGCGACGGCGACGGTCGCGGTGCAGGCGAGGGTCAGCCAGAGCAGGGGGCCGTGGCGCACGTCGGGGCCAGCGCCGATGCTGTGCGCGATCGCGATCGGCCAGCAGGCGTAGGCGAGCCAGTGCACCAGCCGCCAGGTGCGGCGGTTGATCCTGGAGCGGACCAGGCTGGTCACGATGATGGCGATCATCAGGTCGATCGAGACCGCGCCGAGGCCCAGCCAGAACGGCTGGTACTTCGAGACGAACGGGATGATCGCCGCGGCCAGCGAGATGTTCACGTAGGAGTCGGCGACCGCGGTCAGCACGTGGATGGCCAGGAACGCGATCCCGAGCAGCGACAGGTACCGGTGCAGGTGCACCACGCCGAACTTCGGAAGGCCGGGCAGCTTGCCCTGCCTGGACACCAGCAGGCCGAGCAGGATCACGGCGGTGAACAGCAGCAGGCAGACCACGCCCGTCGCGCGACTGGCGTACCAGAGCGCGGTGCTAGAGGAGCTCATCACGAGCCGCCCGAGGAGACCTGCGGGGCGTTCGAGCTGGACGTCGGGGCGGTGGTCGGCGACGTCAGTCCCGAGCGGCGGGAGCTGGCGTGATGCTTACGGCTAGTAGTCGACTTGTGCGTCGTCGACTTCTGGCCGGTGCTGCCGGTTGACGTACTCGCCTTGGTGGCGGTGACTCCGGGGAGAGCAAACGCGATTCCGGCGGCGGCCAGGATGCTCGCGGCGGTGGCCGCCGCGGCCACGGATCGCACCCGGGCCCGGCCTTGGGCCAGGCGATGGCTGTCTGTCATGGCATGAAGGATCGGCGAGCTTGTTCTCGTTAACCGCAGCGTCGGCTCTGAGTGGCCTATGAAGTACTGTGCGGCCGTGGACACGGTTCGGGTGGAGCGCCGTCAGGCGCAGGCAGGCGAGATCGCCGAGGTTGTGCTTGACCGGCCTGCGGCCATGAACGCGCTCGACACCGCGATGCTGCGACTGCTCGCCGACGTATTCGCCGGGCTGCGCGCCGATCCCGGCGTGGTCGCCGTCGTGCTGTCCTCGGCTAGCGAGCGCGCGTTCTGCGTCGGCGCCGATCTTAAGGAACGCGCCGGGATGAGCGATGCGCAGATCATGGAGCAGCGGCCGGTGTTCAGGGCCGCTTTCGGAGCACTTCTGGCGCTGCCGCAGCCGGCCATCGCGGCAGTCCATGGGTTCGCGCTCGGCGGCGGTTGCGAGCTGGCGCTGAGCTGCGATGTGATCGTCGCGGACGGATCAGCCGTGCTTGGCTTGCCCGAGGCTTCGGTCGGGCTGGTGCCCGGCTGCGGTGGCACTCAGCTGATGGCCCGGCGGATCGGACCGGGGCGGGCGGCGGAGCTGATCTTTACCGGGCGGCGGGTGCAGGCCGGCGAGGCGGCGTCGATCGGGCTCGTCGATGTGCTTGTCCCTGAGGAGTCGGCCCGGGAGCGGGCGCTTGAGCTGGCTGAACAGATCGCCGCCAATTCGCCGGTCGCGGTGCGGGCCGCCAAGCAGGCGCTGCGGAATGGTTCCGGGCTCGGGCTGGTTGGCGCGCTTGACGTGGAGGACGCGGCCTGGCGGACAGCGGCGGTAAGCGCGGACCGGCGCGAGGGAATCGCGGCGTTCGCGGAGAAGCGTTCGCCGGTGTGGCCGTCAGTGGCCGGCGGGGCCCAGGAGGTGGGCAGTGGCTGATATTCCGACTCAGGTGTCGGTGCGTGAGGTCGGGCCGCGGGACGGGTTGCAGAACGAGGACCCGGTGCCGACGGCGGCCAAGATCGAGCTGATCAACCGGTTGTCGAAGACCGGCGTCCGCCGGATCGAGGCCGTGTCGTTTGTCCGGCCGGACGCGATCCCGCAGATGGCCGATGCCGATCAGGTCTGGGACGGGATTTCGCGGGCGGACAGCGTTCGGTACTCGGCGCTGGTCCCTAATCTGCGGGGTGCGCGCCGGGCACTGGACGCCGGGCTGGGCGAGATCGAGGTCGTCGTCTCCGCCTCCGACACCCACAACAAGAAGAACGTGAACCGGTCGACGGCGGAATCTCTCGATGACATCGCGGCCGTGATCGACGAGGCTCACCAGCGGGGCGTGACCTGCCAGGTGATCGTGTCGACGGCCTGGGGCTGCCCGTACGAGGGGGACGTACCGGTCGAGCGGGTGGTCTGGGCGGCCAGCCGGGCGGTGCGGGACGGGGCGGATTCGATCTCGTTTGGCGACACGACCGGGATGGCGACGCCGAGCCGGGTCTGGTCGCTGGTCGGCGAATTCCGGTCGGCGTGCCCGGATGTGCCGCTTAACCTGCACTTTCACAACACCAGGGGGACGGGGCTGGCTAATGTGCTGGCCGCGTTGCAGCTGGGGGTCAGTGACTTTGACGCATCGGTCGGCGGACTGGGCGGCTGCCCGTACGCGCCCGGCGCCACCGGGAACATCGCCACCGAGGAACTCGTCCACATGATCGCGGACATGGGCATCGACACCGGGATCGATCTGGACGCGATGATCGACGCGGCTGCCGATGCGGAGCGGATCGTGGGGCGGGAGCTGCCGTCGCAGGTGCTGCGGGCCGGGCCGAGGGGAAGGACCGTGCCGGCCTGAGCGTCGGCCTGACGGGCCGGCCTGACTCCTCGGCCTGACTCCTCGGATTGAGTGGCGGGCGCACTAGGTACGCTCTCGATGTGAGTGCTGCGCAGGATCAGACCATGGCCGACAACGAAGTCAGCCCCCAGCACGCCGACTTGTCTGGGGTGCGGGAGAAGATCGGGGCGGGCGGAGCGGCTAAATATCACGCCTCGGCCGCCGCCAGCGGCAAGCTGTTCGCCCGGGAGCGGATCGCGCTGCTGGTCGATACCGGAAGCTTCGCCGAGGACGGCATCTTCGCCAACGCACTGGCCGACGGGCTGCCAGCGGACGGAGTCATCACCGGCACCGCGATCGTCGACGGACGGCCGGTCGCCCTGATGGCCAACGATTCGACGGTGAAGGCAGGCTCCTGGGGAGCCAGGACCGTAGAGAAGATCATCAGGATCATCGAGAAGGCCTACGCCAGCGGGCTGCCGATGATCTACCTGGTCGACTCGGCCGGGGCCAGGATCACCGATCAGGTCGAGATGTTCCCCGGGCGCCGGGGAGCGGGAAAGATCTTCCATACCCAGGTCCGGGCCTCGGGTTCGATTCCGCAGGTGTGCGCGCTGTTCGGGCCCTCGGCGGCCGGGGGCGCCTATATCCCCGCGTTCTGCGACTACGTCGCGATGGTCGACGGCAACGCCTCGATGTACCTGGGCAGTCCCCGGATGGTCGAGATGGTGGTCAAGGAGAAGACCACGCTGGAGGAAATGGGCGGGGCGCGGATGCACTGCACCGTGTCCGGGTGCGGGCACCACCTGGCGCCGAACGAGGCTGACGCGATCTCCGCTGTCCGCCGTTACCTGTCTTACCTGCCTGGCAACTGGCAGTCTTCACCGCCGGTCGCGCCGCCGTCCGGCCCGGAGCCGATCGACCTGCGCAAGCTCGTGCCGGTCAGCGAGCGGCAGGCCTTTGACATGCGACGGTACGTGCGCGGCCTGGTCGACGCCGGCTCGCTGTTCGAGGTGCACGAGCTCTGGGCTAGGGAACTGGTCGTCGGCTTCGCCCGGCTCGACGGCCAGGTGATCGGGGTCGTGGCGAACAACCCGATGTTCAAGGGCGGCGTGCTGTTCGTGGACTCGGCCGACAAGGCCACCCGGTTTATCCAAGGTTGCGACGCGTTCAACGTGCCGCTGCTGTTCCTCGCCGATGTGCCTGGCTTCATGGTCGGCACGGCCGTCGAAAAACAGGGAATTATCCGGCACGGTGCGAAAATGATCAGCGCGGTTTCTGAGGCGACCGTGCCGAAGATCTGCGTCGTGGTTCGCAAGGCGTACGGTGCCGGACTTTATGCGATGGCCGGGCCCGGATTCGAGCCGGACGCGACTCTTGCGCTGCCAACGGCGAAAATTGCGGTCATGGGTGCCGAAGCCGCAGTCAACGCCGTGTATTACAACAAGCTTGCGGCAATCGCCGATCCTGAGGAAAAGGAGCTGCAGACTCAGCAGCTGAGGGATGAGTACGAGGCGGATATCGACATACTCAGGCTGGCGGGCGAGCTGGTCGTGGACGACATCGTCGAGCCGGAGGCGTTGCGGCCGGAGTTGATCCGCCGGTTCGAGGCGGCCCGCGGCAAGGACCGGTCTTTCTCCCGTCGCCGGCACGGCATCACGCCGGTCTGACCGCCCGCCTGCGCCGGCGCCGGGCCTTTCTTGCGTCGGCTCTTGCGTCGGCTTGGCCTCCGCCGGGTCCTGCCTGCGCCGGGGCCTGGCCTTTCTTGCGTCGGCTTGGCCTCCGCCGGGTCCTGCCTGCGCCGCGCCGGGTCCTGCCTGCGCCGCGCACCGCCTGCCTGCGCCGCGCTCGATTTACGACAATTTGGTGGCACGCCAACTGGGTGATCTCGGCCCTCGCCGAGCTGCTGGTTTCGCTGTGTAGCGGATCGGGCTGATGTAGTGACAGTGGATACCGTGTCGGGCGTCGGTTCGATCAAGTGGAAGACTTTGAGGTGCTATTTGACACTTTCTCTTCCGGTTAATTGCTCGGGTCCCGGTGAGCGCGGGCCGCGGTGCGGCGGACTCGCAGGTTCGCGGCAACCGCCCGGCTTAGTCCGCACTTTAGTGAACTCAGGTGTCGTTTCCCGAGGTCATCTAGTCGCAAGATCATTTACACCCAGTCTGTGGCCTGGCCAGGTGTTGCCTGCGCCGGGCACCGTCTGCCCTGCGCCGGGCCTTGCCTGCCTGCGCCGCGCTGGGGCCTTGCCTGCGCTGCGGTGACCGGTGCCACTTTGGTCACCTGAGTCATAGATACAACATTGGCCTCAACCGTGAGGTTCGTCCAGAATATGAATGCGCATATTCATCTGGGATTTTGAGGATGAATATGCGCATTCATCTGTTGGACTGACTCTGATGCCGCGACGACATAGGCAGCGCGGGTAGCCAGTGTTGCCAATGTTTCTGTTGGGGCTGGTATCAACGTGTCGCTACGAGGGCTGGCTGCGGTCGGCTGGCTGCTAGGGCTGGTGATCGGCCTGCACGGCCGCGTGGTCGCGGACCGGCGGCCGGCTCGGCCGGTGATGAGTGAGGTGCGCCGTCCGCGCTTCGTCCGCGCTTCGTCCGCGCCGCCCTCGCGCCGTCCGCGCCTCGCGCCGTCCGCGCCTCGCGCCGTCCGCGCGCCCCCCGCGCCCGCGCGCCCCCCGCGCCCGCGCGCCGTCCGCGCCCGCGCGCCGCCCGCGCCCCCGCGCCGTCCGCGCCGCCCGCGCCCTCGCGCCGTCCGCGCCCGCGCCCCCGCGCCGTCCGCGCTCCGCCCGCGCCGTCCGCGCCGTCTGTGGTCTTGGCTTGGCTGGTGATGATCGGGTTGATCCGCGCGCGTCGGGCTCTTGCCCGGTGCTGGGCAAGAGTGGCTAAATAACCCGGATAGAAACCATCGCAAAATCGTTTCCAATGTAAATTGATTTTAGAAATTGTTACAGATCCGCTTACCGGCGGATTAACCATTGATCGCATCGAACGCTAACTTGACCAAATACTTGCCCGCATGCGGTGCGTCGCGTGACGTTAATTACGTCAGTTCGCCTTATCATCTGGGACATGACTAGCGTATTGCTTGCCGAAGACGACCCGTCTATTTCCGAGCCGCTAGCACGGGCTTTGCGGCGTGAGGGTTACGAGGTAGGCGTTTCTGCCGATGGGCCGGGCACCTTCGAGGTAGCCAGGGCGGGCGGAATTGACCTCATCGTGCTCGATATCGGCCTGCCGCGTATGGACGGGCTTGAGGTCTGCAGGCGGCTGCGGCTGGCCGGCCAGTCCACGCCCGTGCTCATCCTGACGGCCAGGGTCGAGGAGGTCGACACGGTCATCGGCCTCGATGCGGGCGCCGACGATTACGTCTCCAAGCCGTTCCGGCTCGCCGAGTTGCTCGCGCGGGTGCGCGCGCTGCTGCGGCGGGGGGCTTCGCCCGCGCAGATCGTGCAGGGCGTGCGGATCGACGCCGATGCGCGCCGGGCCTGGCTTGACACCGCCGAGCTGGATCTCACGTCCAAGGAGTTCGACCTGCTCAACCTGCTGGTGACCGAGGCGGGCAAGGTCGTGACCAGGGACCAGATCATGCGCCAGGTCTGGGACAGCAAATGGTGGGGGTCGACCAAGACCCTCGACATGCACGTGTCCTGGCTACGCCGCAAGCTCGGCGACGACGCGCACAACCCGCACTTCATCACGACCGTGCGCGGAGTCGGCTTCAGGTTCGAGCGAGGAGACTGAGCGCACATGCGGCGCCGTCTGCTGACGTCGACGTTTGGTGTAGCTGCGGCAGCGGTCGTGGCGCTCTGTGCTGCCCTGGCGATTACGGGCAGCCCGCAGCACGGGCTCGGGTGGCTGACGCCGGCGAAGGTCGGCGTGGCGGTGCTGGCGGCTCTGGTGGTCGCGGGCGGTTTGGCGATGGCACAGGCGCGCCGGCTGGTCCGCCCCGCCCAGGACTTGGCCCGGGCCGCCGACCGGGTTGCCTCAGGTGACGCCCGGCCGGTCGGCCGCCGGTACGGGGTGGTCGAGCTTGACCGCATTGCCGACGGTCTCGACTTCGCCGTGCAACGGGTCAGCGACTTCATCTCGGCCGAACAGGACTTCGCCGTCGACGCTTCGCATCAGCTGCGGACACCGTTGACCGCGCTGTCGATGCGGCTTGAGGAGATGGTCGAGGCGGCTAACGATCCGGCGGTGGTCAGGGAGGAAGGCGCGGCCGCGCTCGCGCAGACCGACCGGCTGGCCGAGGTGGTGGGCCAGCTGCTCGGCCGGGCTCGACGGTCATCGTCGGGCGCACCGGCGCTGTCGAGCCTGGACGAGATCATCGACCAGCAGGTGGTCGACTGGGAGCCGGCGTTCCGCGACAAAGGCCGCAGCATCGAGGTGTCCGGTGAGCGCGAGCTGCGGGCCTACGTCAGCGTCGGGGGAGTGTCACAGGTCGTTGCTAGCCTGCTGGATAACGCGCTCATGCATGGCGACGGGCGGGTCACGATCAGGACTTCGCAGACCCCTCGGTCGGTGGTGATTGAGGTTAAGGATGAGGGCAAGGGCGTGCCGCCTGACCTGGTGCACCGGATCTTTGAGAGGAGCGTCAGCGGTGCCGGCGGGACGGGGCTCGGGCTGGCGCTGGCCAAGTCGATAGCTGCCTCGGACGGCGGGCAGTTGGTGCTGGTCAGACCGAGGCCGGCGACGTTCGCAGTGATCTTCCCGCAGCCTGTACGGGAACGGCTGGACGAGCCAGTGGTGGCTGGGCCGGCCTGACAGGTCGGTTTCGGGTCTGCGTGATCGGCCTGGCGGTATGAGCGCCCGGCCGGTTGAGCGCCCGGCCGGCGGAGCCCCCGGCCGGCGGAGCGCCCGGCCGGGCTGAGCGGCCTGAACGGCTCCCGAACCCGGCGGCAGGCGTCAACCTCGTAGGCTACGGCGCGTGAAGGATGAGAACACTCCGGCTGCTGAAGCAAGCGGTGGCGCAGGTGCCGGGCAAGCGGGTTCCGGCCAAGCGGGTTCCGGCCAAGCGGGTTCCGGCCAAGCAGGTGCCGGCCAAGCAGGTGCCGGGCAAGCAGGAGCCGATGCGGCGCCTCTACTGCCGCCCGTGCTCGGAATGGTCGGCGGCGGCTACCGCACCCGGCTGACGGCGCAGGCTGCGGTCAGCCTCGGGATCGGGTTCCGCGTGCTGGCTGCGGCCGACGACGACAGCGCCGCGCAGGTCGCGCCAGGTCTGGGAAACGTGATCGGTGACTACCGGGCAGCCGATGACTTGCTGGCGTTCGCGGCTGGGTGCGAGATCCTGACATTCGAGCGCGAGGACGTTCCCGAGGAACTGCTCGTCAAGCTCGAACCACAGACGCCGCTGCTGGTCGTCCGGCCAAGCCCGGCCACGTTCAGGCTGGTGCGGGCCAAGGCCGCGCTGGGAGACTGGCTCAGTTCGCTGGGGGCGGCCGTTGATCAGACCGCGCCGCGGTCGGCCGGGGCCGGGTCGGCCGGGGCTTGGTCGGCCGGGGCTCGGGAGCTGGCCGTGGCCGTCGCCCGATCGCCCGAAGGTCAGGGCGTGACCTACCCGGTCACCTTGATGCTGCGGCGGGACGGACAGTGCCGCGAGTTCATCTCGCCCGCCCCGGACCTCGACACAGACCTGGCCCTCGAGTCCCAGCGGCTCGCACTCAAGATCGCGGCTGACCTGAACCTGACCGGCCTTCTCACCGTCGAGCTAGTCGAATCCGGGGGCAAGCTGTCTGTCAGCGACCTGGCAGTTACCCCGCACGACAGCGGCCTTTGGACCATGGACGCGGCCGTCACCTCTCAGTTCGAGCAGTATCTGCGGGCCGTACTCGACCTGCCGTTCGGAACGCCGGCCGCAGTGGCAGCGAACGCGGTAACGGTGACTGTGCTGGGCGGTGACGACCCTGACGTATTCACGAGGTTCGTCCACGTGATGGCCGCCGATCCCGGCGCCCGGGTGCACATCTACACGAACCAGGTGAGCCAGATCAGGCCAGGTTCCCGGGTCGGGCACGTCACCGTCGCCGGCGATGATCTTGCTGCCGTTCGGGATCGGGCTTGGCGAGCGGCGAACTATCTCGGCTTCGGTACCGAAGATCCCGAGTCAGCGAAGTGATCGTCAGAAGCAGCGCCGGTCATCTTGGTAGTCACATCAGTCACTCTGGCATCGCAATCAGCCTGACCGGGACGAAGGCAACCAGATGAATGCGCATTTTCATCCTCGAAAATCCAGATGAAACCGCACATTCATCTGCTCAGGAAGATGATCGCACTGCTTGGCCTGCGGCTGGTGATGCCAGCGTGACTGGAGATGCAGGAATGTCACACGGATTCGCACTGCCCCGAGTCCCGCCGCCTCAACGCAAGTCGGCCAGACCGCCCGGCGGCACCCGGCGCCGCCCAGCGGCACCCCGGCGCCGCCCGGCGCCGCCCAGCGGAGCCCGGCGGCACCCAGATCAAGACAGTCGCCTTCCGGGTTACTAAGACATAACTAAGAAGTCACTAGGTTTCCGTCACCGGCGACGTAATCATGCGCTGGAAGCCCGCATCCGACGGGCCAGCCGAGAAAGAGCTGATAGCGCATGAGCTGGAAGCGACGTTTAACGACATTAGGCCTCGGGATGACCTTCGCGGTCGCGATGGCAGCGACCGCTGGCGGCACGGCGGCACTCGCGGCCCCGTCCGCCCCGACAACGCCGGCCGCCCACCAGGCCGCGTCAAGCCACGCCCAGAACCACCCGACGTTCATGATCCGCCGAATCGGCACGCGGGCGAACGGATCGCCCCAGGTCACCAGCGCCACCCCCACCGGCCTCCCGCCAAGCGCGATCCAGCATGTCTACAACCTCTCAGGACTGTCGCCCACGTCGAACGCCGGCTCGGGCCAGATCATCGCCATTGTCGACGCCTTCGCGGACCCGAACGCCCTGGCCGACCTGAACGTATTCAACGCCCGGTACGGTTACCCGGCCCTGTCGACCTGCACGTCCCTGACCCAGGCCGGCGCCTGTTTCGAGATCGACCAGCCGTCCGGCCGTCCGGCCAGCAACGCCGACTGGGCGCTCGAAGAGTCGCTCGACATCGAGTGGGCGCACGCCGAGGCCCCGGGCGCGAAGGTTGTGCTGGTCGAAGCTAGCTCCGCCAGCAACTCGGCCTTGTTCACGGCCGTCAACGCCGCCAACAGCCTCGGCGCCACCGAGGTCTCGATGAGCTGGGGCGGCGGCGAGTCCAGCAGCGAGACCGGCAACGACAGCCACTTCACCCACGCGGGCACGTTCTACACCGCGTCGGCCGGTGACAGCGGGCACGGCGTGATCTACCCCTCGGCCTCACCCAACGTGATCGCGGTCGGCGGCACCACGCTGAACGGTTGCAGCGGCACCTCCTGCGCCGGGTTCACCAGTGAGACCACGTGGTCTGGCAGCGGCGGCGGGATCTCGGCCGATGAGGCGATCCCGGCCTTCCAGACCAATTACACCGGCCCCGTCTCCGGCGCGGCAACGATCAGGGCGCTGACCGGCAGCAAGCGCGGTGTCCCCGACGTCTCCTTCGAGGCCAACCCGAGCACCGGCGTCTCCGTGTACGACAGCACCGCGTTCGAAGGCCAGTCCGGCTGGTGGACGCTCGGCGGTACCAGCGTGGGCGCACCCAACTGGGCCGGCGTGCTCGCGGCCGGAAAGGCCGCCGGCAGCACCGCGCTTGAGGGCAACACTGCGGTTTACGGCGGCGGCTACAAGACCAACCTGCGCGACATCACCAGCGGCACGAACGGCACCTGCGGTACGGACTGCACCGCTGGCACCGGGTACGACCTGGTCACCGGCCTCGGCAGCCCGATCAACTACCCGTGATCGAAATCGGCTGCCCGCGGTTTCACGCCGTCTAGCAAACACCCGCAATGCGGTCAGCGGACGGCAGTTCGCGGACCGCGCTGCGGGCGGCCGGCTCTCGTTCGGCAACTGTCCGCAAGTCAAAGTCAACTGCCTTTTATACGAAACGCTTTGCGCGGGTTCGCTGCGTCCGTTCCCGGAGGCCGGTCAATCCCGGGGCCGGTCTCCGGAAACCGGCTCCGTGCTCGCTCCTCCGGTCACCCAGAGGCTGGCCGGAGGCGGCCAGTCCGCGCCCGGCAGCGCGCATCCGGCCGGTCCCGACCAGCTAACCAGCAACCTCGGTGCCTCCCCGGTGCTGTAGCTTCCCAAGACGCAACAACACCAGGTAGGCACCGAGGCCGCAATAGCGACACCAGATGGGCGCCGAGGCGGTAGCGTCCTAGGACGCAACAGCATCGGGGAGGCCCCGAGGTTGCTCAGGCCGGGCTCAGAAGACCGGCCCGGGCCCGGCCGCATCGACTGGGACGCAGATCAGGCCCCAGGGTCGGTCCGAGACCCGAGTGAGCACGATCGTCGCCGCGCCGGGCCCGCGCAGCGCAATCCGCGGGCTGTCGTCTGCGGGTCGCGCTCCGGGTGCTTGCCGGCCGGGTGCGGTCTGCGGGCTGTCGTCTGCGGACCGCGTTGCCGGTTTTTGCCTACCCAGTCCAAGCCGCCGGTGAATCTGAGCCACGTCTCCGGCGAGCCCGCGCCGCCGGATGTCGGCCGAGCCGACGCCCAGCTCGCGCAGCCGGGCCGCGAACCGTTTCTCGTGCCAAGGCGCCGACTCCAGCACCCGCAGCGTCCGGGCGAATGGTGTCCTGACCGGCTCGTCCGACGACAAGAACGCGATCATCGGGTCGATCTGCCACGCCCCGATCAGCTGCCCGAGGTCGGTCACCAGACCGGCCCTGGTGATAGCCGGACTCGGATCGAACAGGAACTCCCCAGGGGGAGCGAGAGGCGCTCGCGGCGTTGGGGACGCCGGCGAAGCCGGCGCCGCTCGCGCGGACGTCAGGGAATCGCCCGACGGCAGCACGGTCGCCCGGCTGACGACCCCGGTCGAGATCCCCGGTGACCAGAGCATCGCCTCCTTGAGCTCTCTGCCCACCGCGACGAACTCGGTTTCCCACCCGTCAGGCACTCGGCCTCGATCCAGCCCGGGCGCCGCCTTGATCCCCACCGACGGCACGGTCGCGGCGAGCCCAAGGCACCAGCCCAGCTCCGGCTGGTACTTCCCGGCTGGCAATCGACCCCGCTCGTCCCGCCGAGCCGGGTCGATAAACACGGCCTCGACCCCGGTCAGCGGCAACTCCCGCACGTCAGCGCAGACAAACCCGACCCGTTTAGCCGGAGCCGTGGCAGCAACGTTGTGCCGGGCGAACTCAAGGCTGACCAGGTCCCGATCGACTCCGATCACGACGCGATCAGTTTCCGCCTGGCGAGCCAACGCTACGAGATTTCCCCCGATCCCGCAGCACAGGTCAACCACGACCCGCGCCCCAGCGAACCGCCCGGCCGCGTGTCCAGCCGTGAGCTCTGACGACGCCTGCTCAAGCCCGGCCCTGGTGAACAGCATCTGATCGGCCGCGCCGAATTTAGCCCGCCCGGCGACTCGCAGCGCCTGCTGCGTGAGCGCGGCCGCGACCAGCTCAGCCGGATACTCGGCGCGCAGCGCCTCCGACACCGCGAACACCCGGTCGGGACCGACGTCCATCCCGGCCAGCCGCGCCAGCAACTCCTGCCCCGGGCCAGTCAAAAGAGCCGCATCCGCAACCATGACCCAATCCTGCCGGGTACCGCCCCCTCCCCGCTCCCGTCCCGGCCCCCTCCCCCGGACGTGGGGGGCACTTTGCTGCAGCTGGCGCGACAGCAAAGTGCCCCCCACGCTCTCGCTCTCGCCTCGTCCCGGCGAGATGCAACTCGGGCGGGAGCCTGGTGCCTGGTTACCCGCAAGTACCATCGGAATATGAGTCTTGACAGCACGGTCTACGCACTATCCGACGAGCAGGTAGCGCTCCGGGAGGCCGTCCGCGAACTGGCCGAGGACAAGATCGCGCCGTACGCGGCCGCGGTCGACCAGGAGTCGAGGTTCCCGCAGGAGGCACACGACGCCCTGGTCAAGGCCGACCTGCACGCGATCCACATTCCTGAGAGCTACGGTGGCGCCGGCGCCGACGCGCTGTCGACCGTGATCGTCATCGAGGAGGTCGCTCGCGCCTGCGCCTCAAGTTCGCTGATCCCGGCGGTCAACAAGCTCGGCACCGTCCCCCTGCTGCTGTCTGGCTCGACCGAGCTGAACAAGCGCTACTTGCCGCAGGTGGCGACGGGCTCCGCAATGTTTTCTTACGCGTTGTCAGAGCCCGAAGCCGGATCGGACGCCGCCGCTATGCGCACCCGAGCAGTGCGTGACGGCGATAGTTATGTATTGAACGGAACCAAGCGCTGGATCACCAATGCCGGCATCTCTCGCTTCTACACGGTCATGGCCGTCACCGAACCCGATGCCGGCGCGAACGGCATCTCGGCGTTCGTGGTCGAAGCCGCCGATGAGGGATTCTCGGTCGGCGCCCCGGAGCACAAGCTCGGCATCAAGGGCTCCCCGACCCGCGAGCTGTACTTCGACAACTGCGCGATCCCGGCCGACCGCCTGATCGGCGCCGAGGGCAGCGGCTTCAAGACCGCGCTGGCGACGCTCGACCACACCAGGATCACGATCGCGGCCCAGGCCCTCGGCATCGCCCAGGGCGCGCTGGACTATGCCGCCGGCTACGTCAAGGAGCGGAAGCAATTCGGCAAGGCGATCGCCGAATTCCAGGGAATCCAGTTCATGCTGGCCGACATGGCGATGAAGGTAGAGGCGGCCCGGCAGCTGACCTACGCGGCCGCCGCGAGGTCGGAGCTGGCAATGGCTGGCGCGACCGTCCAGGACCTGACGTTCATTTCCTCGGCCTGCAAGTGCTTCGCCTCCGACGTCGCGATGGAGGTCACGACGGACGCCGTGCAGTTGCTCGGCGGCTACGGCTACGTCAGCGACTATCCAGTCGAACGCATGATGCGCGACGCCAAGATCACCCAGATCTACGAAGGCACCAACCAGATCCAGCGCGTCGTCATGGCCCGCCAGCTGCTCAAGTAAGGTTGACGCCGCGCTCACGGCCGAGATCATTATGAAGCTCTCAGATGCGGATGCGGCCTTGGGCAGGTTGGCCGGTTCCGGTCGGTTGCTCCCCAATCCCCACCTCCTGGTGAACGCCTACATCACCCGTGAAGCAGTCTCCAGTTCGCGTATCGAAGGCACGCAGGCGTCGGTCACCGAGGTCTTCGATGCCGTAGTTACAGGTGAGGCAAAACGGGATGACATCGGGGAGGTAAGGAACTACATCGCCGCTCTTGAGCATGGCGTGAGACGCATCCAGCGGGACGACTTTCCCAATCTCACTCCGGTTGTGCGGCGCGCTTCGTCCCACCGCCAGTTGACGAGATGTGGGAGTAAGTATTCGGAAGTCCTGTGGCAGGGTCGCTGGTGCCTGTTACTCCAGTCGTAGATCGTGTCTGTGTTGCGCGGAAGGTGACTGCGCTTGCCGTCGGCGTGGGGCTACTCGAGTTGGGCGAGCCGAAGTGCGTCCGCGAGCTCGTGGAGCTTTGCCGGTGACAGTCTTCCGGCTTGCTCGATCAAGTCGTCGCGCGTCAAGGTGACCAGCCAGGTGCAGGGGATAAACCCGGTGCGGGGCAGGGCAACACGTACGACGCCTTCGTTCGCAAGTCCCTCCCCGTTGCCCAGTCTGACCTCGATGCCGACATCAGTGATGTCGGTGCCTGCGGGAGCGACGACCTGTATCGCCCGCAGTTCTTCGGCCCCGTCTCGTGACAGGAGCACCACCGGGCGCTTCTCATCGAGCAGTGCCCACCACACTTCGCCACGGTCCATCATCGGTCCTCCCCAGCGGTCGGGCACCCCTGCGGCAGCGTACTTCGGTCGTCGATCGTGACCTGACGCGGCGTCATCCATATTGTGCCGCAAAGGATATACGGACGGTGTCGGCTGGGGGCTGGGGGCTGGGGGCTGGGTATGGGCGCGTGGGTTGCGACACGCTGGCTTGTGGTGCGTGATTTGCGGCTGCTGAGGGTGTTTGCTGTGCCGCGTGACGGTGGCGGCCCGCGTTGTCCCGGATTCCGAGGGTGCTGAGGCATCGCTGCGGGACGTGCTGGCTGCTGCGCTGGATGCGAACCGGGAGATGGCGCGGCTGGCGGCTGTGCTGCGCGAGGAGAACGCGCGGCTGCGGGCGGAGAACGCGGAGCAGGCGGCTGAGCTGGAGCGCGTGCGGGCTGACCTGGCCGTTCTGCAGCGGATGGTGTTCGGGCGGTCGTCAGAGCGGGCGCGGCCCGAGCCGTCTGCGGACGGCGGGGACGCGGGGCAGGGCCGTGACCTGCGCGGGAGCGGCGCGGGCGGGAAGAAGCGGGGTCCGGGGGCGCGGGCGGGGCGGCGGGATTACCCGCATCTGCCCCGGGTGGAGGTGGCCTGGGATTTCGGGGGCGGCGGGTACTGCTGCCCGGAGAGCGGGACGCCGTTCACGGGCCTGGGCAGCGATCATGTGACGGAGCAGCTGGACTGGCTGGTGATCGTGCGGGTGCGGGCGGACTGCCGGCGCCGGTACCGGCGGGCATGCTCCTGCCGGGTCCCGGCGGCGGTGACGGCGCCCGGCCCGCCGAAGGCGATCGGCAAGTGCCTTTTCACTAACGCGTTCCTCGCGATGCTGTTCACCGGGCGGTTCGTGGCCGGCCGGAGCATGAACTCGCTGGTGACGGGGCTGACCCGCCACGGCGCGGACGTTGCGCCGGGCACGCTGGCCGGGGCCTGCGCGCAGGCCGGGGCGCTGCTCGCCCCGCTGGGGGACGCGATCACGGCGCGGTCGCGCCAGTCGTGGCACCTGCACGCCGACGAGACGACCTGGCGGGTCTTCGCGCCGCGCGACGGGGACGGCCCGGCCAGGTGGCGGCTGCGGGTTTTCCCCGGCGCTGATACCGCCTGCTTCGTCATGGACGCCACCAGGCCGGGGGCCGTCCTCCATCCACGGCGCCTGGGGAGTCGAGGCGCCGAACGGGTTCCTCACAGTCGTCTTCGCGGCCCGCGCGTGGGAAGGCGAGCCGGTCAACGCCGAGCCGCGCAAGCACGCCCAGGTCGCCTGGTTCCCCGTCACCGACGTCCCGGCCGAACTGGTGCCCGACCTCCGTGCAGCGCTGCTCGGCTACCTGCGGTCGCCAGGCGAGCCGGTCGTATCGACGGACGGATTCTGACCCCTCCCAAGAGTTTGGCCCTGGGCTGGGCCGGGCCCTCGACGGCATAAAGACGGCATAAGGTGGTCAACTCGGGTATCCCGCAGCACAGGGCGCGGCTGCTAGTTTGCTCTATATGAGCGCAGAGGCAGCATGCCGAAACGAGGAGCGATGAGTGGGATGAGCGGGCAGGAAGGCTACGCGGCTTCGGGCTTGGTTCCTCTCCGGACGGCATGCCGGGCTCGCGACGATGTGCTGGTCGGCGGCTTGGCGGACAACCACTTCGCTGCGCAGTTGGAGAAGGTGGTCCGCGATCCCGAGCACTACCCCGTCTACGGCGACCCTGAACAGTTCTTCGCGCAGACCTATCCGACGTCCGGCTTGCGCACCCTGCTGACGAAGACGTTCGGGCGCATTACCCGCGCCAGCGGGGGCGCGGGCGAGAACGGCGTCTTGCGCCCCACCACGTCTTTCGGCGGCGGGAAGACTCACGGCCTGACGGCCGTCTATCACCTCGCACGAGGCGCCCGCCCGGCCAACATCGCCGAGTTCATCGACCCGGCGCTGCTCCCAGACGGCCCGGTCCAGATCGCCGCGCTCGTCGGTGACGCCCTGGACCCGGTCGCCGGAGTCGTCACGAACGGGACCCGTACCTTCACCTTGTGGGGCGAGATGGCCGCTCAGGTGGGCGCTGGAGCGTATGAGGTCATCGCATCGAACGACGCTGAGCGGACCGCCCCGGGCACGGCGACGATCAAGCGGGCGTTCGGCGGCAGGCCCACGGTGGTGATCATCGATGAGATCGCGAAGCACCTGCGCCAGGTTGCGTCATCGGGGAGCGAGAATGTTCGCCGGATGGCGCTCGCGATCCCTGTCTTCCTCGGCAACTTGTTTGAGGTTGCCTCCGACCCGGATAACCGAGTCTCGGTGATCATCACGCTGGCGGCGAGCACCAACGCGTTCGGGAGGGAAACCGACGAGATCAGCGACTTGCTCAGCGATGCGGCCGCCACGGCAAGGACGGCCGCCGCCGAGGCCAGTGAGGTGCTGGCCCGAGCTGCCCAGCCAAGCGCGGTGATCAGGCCGGCCGACGACACGGAGATCGGCGAGATCCTCAAGAGGCGACTGTTCGAGCGCATCGACCCGGACGCCGCCCGTGCCGCCGGGGACGCCTACCAGGATCTGTACCATTCGCTGGCCAAGACTGAGACCCTGGCCGGGGGAGCTGAGCACCCCGTGACCTACGGGGAGGCTGTTGCCAGGTCGTACCCCTTCCACCCGGAACTCGTCCGGGTCCTTGACCAACGGCTTGGCGATATCCAGCTGTTTCAGCGCGCCCGCGGCGCACTGAAGCTGCTCGCCGAGGTCATCGCGGACATCTACCGGCGCGGTGATGACTGCGCGGTGATCAATGTGGCGGACATCGACTACGACAACCCGCCTGTCCTGAACCACCTGACCGACGGGCTGGACAGGGGTGAGTTCGCCGGGGTCGCCCGGAGCGACTTCGCCGGGCCCACTGCTCACTCTGCCATGGTTGACGCCGAGGTCTTCCCGGGGAAGCCCCGTTACGCGACCCGTGTCGCGCGAACCGTGTTCACCCATTCCCTGGAGCTGAAGGCGACAGCCGGGGCATCGCGCAATGACTGGCTGCTCGGGACGCTCCGGCCCGGCGAGGACCCCGCGATCCTGGAGAAGGCACTCACCGAGTCCGAGAAGGTGTTCTGGCACCTGGCGTTCGACGGGGCACGGTGGCGATTCAACGTCGAGCCCAACGTCAACGCGATCATCGAGACCGAGAAGCGGAACATCGCCAACACTCGTGCATCCGCAGTCGTCGATGACCTGATCACACGCGCGTACGCGAACGATGGCGGCGTCACCGCCCTTCTCTTCCCCACTGGCCCCTGGGAGGTACCCGACCAGGCCAGCCTGCGCGTGGCCGTCTTGCACCACAACGTCCTCACGACGACGGCAAGCGACGCCGACCGGGCCGCTCCGGTCCTCATCGACATGCTTGACCACGTGGGATCGTCCGGCGCACCGCGCAAGTACCGCAACGCGGTGACGTTCGTGGTCGCCGACGCAGCCCAGGTCGAGCCGCTCAAGGACAAGGCCCGCGCGCTCATCGCCGCTGACACCCTGGCCGCGGACGGCACGCGGCTGGCCCAGTTCAGCCCCGAGATCCGCAAGAAGATCGAGGCTTATCAGAAGAACGCCGCGCTCGAAGCCCGCATTGCGGTAACCCGCTGCTACAAGCACGTCTACTACCCGTTCAACGACAAGGCCAACGGCCACCTGCATCACCGGGACCTGCCCCCGGAAAAGCAAGGCGACACGAAGACTGCTACCTCAGCGGTGCTGACGCTCCTGAGCGACGAGGGCAAGATCCGCACCGACCCGTTCACGTACTCCTATCTCCGTTCCAAGACGTGGCCAGCGCCGAGGGCTTTCGCGACCACCGCGGAGATCGCTGACTGGTTCTGGATGGACCATGCTTCTCCGATCATCCGTAACACTGCACTGCTGCGGGAAGCGATCATCGCCGGGATCAAGAACGACGAGTGGGTGTACTACGACGCCGCGACCGGTAAGGCGTACACAGCAAGCACGATGGCCGGGTTGTCGGTTGAGTTCCGCGCCGATGCCGAGGTGATGACGCTCGCCGAGGCAACCACCCGCGGCCTGCTCGTCCGCAAGCCGACCCAGAGGGATCTGGCAAACGTCTTTTTCGGCCCCGTGGTAACTGGCGCCCAGATTCGTGCCAGCCTTGAACCCGAGTGCGGCGGTGAGCCGCCCAAGGCCGACGTACTCGACGTGCTTGCGACCGCCGTTCAGGCCGGAGAGTACAAGGTGATCGTCGTCCTTGACGATGACCCTCACCCGGGCGTCCGTGCCCTGACCCCGACCCAGATCCGGGACAAGGGCCTTGACACCCTCCGGGTGGCTACCCGTCAGCATGCTGAGGCGAACGGGGTTGAGTTCCCGACTCGCACCGTCACGGGCAAGACGTTCGCTGCCAGTGGCCCTGGCGGGCATGCCATCCAGAGCATCGCTGACCAGGTGAGCGACTACAGCATCAAGACCGTTGGCCGCCTTGCCGTCAAGGTGAGTGCGGACGATATCAAGGGAACCGGGGATCTGGACCTGCTTGTCGGGGCGCTCGGCATGCTGCCGAAGCATTCCATCAACGTCACGGCAGACCTCGTTGCCGAGTTCAGCAACGTCAACGGGGGGCTGACCTTCCGCGGGTCTGCTGCGCGGGCCGACTTCCAGACCGCCTACGGCCAGGTGGGCAGGACGCTGAAGGCTGCGAGCAAGGTGGCTGGCACACTTGCCATTGACGTCACGTTCGCCCCGCCGGTCACGGTAGAGTCAGCCGAGTTCAGCCAGGTCCACAAGGTGATCAAGGAACTCCAGATCCAGCACGCCGACCTTACTGCCGAGGTGACCAAGTGACCCGCCTCGCTGTCCACGTGAGCCGTCCGCGCTCGTCCCTGTCCTCAGCGGACACCCCACGGGCTTTCAGGCTCACCATCCAGCCCGGGAGGGGAGACATGTACGGCGTCTCCCTGGACGAGACGTACGGCGACGGTGAACGCATCCTGTCGACGCACGTGAGTACCACGCCGCCAGCCCAGACCGGCCGCGTGATAGATGCTGTCCTGGCGGCAGTTCGCTCCTCAGGCTATGCACCCAGTGTCCTGGCGTTCAGCCGTAAGGCACCTGTCCGGCTGAACGAGGCGGCCGGAGTCCGGCTGGCTCTGATACTGCTGGCTACCCGGCCAGTGGCCAAGCACAACCGCGTCCGCGCGCTCGTTGCCGGCATCAGCGCGATGAGCGTAGAGGAAACGTACTACTGGTATGCCAAGTGCCTCAGCCCGGATGCCGCGCGTGCCCGCAAGGCGCTGCGCGTCCTCCTCGCGGACTCCTGAGCGGAAGGGAGCCGCCTGATGAGCGACGACCGGCCCCGGGTCTTGATCGAGGACTGGCTGCCTGTCCGGGAACTCGGCATCGAGTCACGCCGAGAGGCAGTCCCCATTCCCGGGCAATTCCCAAAGCTGAAGACCCTCCATGTCTGGTGGGCGCGGCGTCCGCTGGTAGCTTCGGAGGCCGTTGTCCTGTGCGGGCTCCTGCCCACCTGGTCGGAGGAACTTCCAGCGGACTTCCCGGGGCATCCAGAGCTTGCGAACCCAGATGCCTACCGTGAGTGGGTACTTTCACTTGTCGGAATATGGGGCGACCCCATCGCTGCGCGCAGGCGAATCGCCAAGGCGACCGAGCAGGGAGTGAAGCTTGGCCCCGCCGCATACGGTTACAGACCGGCTTTCAAGAACCAGCTCGATGACGGGGACATCTCCCTGCTGCACAGTGTGCTGCGCCGTACCTGGCGATCAGAAGATCTGCCGGTTGTCGCGGACCCTACGGCCGGCGGCGGGTCCATCCCGTTCGCGGCAGCCCGTCTCGGCCTGCCGACCTATGCGAACGACCTGAACGGCGTCGCCGCGTCGATGCTCCGGGCTGGCGTCAGCATCCCTGCCCAGTACGGCCTTGCCCTAGTGCCGCACCTCAAGAAATACGGCACGATCTGGACGACGAGAATACGGGAGCGCCTAGCCGAGTTCTTTCCCTATCAGCCAGGGGAGAACTACGTCACCTACATCTGGGCAAACGCAGTTCGGTGCCCGAGGACGGGCGGGCAGGTACCGCTCATAACCGATCAGTGGCTCCGTAAGGAAAAAGGCAGGGAAGTGGCCGTCCGGGTCGTGGTCCGCGACGAATCGGGAGCACTCCTCAAGACGCCGCGCTTTGAAATCGTCCGGGGTAACGACATCGACTTCAACCCTTCTGATGGCCTGATGACCGGAGGGACGGCCCGCAGCCCGTACGATGACATTGCCATCGACGGCGATTACATCAAGAAGGAAGCGCAGGCAGGCCGGTTCGAGCAGGTACTCTACTCCGTCTACTACCGGAAGGCCGACGGGACGAAAGATTATCGTGCTCCCACCGACGCTGACCTAGCGGCGCTTGAAGCAGCAGAGATATATCTGCACCAGAACCGAGCGAGCTGGGAATCGTCAGGCTGCCTCCCCACCGAGGAGATTTCCGAGATCTCCAATTATGACCGCGGCCACCGGATGTACGGCATATACAAGTGGACGGACATGTTCACGAGCCGACAGCTGATCACACACGCGGTAATCGCGGAGGAGTTCCAGCGACTCATCGGAGAGGTTCGCAAAGAACTGGCACAAGACGTAGCTGACGGGACGCTAACCGTGCTGGCCCTGATGCAGGGAAAATCACTGAACTACAACGCGAAGTCTATCTCTTGGGATATCTCGCGCCAAAAGATCCGCAGCGTATTCGAGAAGCATAACTTTACTTTCCGCTGGACGTTTGCCGAGTTTCAAGGATCTCACGAGCTGCCGGAATTTGCACTATCCCAGATCATCGATGCCTACGAGCAGCTTGCTAGCCTGCTGGGCCATGCCGCTCCAGACTCCCTGATTCCTGGACAAAAGGTCGCCACTGTTCGGACGAGGCAGGGAAATGCGGCTGATTTGTCTGACCTGGAAGACGGAACTGTAACCCACCTTTGCATGGACCCGCCATATTATGACAATGTCATGTATGCGGAACTGTCAGACTTCTTCTATGTATGGGAGAAAGGAACCCTCGGCAGGCTGCTGCCAGATTATTTCCGCGGGAACGAGGCTGATAAGCTGGACGAAGCGATCGCTAACCCAGCGCGGTTCGCGACCATGGGACGGCGCAAGCAGGAACTCGCAGACGCAGACTACCAAGCCAAGATGACAGCCATCTTCACCGAGTGCCGAAGGGTGCTTCACAACGACGGTGTCATGACGGTCATGTTCACGCACAAGAAGGCAGACGCCTGGGATGCTCTCGGATACGCGATCATATCCGCCGGCTTCATAGTTGAAGGATCGTGGCCTATCAACACTGAGTCGGAAGCATCATCGCACCAGCACGGGAAGAACGCGGCCAACAGCACCATCATGCTCGTGTGCAGGAAGCGCGAGCAGCGATCCGACGACCAGGTGGTCTTCCTGGAAGATGTCGAGCCTGAGATCCGCGCTGCCACCCGCGAAGCCGCCCTGCGGTTCCAGCACGATGGCATCGACGGGGTCGACCTCCTGTTGTCGACTTACGGTCCTGCGCTGGCTACGATCTCGCGCAGTTGGCCCGTCTACTCGTCTACGCCGGACGAAAACGGGCGAGAGAAGCTACTCAAACCTGATGAGGCGCTGGATCTCGCACGCCAAGAGGTCGTCCGCCTGCGGCGTGCCCGCCTGGTCGGGAAGGTGGCGCAGATCGACGATTACACCGACTTCACCCTCCTGGCGTGGGACATTTTCGGTGCCCGGGAGTTCACCTACGACACCGCGAGGCTTCTTGCTCTCGCGGTGGGCGGTCTCGACATAGACGAACTGGCACAGGCGCGCATCCTCAAGAAGGGAAGCGGGACAGTCAAGCTGCTCCAGCCCTACGAGCGTGTCCGCCGCGGCGCCGATAGCCACCTCCCGGGGGTGAAGCCGGAGGCCGCTAAGTTCGACTACGTGATCGACGCCGTCGATACAGCACTGTACGTAGCGGCAGAGGACGGGATGCCTGCCGCCAAGCGCTTCCTTGACCAGCGCGGGCTCACCACGGACACCGCGTTCCTCGCGACCGTCCAAGGGCTCGTGAACGCCATACCGCGGTCGAAGGTGAAGGGCCAGTGGGTCTACCCCGAGGCCGGGCAACTGGACACCCTGGCGACCTTGTACCTGCCGTCGATCGATTTCCCGCCGGATGAGCTAGAGGCGGAGACCGTCGAGCAAGAGATGCTCTTCTGAGCCCATGAGCAGCGCAGGCCAGACCGCGCCCTCGGAGGAAGAAGGCGAGGATTCCTTCCGGGCAGTTGCCCTGTACCCCCGGTACACCCCGGCCAGGCACCCGCTGGAGTCGTTCTATATCCCCCTTCTGTCACGAGCGACGAGCTTTGACCGCGCGGTCGGCTACTGGTCGGCGAGGGAGCTGGCGTTCGCCGCGCAGGGAGTGGCGCACTTCATCGCCCGTGAGGGCAGCATGCGGCTCATCGTCGGGGCGGAGCTTCACCAAGCCGACGTGAACGCCGTGCTGGCAGGCAAGCCGCTGGAAGAGGTGCTCGCCGCCCGGATGCTTGCTGACCCGGACCTCGAAGGCACGAAAATCGTCCAGAATGACCACCTCGCGGTGCTCGCATGGATGGTGAAGCACGACCGCCTGGAGATCCGCGTCGGCGTCCCGGTAGACGGTGACAGGCTGCTGACCTACGCCGAGTCAGGGCGTTACTTCCACACCAAATACGGGATCTTCACGGACTCCCACGGCAACAAGGTGGCGTTCGACGGATCGAACAACGCCACCACAAGTGGCTGGGTGAAGAACCACGAGACGTTCGACGTCTACCCGTCGTGGATTCGCGAGGTCTGGGGGTGGAACGGACAGGCCGCCGTGGAGGACTTCGAGCGCAGCTGGGGAGAACAGCCGGACGAGGGATGGGCCATCGTGCCCCTCCCCATGGCGGTCCGCGAGCACCTGGTGGCCTACGCGCCCGAGTCGCCGCCAGTGCCGCTGCCGCCGCAGCCGGAACCCCCCGTGGCGCCGACCGAGGAAGCGACCGAGGAAGCCTGGAAAGAACTCGTCGCCCTGGCGCGGGCACCACGCCGCGGCGACTACACCGCCGTGGGAACCGCCCAAGTCGAGCCGCTCCCTCACCAGGCCCGGCTGATCGACCGCGTGGTGGCGTCCTATCCGCGGGGTTACCTGTTCGCCGACGAGGTGGGCCTGGGCAAGACCATTGAGGCCGGGCTGGTGCTCCGCGAGCTGCTGCTCTCCGGACGGGTCCACCGGGTGCTCCTGCTCGTTCCCTCATCGGTCATCAGGCAGTGGCAGGAAGAACTGCACGAGAAGATCAGCCTTGAAGTCCCCCGATACACGGGCAACGGCTTCGAGGACAGGCACGGCAACCCGGTCGAGGTGCCAGGCGCGAATCCATGGTCCGCGCTCCCCGTCGTGCTCGCCTCCAGCCACCTGGCCCGCCGGCGATCCCGCCGACGGCAGCTCCTCGATGCCGGGCCATGGGACATCGTGGTCGTGGACGAGGCGCATCACGCGCGTCGCCGCGGGTCCAAGCCCACAGACACCCCGAACTCGCTGCTTTCCCTGCTGCTGGAAATGCGCGACCGCGACATGTGGCAGGCCCTCTACCTCGCCTCCGCGACCCCGATGCAGATGCACCCGCACGAAGCGTGGGACCTGATCAACCTTCTCGGGCTGCCGGGCCGGTGGGGACGCTCAGCACGGGACTTCACCTATTACTACGAGCAGCTCCGCCGCGTCGCCGGGGAACGAGACTGGCTGACGCTATCGCGGCTGCTCGGCGACTACTTCAGCGACCCCAAGGCTGAACGCGACACCGCCCTGGAACGGGAGATCCAGGACGACCTGGGGCTGGTCAACTCCTACAAGATCATCGGCCTGGACAAGACGCCGCTCGCGCCCGAAACCGCCAACAGCCTGCCGCCCGCGACCGTGACATGGGCGGACGCCTGGCTGCGCCGCCACACGCCGATGCGTGACCGCGTCTTTCGCAACACTCGGCAGACACTCCGCGCCTACCAAGATGCCGGAATCCTGTCGCCAGACGTGATCATCCCCGTCCGGCACGTGCGGGATGAGTTCATCGAGCTAGCGCCCGCCGAGCGCAGGCTGTACGTGCGCATCGAGGAGTACATCCGCCGCCACTACAACAACTACAAGGCGAACGCCGGCACCCAGGCACTCGGGTTCATCATGACGGTCTACCGGCGCCGGCTGACCTCCTCCTTCGAGGCGATCCGCTGCTCGCTGCGCCGCCGCCTCGATGTCCTTGAACAGGGCATGAGCCTCAACGAACTGCTTGCCGCCGACGACCAGTACGACGTCGAGAACGCCCTTTTCGACCCCGAGGAATTCGACGCGACCGCCGACCTGCTGCGCGGCGAGATCAGCGAACTGCGCCTCTTCCTAGCCGAGCTTGAGAAGATCACCGGGGAAGACACCAAGGCCACCCAGCTGGTCAGCGACATCCGTGCCGAACTCAACACCTACGCGAGCGTGGTCGTGTTCACCCAGTACACAGACACGCTCGATTACATCCGAGAGCGTCTCACCACAGCGGATTACCACTCCGTGGGCTGCTACTCAGGCCGTGGCGGCGAGGTCTACGATCCCGAGTCACAGACATGGGAACCGGTCACCCGCGCCGAGCTGAGGGAACGGTTCCGCGACGGCGGCATAACCATCTTGCTGGGCACCGACTCAATGAGCGAGGGACTCAACCTCCAGACAGCAGGATGCCTGATCAACTACGACATGCCCTGGAACCTGATGCGTGTCGAACAGCGCATCGGCCGCATCGACCGGGTCGGAGCCAGGTACCGCGACATCCGGATCATCAACTACTTCTACGCCGACACCGTAGAGCAGCGTGTATACGAAGGCATCGCAGGAGACTACAGCGACTTCACCGATATCGTCGGCAACGCCCAGCCGGTCCTCGGCACCGTCGAGAAGGCCATCGAGCAGCTTGCCCTCGCCGATGCGGCCAGTCAGGATGACGACACCGACGACACCCTCCGCGAAATCAGGAACGATCTCGCGAGCCTGGCAGATCAACCTGTGCAGAGCAGCGACTTCGGCGACACGCCGGAGGTAATCGGCCGCATCGACCGGCCTCCAGCCCTCGTAGGATCGGTCACCCTGGCAGACCTGGAAACCATCCTCACGGCAAACCAGCTCACCCGCGACCGATTCAGCCCGGCTGACGGGCATCCGGGCGCCTACCAGCTTTCCCTGCCCAAAGGCGACCAGACGCCGGTCTCCTTCCGCTACACCGCAAGCCCGTCGAATCCTGGCGATTACGGGCTAACGGAGCTGGCTGGGACCGCGCTCGTGACGTTTCGCAGGGAAGTCGCAGAAGCGGGCCACGAAGAACTCCCCTTGCTGACCTTCGGAAGTCCACACCTTACGGCCCTGCTGCCCTCACCGGAGGCGAGAGACTCGTCTACTCCGTTATCTTTCCCGCCTACCGGCGGGCGGCCCGTCTCCGGGGGATGGCCTGCGGTCGTGGGCGAGGCCCCGGGGCTGTGTTATCGGCGCCCTCGGACAGAGACAAGTGAGTGAAACACCCATCAGATGGAGTACTGGTTACACGCCTCCACGTCCACCCGGTCCACCCCGGTCCTTCTTGGTTCGTTGAGCGATCCCATCGGCCCGAAGTGCACGCAGGTCCCTCCCGGTATTCTCCCTGCGAAGAACCTCACGCGGATCGGGGTCACCTGCCGCTACCCGCAACTCTTCCTTCTGCTCTTCGTAGGTGATCTTTGCATAGTCAAAGACGCGGGTTGAAAGGACGATTACCCCGTTAACGAACACGTGATACTGGTCATCGTCCGGCACACCTGCCGTACCCTGTTCGATACTCAAGGAGTATCTGGGATGGTGCTTCTCGTACATACCTAACTATCCTGAAGGCCAGTATCCGGCTCTTATCGTAGTCTGAACGCTGAGCCGCAATCCGGGGCCTTCCGACCGCTGACGACACTCGATGCTGGCGCTCAGAGCAAAGTTGGGACACCTCATGGTTGCACGGTCCGGCAACTTCGGCTCCATGTATCAGCGCCGCGAGCTAGATGAGGCGGGCCGGTCAGCAAGCCCGCGAGCCGTTGAGATGGATCGCGCTGTCGTCGCCGAGCAGACGCTGACCAGCGCCAAGCACCTTGGCGGCTACACGCATGTTCAGGATGCTCATACGGCTGCTCCTCCGCTTCCTATGGACCGGTTGGCTCGTAGCCCGTAGCTTATTTGGTTCGCGTGACCGCTATCTCGACCACACCCACATCGACCAGTACCGCCAGGTCCAGCACCGCCAGCGTTCCGGCCGCGCACTGGGATGGCCTGCGCTCCCGGCCGGAACGATGAAGAAGCTGAAGAAGGAGCACGACCGGCTGATCAGCCGCTACGGGCGCGATTACCGGGACGACTACGGGTGGGCCACCGGGCTGGTCCAGCCGCCGCTGACCTTCGCCAGGCTTGAGGCCAAAGCCGACATGAACTACCTGCGGTACCTGTACGTCACCGGAAGCCACCTCATCCACGCCAGCGCGCACGGCATGACACTGACCATCCCCGGCCAAACCGACGCCGCCACCCTGACGCTGACCGGCCCGTCGGAAACGGGCCTGGCCCAGCCAGCCCAAGCCTCACTCAACGCGCTCATCGCCGTCACCGGAGCACTCATCGAGCACTGCCCGGTACCAGACAACCCGGATCTCGGCGTCACCTTCCTCACCCTGCACGAACTCCGAATGCGGATCATCACCTTGCTGAACCAGGCAGAAGACCGGGCAGCTCCGCCAGCAGCCTCGCGTCCCCACGAAACCTCGGGCACCTAAGTCGGACAGCCCTCGGAGACCGCAGACGACGGAAGCCGCTTGACGCGGGCCGTGGGGCGCCCGCTATGGTGGACGCATGAGATCCCCAATCCGGGGATTTCTCACTGGTTTTCGGGTTCATGTCCGTAATCGGGGATATTTCACCGGTCCGTGGGTTCAAATCCCACCTCCACCGCTCGTGGGTCACCCCTGCTTGCTGGCTGACGCCATCTTCCCCCGCCACTCGCGGATATCTCCCGGGGGGGCGACCCCCCGGCCCCCCGGTGTCGGCTCCGCCGACGCTCGTGGGTCACCCCTGCTTGCTGGCTGACGCCATCTTCCCCCGCCACTCGCGGATATCTCCCGGGGGGGCGACCCCTCGGCCCCCCGGTGTCGGCTGCGAGTCCCGATCGCTGGGGTCACGATCAAAAACAGAGGTCGTCCGAACGGTTGCGGGTTACACGCAGTCGCGAGATTTTCTTTGGACGAGCCCAGGGGCCCTCGTCGTGGGCTGAGCCGCTGCGGCCGCGGTGACGGGGGCAAGCCTTCTCCCGAAGTGATCCTGTTCGGCTGGCCGGCGCGGGGCGGCTTGGCCGCTGTGAGCGACGCTCTCTTTGTTTTTACTTAACGTGACC